>JBEIHT010000063.1:0-13688 GCA_040381155.1 Aphanothece sp.
CAACCTCACGATCCTCTCGGAACCTGACCAGGAGGATCTGGCCGAGTTCCTGGCCGGCGAGGGGGTGGAGGTGGTGGCCTCCCTGCCCTGCTATCTGGAGGACAACGTCGACCGGCAGCGGGGCGATGGGGTGTTCGCCGCCAGCCTCGCCGGCCTGCGGCGGCTCAACGCCCTCGGCTATGGCCAGCCGGGCAGCGGCCTGGAGCTGCAGCTCGTGTACAACCCCCAGGGCCCCCGCCTGCCGCCGCCCCAGGCCGCCCTGGAGGCCGACTACCGGCGCGAGCTGGCGGAGCGCTACGGCATCCGCTTCAACGGCCTGTTCGCCCTGGCCAACATGCCGATCCAGCGCTTCGCGGCGGCGCTGGCCCGCAGCGGCGAACTCGCGAACTACCGCGACAGCCTGCGGGCCGCCCACCGGGACGACAACCTGGCGGCGGTGATGTGCCGCAGCCTGATCAGCGTCGACTGGCAGGGGCGGTTGCATGACTGCGACTTCAACCAGCAATTGCAGCTGGGCCTGGCGCCCGGCAATCGCGCCCACCTGCGCGACCTGCTGGACTGGGATCCGGTTGGCGCGCCGATCGTCACCGCCAGCCATTGCTTCGGCTGCACCGCCGGCGCCGGCTCCAGCTGCGGCGGCGCCCTTCAGGCCGACGCCTTGCCCAGCAGCCGGCAGCCGATCTGAATCTCACCGGCGTCGAGCAGGCGGCCGATCTGGAGCGCCTTGGCCTCCTCCTCGCGGTTGAAGCTGCCCTGCTGGGTGGTGAGCCAGTCGATCTCCTCCTGGGTGATGATCCCGGTGGCCATCGTTTCCAGGAACACCTCGCCAACGAGCATGGGGGCAGGCGCGGCAGGGCGCCGAATGTCTTGAGGTGATGGTATGCCGATTCCCCGGCGCTGCCGCCGCTGATCGTCGTGCCCGGACATCCAGGGGCCGGGGGCTTCAGTCGCGGGGTTCGCCCTGGGGCTCAGGCCGCACCAGCAGCTTGTCGACCCGGTTGCCATCCATGTCGACGATCTCAAAGGACAACCCATCGCAGGCGAAATGCTCGCCAGCCCGGGGGATGCGCCCGAGGCGGTGCATGGCGAAGCCGCCGAGGGTGTGGAAGCCGCCGGTCTGCGCCTCCGACCAGTCGGGTCGCTCCGCCAGCTCCATGAACGCGCCGATGGTCAGGGCGCCATCCAGAAGCCAGGAGCCGTCCTCCCGCACGATCACCATCGGATCCTCCGCATCCTCTGCGGAGGGCAGCTCGCCCACGATCGCCTCCATCAGGTCGTTGAGGGTGACCAGCCCCTCGATGCCGCCGTACTCGTCGGTCACCAGGGCGATGTGCACGCCCGTCTGCTTGAACTGCTCGATCACCGCCAGGGCGCGGGCGTTCTCGGCCACGAACAGGGGGGGCTGCAGCAGGGCCTCCAGATCCACCGGCCGGCCCTCGAGGCGGGCCGCCAGGAAGGCCCGGCCGCGGATCACCCCCAGGCAGGCATCGAGGCTGCCGCGCCCCACCGGAAAGCGGGCGTGGTTGCCCTCCAGGATCGTGCGCAGGTTCTGCTCCTCCGTCGCCTCGCTGTCGAGCCAGTCGATCTCGGGGCGGGGGGTCATGGTGGCCTGGATCGATCGGTCGGCCAGCCGCAGCACCCGCTGCACGATCTCGTGTTCCGCCTCCTCAAACACCCCCGTCTGGGCCCCCTGGCGGATCAGGGCCTTGATCTCCTCCTCGGTGATCTCCGGCTCGCCGGAGGGACGCACGCCAAGCAGCCGCAGCAACCCGTCGGTGGAGAGGCCCAGCAGGTGCACCAGGGGCGCGGAAACCCGGGCAAGGCCGCGCATCGGCCGGGCCAGGGCGCAGGCCACCCGCTCCGGGTCGCTGAGGGCGATGCGTTTGGGCACCAGTTCGCCGATCACCAGGGAGAGGTAGGTGATCAGCGCCACCACGGCGAACAGGCTGAGGGCCTCGCTCCAGGGCCGCAGCAGCGGCATGGCCTCCAGCAGTGGCCGGAGCCGGCCCGCCAGGGTGGCGCCACCGACCGCACCGCTGAGGATGCCGATCAGGGTGATGCCGATCTGGACGGTGGAGAGGAAATCGTTGGGGGCGCGGGACAGGCTCAGGGCCGCCCGGGCCCGGCGGTCGCCCTTCTCCGCCTGCTGCTCCAGGCGCACGCGGCGGGAGGAGACCACGGCGATCTCGGCGCCCGAGAACACCCCATTGGCGATGATCAGCAGCAGGATCGCAAGCAGTTCGAAGGCGACCGCGCCCATCGGCCAGGTGTCGTTCGGCGAAGCCTAGGGGCTCTGAGCGGCCCTGATTCCGGGCCCTGAAGCCCTCAGTCGTCGCCGCGGCCGCCGGCAACGGCCTGCCAGGCCTGGCAGAAGGCGTCCCCCAGGGCCGCGCGGAGCACCTCGTCCTGGCGGAAGGCGTCCTGCGCCTCCGCCAGGCTGGCGGGCAGCGGCCGCGTCCTGCTGGGATCGGGGGGCGTGGCGTAGGTGTCGCTGTCATCGCGGCGACCCGGCGAGAGCTCGCGCTCCACGCCGTCGAGGCCGGCCGCCAGCACCGCCGCCGGCAGCAGATAGGGGTTGGCGGCCCCGTCGGCCAGCCGCAGCTCCAGCCGCTGGTTGTCCGGAATGCGCACCAGGTGGGTGCGGTTGTTGCCGCCGTAGCTGATCCAGGCCGGTGACCAGGTGGCGCCGGAGCTGGTGTGGGCCCGCGCCAGGCGCCGGTAGCTGGAGGGCACCGGATTGGTGAGGGCGCAGAGGGCTGGGGCGTGGGCCAGCAGGCCGCCGAGAAAGTGGTAGGCCAGCGGGGAGAGCCCCTGCTCGCCGCCGGGGTCGTGGAACAGGTTTTGCCCGGCACCGTCCCAGAGGGACAGGTGCAGGTGGGCGCCGTTGCCGGTGAGCTCCGGCAGGGGCTTGGGGGCGAAGCTGGCCCGCGCCCCGTGCTGCTCCGCCAGGGTGGCCACCATCACCCGGAAGAAGGCGTGGCGGTCCGCCGTCGTCAGGGCATCGGCGAAGCTCCAGTTGAGCTCGAACTGGCCGTTGGCGTCCTCGTGGTCCGCCTGGTAGGGGTGCCAGCCCAGCTCCTCCATCGCCTCGATCAGCTCGGCGATCAGGGGGTAGTGGCGCATCAGGGCGATCTGGTCGTAGCAGGGCTTGCTCTGGCGGTCGCGGGCATCGGCGATGCCGTCGGCATCGGGATCCATCAGGAAGAACTCCGCCTCCACCCCGGTGCGCAGCTGCAGGCCCCGGGCGGCGGCCCGCTCCATCTGCCGTTGCAGCACCCGCCGCGGCGACTGCTCCAGGTGCTCCCCCCGCTGACGCAGATCGGTGGCCACCCAGGCCACCTGGCGCTGCCAGGGCAGCACCGTGAGGCTGCGCGGGTCGGGGAAGGCCAGCACATCGGGATCCGCGGGCGACATGGCCAGCCAGGCGGCGAAGCCCGCGAAGCCCGCCCCGCTGCCGGCCAGCTCGGCGACGGCCGCCACGGGCACCAGCTTGGCCCGCTGCACGCCGAACAGGTCGCAGAAGGAGAACAGATAGTGGCGGATGCCGCGGTCGGCGGCGAAGCGGGCCAGGTCGGTCATGGGAGGGGGGCGGATCGCACGGGGGGTGGGCCGCGCAGGGCAGGGGATTCAGTCGGCCAGCAGCCGCTCCACGGCGGCGCGCAACCGGGCCTGCTCCACCGGCGCGTCGCGGGGGTTGCCGGCCCGGTGGCCCAGCTCGGATTCGAGGATCTCGAAGTGGGCGCCGGGGATCAGGGCGGCCTCGGCGGCGCAGTCGGCGGGGGGGAAGTAGAGATCGTCGGAGCCGGCCAGCACGGTGGTCCGGGCGCGGATGCGCCCCAGGGCCGCGGCCAGGGCGCACTCCCCCGGGTCATCGGCCCCGGGCGCCAACAGGGCCGCGGCCACCGCCACGTCGTTGGCCAGCCAGACATCGAGCATCGCCACCAGGTCATGGGGATCGTGGCGGCGGTAGGTGGGCAGCCACGACCGCTCCACATAGTCGTCCACATCGGCGAAGCCGAGCTGCCGATGCCGCCCGCGGCGGTAGAACCCCTGGCTGGCGGCCCAGCTGGCGTAGATCAGGGCGAAGGTGCGCAGGCCCCGCTCCGGCACCCCATCGAAACCGCTGCCGTTCCAGGCGGGATCGGCGGTGAGGGCCTGGCGCAGGCTGAGCAGGAACAGGCGGTTGTGGGGCGTGGTGCGGGCGGTGCCGCAGACACAGCAGAGGCGCGCCGTGCGCTCCGGTTCGAGCACGGCCCAGTGGTACGCCTGCTGGGCCCCCATCGACCAGCCATAGATCAGGGCCGGCGCCTCGACGCCGAATTCCTCCTCCAGCAGCCGCCGCTGGGCGCGCACGTTGTCGACATGGCTCAGGCTCCAACCACTCTCCCGCAGACCCATGGCGCTGTTGCTGGGGCTGCTGGAGCAGCCGCCGCCGAACTGACTCACCTGCACCACGCACCAGCGCGTCGGATCGAGCACGGGCCCCACCAGCCAGGCCAGGTCGTCGGGCCAGCCGCCGTAGGAGCTGGGGTACAGGATCAGGTTGCCGCCCCGGCCATCGGGCTGACCATGTACCCGGAAGGAGAGCTGGGCGTCCGCCAGCACCCGGCCGCCAGCGAGGCGGAAGTCACCGAGGCGGAAGCGCCGATCCGCCGGAGGGCTCATCGGCCCGGGGCCGCCAGCGCCGGGTCCCGGGGGGATGGGGCCAAGGACCGGAGATCGGCGAGCAACTGCCGGTGCACCGCCAGATAGCCGGGGGCGCAGTGGACCAACCGGGGGGCCAGCCGCCGGTGGGCCGCCGCCAGGGCATGGAAGGGCAGCGAGGGGTAGAGGTGGTGCTCGGCGTGGAAGGGCATGTTCCACATCAGCCGCCGCAGCGGCGCCAGGGTGAGGGTGGTGCGGGTGTTGCTCAGTCCGTCGGGGCCGAAGGCGCAGCCCTGGTGCTCGGCCATCAGCACAAAGCGCAGCAGCGGCTGGCCCACCGCCAGCGGCAGCAGCCAGAGCCAGAGGATCGCGCCGTTGCCGCCGGGAATGGAGGCCGCCAGCAGCGCGGCGTAGAGCCCGAACTGCCGGCGCAGGGAGGCGGTGATCGCCGGTGCCGCCTCCGCCGGGATGTAAGGCCGTTCGCCGAAGTCACCCCGCAGGGCGGCCCCATGGCCCCGCAGCTTGCCCAGCCACCAGTGCAGGCCGCTGAGTTCCAGCAGATACAGGGCCAGGCTGGTGGGCGGGGCGTCCTCCAGCTCGGGGTCGAGGCCGCTCTGGTGGGTCCAGCGGTGGTGCCACTGGTGGTAACGGCGGTAGAAATCGGCGTTGTAGAAGCTCAGCACCCCCGCCCACCAGGCCACCCGGTCGTTCAGGGCCCGGCTGGCAAAGGCCGTGCGGTGGCTGCATTCGTGCAGGGCGCAGAAGGCGAAGGCCAGGCCCCAGCCCAGCAGCAGCAGCCCCAGGATCTGCACGGGCCAGGGGATTCCGGCCGCGGCGGACAGCCCCAGCCGGGGTGCCCCCCACAACGCCAGACCCACCAGCAGCACCGCCAGGTGCAGGCCGAGCTGTCGCCAGGCCGGAGTGTCTCGCCGAGCGTTGAGCCGGGCGAGATCGGCGGCTTCGATCAGGCCCGGTTCAGACACGTTGTCCCAACAGCATGGGGCCCAATGTTGAGCCCGACGGAAGCGCTTCTCTGTTCATGGCGGACAGGGCCGCTGGCGGCTCAGGCCCGGTCGCCGCCGAGCTCGCGACGCAGCAGCAGATACAGATAGGCCGGTTCCCGGTACTGCCCCGGCAGGCAGCGGTGCAGACATTCCAGCCGCTGCCAGCAGACCGTGCGCTGGATGCGGGCCAGGCTGCGGCCCTCACGGATCAGCAGGCGCAGGGCCTTGCAATAGGTGGAGTAGCTGGCCTCTAGCTCGCCGATGGTCAGCCGTTCGCTGGCGGAGGCCGGCACCGTGGGCTCCGGCCGCTGGGGGGAGAGGGTCATCGCTGGGGGACCAGCTCTCGGACTGCTTCACTCTCCGCCGCGCCCGCCGCTGGCCGCTCCCCCCATCCGGGGACAATGGGCCTCAGAGCTGGACCATGCCGCAGCGCATGCCCTTGAGCACGGCCTGCAGGCGGTTGTTCACGTCGAGGGTCTGCAGCAGGCGCTTGGTGTAGGTGCGGGCGGTCTCCTCGCTCACCACAAGCTCTCGGGCGATCTCCCGGTCGCTGAGGCCGCTGGCGAGCAGATCGAGCACCTGGTACTCCCGCGGCGTGAGGCGCGGGCAGCTCAGGTAGGGCAGGCTGCCGCTGCGCAGGGACGGACTCCGGTAGGAGTGATGGCCCATCACCGCCATCACGGCCGCCTGGAGGGGGCGCTGGTCATCCACCACATCCGCTTCCGCCACCACCGCCTCCAGCCACGGGGCTTCGGCATACTCCGCCGGGATCACATCCCCCAGGGCGAGCACCACGATCTTGATCTCGGGCTGGGCTTCGCGGGCCTGGCGGGCCAGCTCGAAGCCGTTGCCGCTCTCCAGGTGGTCGGTGCAGATCAGCAGTTCGTACGGCTCCCGAGCCAGATAGGCCAGACAGGCGCCTTGCTCGGTGACGGCGCAGCCGATGCGGCTGCGGTCCTGGAAGCTCTCGCAGACCGCCCGCAGCAGAAAGCGACCCTTCATGGCGATCGCCACCTTGCCCTGCACCGCCACGGAGAGCAGCACTTCATCGAGGGTGGCCCCCTGCAGGCTTTCGAGGAACGGCGTGAGGTCCATGCTGTCAACCTATACAGACCGGCTCGCCGCCTGTGGTATGGGCGCGCAGCGGTGGCTGTCGCAATCTCCAGATTCGTTTAAGATTTTGGTGCAGGCCGGCCGCGCCTCCTCCACCGCCCCCCCCTCCAGCACCGCCCCCTCCAGCACCGCCCCCTCCAGCCCCGCCCCCATCGGCGGCCGGAAGCGCAGCCGCATCGGTTTCCCCCATGCATAACGACCACCCCGTCCTCCATTCCCTTGAAGCCCGGCTCACGGCGCTGCGCCAGCAGTACCTCCGCAGCCCCAACGAGCAGACCCGCTACCAGCTTGTGCGGCTTGAGCAGTTGATCGCCCAGTGGGCTCCGGAAGCCCCCAGCCTCCTGGCCGGCGGCTGAAGCCCCCCCTCCTCCCATGGCTGGATCGGAGCCTTGGCCACGATCCACGAGCCTCCCTGGAAGAAATTCCCTTTTTTCCTGAACCGGTGGCCAGGGCTGCGGCAGAGCGCTGGGGGGGGTTGCCAAACCAGAGAAACCTGCGTTGAACTCCCCATGGGCAAAACCAAACATCGCCATCGCAGCGCCTCACCCCCGCCCGAGCCCGGCGCAGCTCCGGGCAACGGCAACGATCTCTACAGGCCTTCCCAGCTGCTGGAGGACGTGCAGGAGCCCGGCGAGGGGGGTCTCCAGAAATTCGATCGCAAGCTCTACGAGAAGGAACTGGCCCACCTGCAGGTGGAGCTGGTCAAGATGCAGTACTGGATCAAGCACGTCGGCTATCGGCTGATCCTGCTGTTCGAGGGGCGGGACGCCGCGGGCAAGGGGGGCACGATCAAGCGGGTCACCGAGCCGCTCAACCCCCGGGGCTGCAACGTGGTGGCCCTCGGCACCCCCTCCGACCAGCAGAGGACCCAGTGGTATTTCCAGCGCTATGTGGAGCATTTCCCCTCCGCCGGTGAGATCGTGCTCTTCGACCGCAGCTGGTATAACCGGGCTGGGGTGGAGAAGGTGATGGGCTTCTGCAGCCCGGCCCAGGTGGAGGAGTTTTATCAATCCTGCCCGGAGTTTGAACGGATGCTGGTGCGCAGCGGCATCACCCTGCTCAAGTACTGGTTTTCGGTGAGCGACGAGGAGCAGGAGGCCCGCTTCCGCTCGCGCCTGAAGGATCCGGCCCGCCGCTGGAAGCTCAGCCCGATGGACCTGGAATCCCGCGATCGCTGGGTGGAGTTCTCCAAGGCCAAGGACGCCATGTTTGCCCACACCAACATCCCGGAGGCCCCCTGGTTCACCGTCGAGGCGGATGACAAACGCCGCGCCCGGCTCAACTGCATCCGCCACATCCTCAGCAAGGTGCCCTACGAGGACATGACCCCCGAGGCGATCAAGCTGCCCCCCCGCAAGAGCGGCGGCAACTACCAGCGCCCCCCCCACAACGAGCAGTTCTTCGTGCCCGATTGCTATCCATAGGCAGGCAGCTCACCAGAGCAGCAGGCGGGGGGCGGGGGCGTCGAGCCGCCAGAGCTGGGGGCGCCGCCGCAGCAGCTCCTGACCCGCGATCGCCTCCACCCCCAGCTGGGCGAACACCGGATTGGCGGTGACAATCCCCTCCAGGGGCCGCGCGGCAGCGGCCGGGGGCTCCCCGGGCAGGCCCAGCCCGGCGAAGGGCCGGCGGCTCACCATCTGTTCCCCGCAGACCCCCACCAGTCGCAGGGGCTGTGGTGCCCCCAGGGGCGGCAGCCGGCCGGCCAGGGCGGGGCTGAGGAACAGTCCCTCGGCGCCGGTGTCCGCCAGGGCGGGGATCGCGCCCCGCTCGCCGCGAAGGTTGAGCAGGGGCACACCCCGATGCAGCCGCAGCGGCAGCCCCAGGGCCGGCGCCCCCGCCCCGGCGGCCGCCCGCAGCGCTGCAGGCCCAAGCGCCAGCTGGCCGGCGCGGGGATCCACCCACACCGGCAGGCGCCGCAGGCTGGGCACCCCCAGCACCCCATCCACCCCCGGGGGCAGGGCGGCGATCGGCAGCAGCAGCGCCTCCACCCCCTCCAGCCGCAGTCCGCCCAGGGTCAGCGGCGGCAGGGCGGTGCGCCGGGGCTGGGGGAGGTCGCAATCGTCGCCGCCTCCGGCCAGGCCGGCGGATCGGGGGGGCAGGGGCTGGCTTGCCAGGGCCAGCCGGCGGGCCAGGGCGGGCGTCACCATCGTCGAGGAGGCGCCGGTGTCGAGCAGCAGGCGCACCACCGTGGTGCCGCTGCGGAAGCTGAGCACGGGCGTGTCGCCCCCCTCGGCCCGCTCCAGGGGCAGCAGGACGCCGCCGGTGGCCTGACCACCGGAGAGGGGCGCCCCCTGCAGCTGGATCAGGGCCGCGATCAGCATGGCTCAGGGCTCGCGGTGAATGGCCAGGGCCGCCAGCACGCCCCCCAGGAAGCCGGTGGCATGGCCGATCCAGCTCACCCCGGGCGGGGTGAGGAAGGGGAGCAGGCTGGGCAGCACCCCGCCGTAGGCCACCAGGCAGAAGGCGGAGAGGGCCAGCGAGCGGGGCCGCTTCTCCAGCCAGCCGATCAGCAGCAGGTAGCCGAGCAGGCCGTAGTTGACGCCGGAAAGACCGTGGCTGCCCACCGGCCAGAACAGCCACACCGGGATCGCCATCAGCAGCACCCCCAGCCAGACCGCCAGGTAGTCGCGGCGCCCCTGCAGCAGCACCAGCCAGGAGAGGGGCAGGAACCAGAGGCTGTTGGCCAGCAGGTGGCCGAAGCCCGAATGGCTGAAGGGGGCGGTCAACACCCCGAGGAAGGGGCCGCCCCGCACCATCGGCAGGTTGAAGGTGCCAGCGAAGACCAGCTGATCGATCAGCTCCAGCCCCCAGGGCAGCGCCAGGATCAGCAGCGGCAGGGCCGCGTTGGCGCCGAGACGGGCCAGGGCTGGGCTCGAGGAGCGGGCGGGAGATCCGGCCATGGCCAGGCGCAGCCTGAACAGTGAGCCCGGCCATCCTGGCGGCGCAGCCAGTTTGAGTGTGGCAATCTGGCGCCCCCCGGACCCGCCCCGTCTCCGCCGTGGTCGACGCCTCCCCACGCTGGTCTCCACGCCGCTTCGCCTGCTCCCACATCGAAGCGTTCGAGGCGCTGCTGCGGCAGGTGGGCCTCGATCTGGAGGTGGTGCAGATCCGCCCCGGACCCTTCCGGGCGGAGGGGGTGGTGGTGCCCCTGGAGCACATGCAGGTGCTGCAGCTGAGGCTGACGCGGCCGGTGCTGGCGATCGGGGCCAAACCCCAGCACTGCTTCGCCTTCGGCCTGTCGATGGCGCCGATCAGCCCTGGCCCCGTGGGATTGCAGGCCCATGGGCTGGAGCTGCCGGAGCAGGCGGTCTACGGCCTGGATCCGTTCCGGGAGGTGCACCTGGTCACCCCTGAGCGCTATGGCCTGGCCCTGCTGCGCATCGATCGCGGCAGGTTGCTCGCGAACGCTGAGCGACTCGGATGCCCCGACCTCGAGCGGCCGCTGGTGCGGCACAACTGGGTGTCGCTCGACCCGCTTCGCCTGGGCGACCTGCGCGGCTTCCTGAACACCCTGTTCCGACTGGCGCTGGAGCAGCCGGCGCTGCTGGCCAGCCTGGAGCAGCAGCGCCGGCTGGCCGCCGATCTGCTGCCTCTCGTGCTCGACGCCCTGGTGGATGGCCTGGAGCGCCGGAGCGGTCGTGAGCGCGAACCCGCCCGCATCGACCTGGTGAAGCTGGTGGAGAGCTGGGCGCGCGAGAATCCCGGCCAACCCATCACTCTTGAGGACCTCTGCACGCGGGTCTACGCGAGCCGCCGCAGCCTGATACGCGGCTTCCGCGAGCACCTGGGCATGGGTCCGATGGCTTACATCAAGCTCCGCCGTCTGCACGGGGTGCACGCCCAGTTGCTGCGCCATGAGAGCGACAGCGCTCGCATTCAGGATCTGGCCGCCCAGTGGGGCTTCCACAACGCCGGCCACTTCGCCCGCGATTACCGCGAACTGTTCGGGGAGCGTCCCCGCGAAACCCTGGGGCGCCTCAGCCGGGGGGAAGCCTCGCCAGCAGCAGCCCCCACAGCGGCACCGTGACCAGGGCCGCCAGGGTGCTCCAGAGCACCAGGGCCGCCGCTGGAGCCGCCTCCCCCCGTCGGCCCCGCGCCTCCGCCGCCTCGCCGATCAGCAGCACGGAAATCGCCGTGGGCGCAGCGGCCTGCAGCACCACCGCGTCCCCCACCAGCTCGGGAAGGGGCAGCAGGGCGGTGACCAGCAGCAGCAGGGCGGGCAGGAGCAGCAACTTGCAGGCCATCGCCAGAACCAGGCCGTCGCTGCTGCTGCTGCCGGCCCGCCCCACCTGGCCTGCGCTGAGAAGAACCCCCAGCCGCATGCCCACCAGCGTCAACGCCACCAGCAGCACCGCCCGGGCCGGCCACCAGAGCAGGGCGGCCAGGCTCTGGTGCCAGGGGGTGAGCTGCACCAGCAGGGCCAGCAGCGGCCGGGGCCGGGCGGGGGTGCCCTCCGCCAGCAGGGGGCCGACGCTCCAGGTCACCAGGGTGCCCACTAGGTCGTAGCTGATGGTGTGGGTGAGGGCGGCGGGGGGCAGCAGGGCGAGGGCCGCCGGCAGTCCCCAGTAGGCGGTGTTGCCCATGACGCTGCCCAGCTGCAGGGTGCCCGCCCCCAGGCGTTGGCGCAACGGTGGCAGCAGGCGGATCAGCAGCAGGCCCCCCATCGAGATCGGCACGCCCCAGTGCACCTGGGGCGGCGCCAGGCGCGCGGGCAGCCCGGGCCGCCAGCGCCCCAGGCCAAGGCCGAGCAGCAGGCAGGGCAGCAACTCGACCGCGAAGCGCAGCACCGCGGAGATCCGAAGGACGACATCCTCCCCTCCGGCGGCCCTGAGGCCCCGGCTTGCCGGCGGCACTCGAGCGGCGCTAAGCAGGCCGGCAGCCGCCTGCGATCCCGCTGGGCTCCCCTTCGCCCGCTCCGCCCAGGCCAGCATGGCGCCGCCGCCGACCCTGGCTGGCCCTCGGCGGCGGCGTGATCGCCTTCACCCTGCTGGTGTTGTTCCTGCCGGATCGGCGCAGCGCCTGGGAGCAGGCGGCCCTCACCCGGGGCCGGCGCCCCCCCGACGGTCCGGTGACCCTCTCGCTCTGGGCCAATGAGCTCGGCGCGCTGGTGCGGGAGTCGGAGGCCCTGGGCCCGCCGCCCCGCGGCCGTGAACCGCTGCTGCGCTGGGTGGCGGCCCAGTGCGCCATCACCCAGCGGCTGCAGGCGGTGCAGCGGCGCCACGGCAAGCGGCTGGAATCCCCGGCGGAGATGGGTCGGCCCCCCTTCTGCGACGACCTGCCCCGCTTGCGGCAGGCCTTCGCCGCAACGCCGCGCCCCGGAGCCGGTGCTGACTGACCGGCAGGGCTCAGGCCGGGGTGCGGTCGCTCATCAGGGCGACGATCCAGGGGGCCGGGATCCGCTCCACATCGCCGCTGTCGACATTGATCACCTGCACGAAGGAGGGGGTGCGGCTCCAGGGGCGGGGGGTGACAGCGCAGACGCGGCCGATGAACCAGGGGCGGCCGCTGCCGGCCACCACGGCCAGATGGCCGGGGCGGACATCGCGGTAGCGGTGGGGATTGGCGCGGCGCAGGGGCTCGACGGCGGGATCGATGCCGGCGGGGGCGAGCGGGCGGGGGGCGGGCGAGCTGGTGGCGGGAAGGCAGGTGGGGGGTGGGCTGGTGGCGGCGGACATGGGGAAGCAGTGGTACGTGTGTACGATGCTAGTACGCTCGTACTGCCCATGCAACGCTGGCCTGCGAGCCGACGGTTCCCCCGCGTCCCCATGGAGTCCCCAGGCGCCTCTCCCCCCGCCCGCCTCCGATCAGGCTCCGGCGCCGAGGGGATCCTCGATGTCGACCTGCTGGCCTTCGAGCGAGGTGGCGAGGCCCAGCGGGCCGCGGTGGTCGACGGCGTGCGTCGCAGCCTGGCCACCGGCTTCGTCTACGCCCGCAGCGATCTCAGCGAGGCCCTGCTCGATGAGGCCTACGCCCACCTGGAGAGCTTCTTCCGGCTGGGGGTGGAGGAGAAGGCCCGCTTCCGGGCCCTCGGCAGCAGCGGCCAGACCGGCTACACCGGGCTGCTGGTGGAAACGGCCGCCGGCCACGCCCATGCCGACTGGAAGGAGATGCTCAACTGGGGGGCTCCCCTGCCGCCGGCCCATCCGCTGCGGCGCCGCTACCCGATGCTCTACCCCGAGCCCGTGCTGCCCGAGGCGGCGGTGCCCGGAATCGGCCCGGTGCTGCGGCGCTTCCATCGCGAGCTGGCGGAGCTGCAGCGCCGTTTCCTGCGGGTGATCGCCCTCGGCATGGGCTGCGCGGAAACCTTCTTCGATGAAATCACCCAGGAGGCCCCCACCCTCAGCCGGGCGATCCGCTACCCCCCCATGGCCGAAGCCCCCCCCGGCGGCCACCTCTGGGCCGCCGCCCATGCCGACATCAACCTGATCACCGCCCTGCCCCGGGCCACCGCCCCCGGGCTGCAGGTGGAGGTGAACGGCACCTGGGTGGAGGCGCTGCCGCCGCCGGGGCGGGTGATCCTCAACACCGGTCTGATGCTGGAGCGGCTCAGCAACGGCCGCATCCCGGCCGGCTGGCACCGGGTGGTGGCCCCCGAAGGTGGCGCCCAGGAGCGTCTGAGCGTGGTGCAGTTCTGCCACGCCCGCCCCTGGACCGTGCTGGCGCCGGTGCCCAGCTGCTGCAGCGCCGAGGATCCGCCCCGCTGGGCGGGCCTCCAGGCCGCCGACGCCCTGGAGGAGGTGCTGTACCGCATCCAGCTGCTGGACGACCCGGGATGAGGCTGCTGCACACCTCCGACTGGCACCTGGGGCGCTCCTTCCACGGTGAATCCCTGCTGGAGGAGCAGGCCGCGGCCCTGGAGCGGATCGCGGCGATCGCCCGGGAGGGGGAGGTGGATGTGGTGCTGATCGCCGGCGACCTCTACGACCG
>JBEIHT010000064.1:0-13576 GCA_040381155.1 Aphanothece sp.
AGGGTTTCCGGCACGTACTGGCCGCCGTAGGGGCCGAAGCGGCCGAGGGGATCGGGCCGCACCGCGGGGGCGAGGGCGGCGGGATCGGGGGCGGTGCCCGCGGCGGCGGGGGGAACGGTGGCGGTCACCGGCGGCGGCATGCAGTGACGGCAGCCTAGGGGGGCCGGCTGGCTGGTATCGATACCAGCTGGCCCTGGCACTGGCCGCTCAGCCTGATTCAGCCCGGCTCCTCATTGGCGTCGCTGGCCTGCAGCTGGCGGTAGAGCATCGCCAGGCGCCGCTCCAGCTCCGCCGGCGCCAGGCCGGGCAGCTCCAGGGGGCCCAGCCGCTGCAGCGCCCGCTCGGGTGGGTCGGGGGGCAGCGGGTCGGGGAGTGTGAATCGGGTCGCCGGCCGGGCTCGCAGGCCAGGCGGCCACCAGGGCGGCAGCTCCCGGGCGGCGGCAGGAGGCGGCGCTGTGCGCTGCAGGCTGGCCAGCAGGCGGTCGCGGTCGCGGCCATGCCAGGCCAGCAGCAGCCAGGGATCCTCATCGAGCCGTAGGGCGAACACGTACAGCACCGCAGCGATGTGCTTGCAGGGCTCGGCGTCGTCCGGACAGCCGCAGCGCACCTGCAGATCGGCCCAGCGGCGCGGGAACAACGGCACCCCCACCGCCTCGAACGGCTGCTCCAGATCTCGCGGCACCTCGCCATTGAGCAGCTGGGCGGTCCAGCCCAGGCGGGCCGCCATCGCCTCCTCCAGCGACCGCCACTGGGCCTTGCCAGGGGCAGCGCTGCGCACGCTCACCCGGTAGGGCGTGGCGCGGGAGCCCTGCACCCTGGCCTCCAGCCGGCCCGCCTTCACCACCAGATCCTGCACCCGCCCGCCGCGGGCGTAGCGGCGACCACGCTCCATGCGCGGCCCCAGCCCATAGCCCTCCAGTACCGCGGTGAACCGCTGCGACCACCACTGACTGGCCAGCGGTTCCCGCCGCGGCGATCGGCGGGCCGCCAGCCGGGGCGAGGGGGAGTGACGCATGCTCATCGCTCCCCCTGGCGATCCCGCAGCTGGATCAGCTGGCGCAGCTCCTCGGTTGAGAGCTGGCTGAGGGCCTGCTCGCCGCTGCTGATCACCCGCTCGGCCAGATCGCGCTTGCCGCGGATCAACGCATTGATCCCCTCCTCCACCGTGCCGCTGCAGACCAGCTTGTGCGCGTGCACCGTGCGTCGCTGGCCGAGGCGATGGGCCCGGTCGGTGGCCTGGTCCTCCACCGCCGGATTCCACCAGCGGTCGTAGTGGATCACATGGGAGGCGGCGGTGAGGTTGAGTCCGGTGCCGCCGGCCTTGAGCGACAAAAGAAACATGGGCGGCCCCTGGAGGTCGCTGAAGCGGGCCACCAGCTCCTCTCGCCGGCCGCGGCTGAGGCCGCCGTGCAACCAGAGCACCTCCTCGCCGCTGCGGCGTGCCAGGTGCTGGGCGAGCCGCTCGCCCCAGGCGGTGTACTGGGTGAAGATCAGCGCCCGCTCGCCGGCCTCGAGGATCGCCGCCAGCAACTGCTCGCAGCGGCTGAGCTTGCCGGAGCGGCCCTCCAGATCGGAGCCGTCGTCGAGATAGTGGGCGGGGTGATTGCAGACCTGCTTGAGCCGCGTCAGCCCGGCCAGCACCAGCCCCTGGCGGGCGATGCCTTCGCTCTGCTCCGCCTGCTCCAGCAGCTCATCGGCCACCGCCTGGTAGAGGGTGGCCTGCTCCTCACTGAGGCTGCACAGCTCGGTCTGTTCAATGCGAGCGGGCAGGTCGGGCAGGATCGCGGGGTCGCTCTTGAGGCGCCGCAGCAGGAAGGGCGCCGTGAGCCGCCGCAGCCGTTCGGCGGCCTCGCTGTCGTGATCGCGCTCGATCGGCAGGGCGAAGCGCTGGCGGAACTGGGCCAGGCTGCCGAGCAGGCCGGGGTTGAGCAGCTGCAGCAGCGCCCACAGCTCCAGCAGGCGGTTCTCCACCGGCGTGCCGGTGAGGGCGATGCGCCGCTCCGCCCCGAGGCCGGCGGCGGCGCGGGCCATGGCGGTGCGGGGATTCTTGAGCTGCTGGGCCTCGTCGAACACCAGGCGGCCCCAGGCCACCTTGGCCAGCAGGGCTGCATCGCGGCTGAGCACGCCGTAGCTGGCAATCAGCACCCCGCCGGGGCCGAGGGCCTTCAGGCTGCGGCGCAGGGCCGCCAGGGTGCGGGGCCGCTCGGGGCCGTGGTGCACGGCCAGCTTCAGGCCCGGGGCAAAGCGCTCCAGCTCCCGCCGCCAGTTGCCCAGCAAGGTGACCGGCGCCACCACCAGGGTGGGGGCCTGCAACGGATCGGCGAGCAGGGAGGCGATCAGCTGGGCGGTCTTGCCCAGGCCCATGTCGTCGGCCAGGCAGGCACCCAGCCCCAGCTGGCCGAGGAACACCAGCCAGCCGAGGCCCCGCTGCTGATAGGGCCGCAGCGCGCCCACGAATCCCTCCGGGGTGGGCAGGGCCTCGGCCCGGCCGTGCAGATCCCCCGCCAGCAGGGCCCCGAAGGCCCCCGGCGCCTCCACCCCGGCCAGCTCCAGCTCCGCCGGCACATCCAGCCGCTCCAGGCCCAGGCCACCCCGCAGCAGGTCAGCACCGCTGGCCTCCCCGGCCTGCCCCGCCATGCGCAGCAGGCCTTCCACTGCGGCGGCATCCACCAGGGTCCACTGGCCGCGCAGGCGGACCAGCGGACGCTTCAGGGCGGCGGCCCGCTGCAGGGCCTCGAGATCGGCCCGGGTGAGCGGCTGATCCCCCAGCACCGCCTGCCACTCGAAGCGAAACAGGGCGGAGAGATCGAGGCCGGCGCCGGAGCCCGCCGGAGCCGCCGCGGCGCGTTTGCTGCGGGGGGGCTGGATCCGTGCCCGCAGCCCCAGCCGCGACACCTGGCGCAGACCGCTGGGGAGCAGCAGGGCCAGGCCGGCCTCGGCCAGCAGAGCGGCCCGCTGGCTCACCAGGCTCACCAGCTCCGCTTCCTGGAGCTCCAGCTGGGCCGGAGCGGCCTGCTGCAGAAGCGGGGCCAGTTCGGGAGCCAGGCGGGTGAGCAGCCCCAGTTGGCGCAGCACCGCCTCGAAGGCCGTGGCGGGGAACGGGGTGCCGCCGGCCCAGAAGTCGGCCAGGGGGAGCAACAGGCTGGGATCGGCGGTGGGCCCGAGCAGCAGCTCGATCCGCCAGAGGCGGCGGCGGCCATCGGCGGGTTCGTGGCAGCGCAGGGCCAGGCGCAGGTCGCCGCCGGAGGCCACGGCCTGACCCACCCAGCCGGCCACCAGGGCCAGGGAGGGGGCGGCCTCAGCGGCGGGCGTTGGGCTCAGGCCATCGGGCAGGTGGGGGTCGTCGGCGGCGAGGGCGATGAGCCAGGCCTCCGCCAGCGAGGGGAGCCCGGCGGAGCGGCGGCGGGCGGTGGCGGTGGCGGTGGCGCGGAAGGATCGCAGCCGCTGGCGCGCCTGCTGGTCGACAGCCTCCGCCAGAGCCTCGGCGAGAGCCTGCTGGCTCGCTGGCGCCTCATCGCTCAGCAGGGCCTCGAACCAGGGGCGATCCTCCGGCGCCGGCAGCGGCCACCAGCGGGCGAGCAGGCCGCCCTGGCCATCGGGCTCCAGGGCCGGTGCCACCCGGCCGGCGGCCAGCAGCACCGCCGCCAGCCGCTCGATGCCGGGCTGCACAGGATGGTGCTGCGGGAGAAGGGGCTGCGCCCCAGCGGTCTGCGGAGCCAGCGGCGGGCCGTGGGCGTCGTGGGCCTGAGGAGAGGCAACCATGGGCACTCAAGAGCGACCGCGCGGCTGACCCCGCAACGCCGGCACGTAGGGAATCAGCCCCCTGGCGCAGGCCTCCAGCTGGATCTCGATCGGCAGGGTACGGATGTCGCGCAGGAAACCATCCACCTCCAGCATCCAGGGGATCGCGGAGGATTCGAGCAGGCTCGGCAGGCACCAGCGGGGGCTGAAGGGGGCGATCTTCAGCAGGTCGCGCACCTTTTTGGCGTGGTTGTGGCAGGTGCTGGTGGCCACGCCGAAGAAATCGGCGATGGTGGCGGCGCTGCAGTGGGGGCTCTGGGAGGCATCGAACAGGAAGTTGGCGGACCCGATGGCGTGCACCACACCGGCACACCAGGAGCTTTCGCGCCCCGTGAGCAGGGGTGAAGGACGCTTGCGGGCCAGGGCGGCGACGGCGTCGTGGATCAGGGCGCGGTAGTCGTCGTTGAGGTGGCGGACGCAGAAGGGATCGAGGCGCGCCAGCAGGCTGTCCACCGTGTCGCGCAGGGCGGCGGGCACCTTCAGGGGGGCTGGCGTGGACGCCGCGGGCGTGGGGTCCGGTTCAGGCGGTTGCTCGGGGGCGACCACCGCCCCGATTCTGACCGGCAGCCGCGCCCCGCCGACCTCCACCCGGAAGCGGCGCTGTTTCGGCTCGGGCTGCTGCCAGAGCCGCTCGATCTGCGGTTCGGCCTCGATCCAGGCCACCAGCGCCAGGGCCACCACCTCCAGCTGCTGGAGATCGGCGCGGCGGGGCGGCCTGAGCGCCATCGGCGGCTCGATCAGCATCACGGTGGGGTAGGCGTCGCCGGCGGCCACCGGCCAGCCGTGGCGCCGGATCTCCTGGAGGAGGGAGCGCGGCATGGCCTCCCTGGCCTCGAAGTTGATGGCACGGTGGGGCGGCGCCATGTCCATGGCGTTTCGATCGCCGGCCTCGAAGCGTTCTCCCAGCGCCGCGTAGCGGTCGTACTCCTGCAGCGAGCGGAACAGCAGCACGCCGTAGTTCTCGCGCTGCTGGCCGATCACGCAGCCCACCCAACCCTGGATCGCCAGAGCGCCGCAGCTCATCTGAAACAGGTGGCCATCGCCGGGAATCCGCTCCCAGGGACGGCGCTGATAGAGGGCGGCGGCCGCCTCGAAGAAGCGCGCCACCGCCTCCGGACCGATGTCGCCCGTGAGGTAGGTGGAGAGCGCCTGGGTGCCGAGAGCGTCGTCGCCGGCGGTGAGCTGCTCGCGCATCAGTTTGCTGGCCCGGTCCACCTGGGGGGTAGCGCCCTGGCTGATCAGCACCCCCGGCGGCAGCAGCGGCGGCAGCAGCTCGAGCAGCTCGGCCCGGTTCACCACCACCCGCCGGGGCGGGCCGGGGCGGCAGGGGGCCTGGGGGTCGTGCAGGGCGTTGGCGATCGCCGGCTGCAGCGCCTGCAGCGGCTGATCGGCAGGCCCCACCGTCGAGCTGCGGATGGCGCCACGGGCCTCCATCACCAGGGCGATCAGGGGGCGCACCGTGCTGCCATCGTCCTGGGTCACGAAGGCGGGCATCGCCACCAGCCCCACCTCCCACACAGCACCGCTGGCATCTGCACCGAACCCGCCACCGGACCGGGAATGGGGAGCCATGGAGCCAGGGGATCGCAACGACCGCCATGGTGACCGAACCAGGGTGTGGTGCCTGTGGTGTGAAGACGAATCCACATGGGCGAGCGGAAGCGGACCGCAGCGGCCGGCCCGGTGCCGCTGCTAGGCGATCAGGCGGCGCCCGCCCTGGCGGCGCTGGAGAAGGAGGGCTTCCGGCCGAAGCAGGCGGGGGGGGGGGTGACGGGGGTAGCCGCGGATCGGCTCCGCCAGCAGCATCTTCAGCAAGCGCTGGCGCTGCAGATTGAGGTGGCTGAGCGGCGGCGGCGGCGGGTTGCAGAGGGCCATGAGTTCGGACTGATCAGCAACAAGAAATCAGCCAAATCAGAGCATGCTTCCATGGGGTAATTGATCTGGATTGGGGGCGGGTGCAACGGGAGCGGAGGTTTGAGCGTCAAAGCAACCACTTTCTCGGGTGCCAGCGAAAGCATCGATCAACCGATTGCGGATGGCGGGATCAGCCCGAAACACCTCCATCCAGACACTGAAAAAGCCAGTCTTCTGCGCCAGAAGCACCAGAGCCTCAACCACCACAACATCGCCTGGACGCAAGGCAAGAAGGTTGTCCCGCGCATATTCCGCCATCAGCCATGCTTCAAGGCGCTGCTTGATGCGATCGAGGGCGATCAGGCGACCGTTGGCGTCTGCTGCTGCGGGACCTGGCTGCTGAAGACCCACAAGCGTGAGGGTGGCAAGGGCAAGTTTCTGCTCGGAGCTGCTGAGCCTCCGGGAGACCTGCACGCCACCGCCCGCATCGTAGAGATAGGCCGAAAAGGTATTGTCGCGATCAGGGAGCAGAACATCGCTCAACGCAAGCCAGCAAGAAGTTATCCCACCTTCCGATCAAGGCTTGATAAGCGGGCAGGCCCTTGGGCTGAATATGTTCGACAGCTAGCTGAACAGAGATAAGGCGCTCGCAGTAGCTGCAATAACAACCCAACCTGCTGACCAGATCGGGAAGGGCATCACGATAGTTGGAGAAGTCCCCAGAGCGGGGTGAAGCACCACGCCGAATCGGACGCATCACCCACCCCCCAGGCGTGCAAGCCTCTCCAACTCAAGGAGAGCCTGGAAGGCAGGATTATCGGCGAAGGGTGAGATCGACTCAGCCAGCTGATCCTTGAAAGCAGCCGATTTTTCTGTTGGCGAAAGGCCTTGATCTGCGAGCAGCTGCAGATACTCCATGGCGGCGTTCTTCATCTCGGCATAGCGAGCGCTGACGCGGGTATCGGGAACCCCTTGGATGCCCTCCGCAATCTCAGTGATCGAGAGATCACCGAGCCTTGCAGTCGGCTGACCTTCCAACATCAACAACTCCTCGCCGGAGCGAAGCGAATGGATCAGGAACGGCGAGTGGGTGGTGCAGAAGAACTGAAGCTTTGGGTAAGTAGTGCGTAAATCCTCAATCACGTGCCGTTGCCAGATGGGATGAAGGTGAAGATCAAGTTCATCGATCAGCACGACACCTTCGGTTTCCGTGAGAACGTCTGCACCCAGATGGGGATTCAAAGTAGCCGCCTTCTGGGCAATGTCACCCACAACCGCCAACATGGCCCGTTGGCCATCGCTGAGATTCATGAAAGGTTGTTGATCGCCATTGGCAAAGCGCAACACAACTTCCCCGAGCTTGGCATCGAAATGCAGGTCATCGGCGCCAGGGATGCTTTGGACCAAGGCATGGCGCACTGCCTGAAAGCTCTGACTGTCCTGGCCGCCTTGCTGAAAGCTGAGCCAGGATTGACGTGCAAGCCACTGGGTCAGCGCAGTAACCGAGAGGCGAGGATCAACACTTGTTTTATAGCCATCCAATCGGGACAGCTGTTGATTGAGCAGGCTGCTGGGGGGTTCCTTGACTTGCCCTTGCTCTCTTGGCACAAGCCAGAGGCGACCTGTGCCGTAGTAGGAGATCAGGGGAAGATTGATCGATTGGCCTTCACGCACAGCGCGCGTCGCCTGCTCTGCCAGCGTTTTGATGTGTGTTGCCCCGATGCGTGTGGTGCGGCCACCGGACCCATTCAGGCTGCGTCGCCAGCTGATTGGCTGGTGGCCGACGAATCCACAGGCTTCAATCAAACAAGGATATTGCCCTTCCCAGTAAGTGCCCGCCTCGGAGGGGAAACCCTGCAGGCGTACTTCATAGGGATAGATATGGCGCGTATCGACGCCAGAGACGCCGAGAAACCAACTGCCAACAGCGACAGCGAGCGCATCCAGCAATGATGTTTTGCCCGTTCCGTTCTCACCCACAACCAGGTTGAACTGGGGGTGAAAGGTCAGCTCCCGCTGCGTGAAGCCCTTGAAGCTCTGCAGCAGCAGGCTGTCGATCCGCATCCTGGGCTTTGCAGGGTCACTTCTGTTGGAGTTGGGTAAGTCTACCGAGAAAACCGCTGCACATCCCCGCCAGACTCATGCCACGGATGCCACGGCCTTCTCAGGCCCCGGCAACGCCTCAAGCAACCGCCGGCGCTGCTGACCGGCCAGGTGGAGCTGCTGCTCCAGCGAGCAGCAGGGGTTCTCCGGCCAAACCGACTCAGAATCCGAGAGCAGCGGCATATTGTTCACGCTAACGAGAACGGTTCAGCCAGGCCCTGATCTGAACAACGAGATAATTGAGAGAAGCATTGTTCCTGCAGGCCTTGTCCATGTCCATCGCCGGGAGTAAATCCAGACAGATAGACATCGGGTCGGCGAGCACGATCACACCTGCCTGTTCCAAAGCATCTGCCAACCATTGCTTATAAACGAGGCGCCCCGATCGCGCTGGGGCTTGGGGCACCGGAAAACTGAACAGCGACTGGAAGGCTTCTGGATCAGCCGTGCACCACACCTCGACATGCGGGTCGGGACAACCGACCAAGACCGTGGGATAGAGAGAGGCATCGACCGCCTCCTGGATCTGCCGCACCATCGGCCGCCATCCAGTGCTGTTGGCGTCGATGAGCACCAACAAGGCATCACCGCGCGGCTGCTGCCCTGATCGCAAAGCACGCTGCCAATTCTTCAGAGAGGCGATAGCACGACCGTGCCCGCCGCGAGCCGAATGAGGTCTCAGCCGTGGGGTCGTGATCCCTGCACTAAGAGCGAGCACCTTGATGAGGTTGAGCAGGAAGGTTTCGTGGCCGCTGTCCTCGCAGAAGACATCAATGACCAAGCGATCAGCCATCCAACCATCCTCCGATGGTCATGGCCTCAAGCACGCGCTCATCATCACTCGTGCTCAGCCCTTCGGTGATGTCGCCTTCATCAAATAATGGTCCTTTGGGATCAAACGACTGGTAGCTGGAACCCGAACCCGTTGTGGCGCAGCGAATCAGGCGAACCTGGCTGGCATCGAGCTCACCATTACGGATCATCTGCACCATCTCCACCACCACCTGAGGAGAGTGCGTGGTGACAATCACCTGCTGGCTGCGAGAAGCACGCGCCAGCAAGCGTGTCACCACCTCGATGCGGCGTGGATGAACACCATTTTCCGGCTCCTCAAACGCCACCAGCCCTTTCTGGAAAGGATTGGCTGCCATCGCACAAAGCGCCAGCAGGCGAAGGGTACCTTCGGATACCACACGTGAGGGCAACCAGAGACCATCCATCTGCACAGTGAACTCCAGCTCGCCACGCTTTTCGTTGAGTTCTGTGCGCAAGTCCGTGATACCTGGTATCGCCATCGCGATCACACGCTTGATGGCAGAAAACGCCTGAGGCTGTTGAATCTTCAGACGGTGCAGATAAGGAACAATCCATTCACCATGGCTGCCAATATCGCTGACATCCCGCGGCGGCTGAGGGTCACGCATCGAACGGGTGGGGTCGAGATAGAGGATGCGCCAGGAACCGATTTCCTGGTGTAAATGATCGAAGAGGGGGTAGCGATCCGAGCCAGTGAACTGGCGATTGGAGACAATCGTGTGCGGAAGGCCGAGGCTCTCTTCGTGGGGATGCCCTTGGGAGCCTTGCCGCCTGATCGCAAGCACATCGGTGCTGACTCCATCCCTTTCGCGCACCATCTTTTCCAGGCAAGGATTGCGATGGCGAGGCCTCCGGTTGGCGGTCAGATCCTCCAGCCGCTCATCCTTCACAGAGAGCCTGCCGGACTGAGGATCGATGGCCACTTCCACCTGGTAAGACAGAATGTCAGGGCGGCGGCGGCTCGCCGCTGGTTGCGCCATGCTCATCTCGAGCTCAAGCCTCAGGCGGGGATTGGGCCCTTGGAGCAGCTGCTCCAGGCCGCCTTCAGCAAGGGTGAAGGCCTCCAGCGGGTAACCGCGGATGCCTTCCGCAAACGCATCGCTGAGGGTGCGCTCGCTCACCAGCCGCGAGAGCAGCAGAAGCGCTTCGAGCAGATTGCTCTTGCCGGCAGCATTGGGCCCAAACAGCACCACCAGTGGCGCCAGCTCCACCGTGGCGTCGCGTAGCGATTTGAATCCCTGGACGCGGATGCGTTCGAGCATGGTCAGGCACTCCCTGCCGAAGCTAAGGCCTTCTCCGGCCCCGTCAACGCCTCCGTCAACACCGCCTCCAGCAACCGTCGCCGCTGCTGATCGGCCTGGTTGAGCCGCTGCTCCAGCTGGTCGCAGAGGGCCATGAGTTCGTCCACCTTGGCGACGATGCGGTGTTGTTCGGCGAGGGGTGGGAGGGGGATTTTGATTGTGCGAAAACGCGCTAGGCTCACTTTTTTCTGAGCAACCCCAACTGTGATGCGTGCAAACTGCTGTACAACCGAATTTCCCTTTATTGCGTAGCGTAAATACTCAGCACTGGCAACGGCAAGATCCGGGGTTAACTTGATGCAGTCAGCAGTGATGATTGCGGGAGGTAGCTCATATGGATACACTGAGGTGTCACCCGGCGGATCTCCCATCTTCGTGACCAGCAGATCGCCTGATCGAACTATGTGCGCAGAAAGCTCTTCAGCCTTGTCCGGAGAAACAAAGCGCGTATTTGGGCCGCCATATGATTCAGAGCGGATGTCGCGCACGAATACCAGTGGTACTCCGCTTTCAACATAGTCAGCCTTAAGAAGACTGCTCCCAAACGGGCCGATGGTGAGAGCATTTTTGATATTTTTGGCAAGCTGATCAGGGGTGGAAAAGCACCATCCATCTGGCACAGGACCCAGCAGGCACTCAGCAGTTGATGCCGAAGCTTCTTGCTGCTTCATTCGGCGCCTTTCTGGACTCAGCTCGCGTTCTATAAGAACCCTGTGTAAGGCATCATGAGCCGGCTCATCCTCCGGATCCTGCTCTACCAGCTTCCCTCGCACCGCCAGGTTGAGGATGGTCTGGCGCAGCTGTTTGATCTGGGCCGGGGTGGTGGTGAGCGAGGGCAGCACCTGCAGGGCAAAGCGGGCGTCGTTGCGGAAGCTGGCGGAGTCTTCGGATGGTTGGTTGAGGCGCTGCAGGCTGGCGGCCACCAGGCGTTCGCGCTGTTGCTCGCGCTGCTGGCGGGCGGCGTCCAGCTGGTCGCAGAGGGCCATCAGTTCGTCCACCTTGGCGACGATGCGGTGTTGTTCGGCGAGGGGGGGGAGGGGAATTGGAATGGCATCCATTCGATTCTTAGGGAGACCACCCCTTCCAGCTCCCGTCTGGCTCTTGTCTACAAAACCCTGGAAGTATGGCGAAAGAATGAGAGAATGAAAAAATTCTTCTGTTCCTCGCGCCGCTACCCGAATGATGGCGACGTGCTGACTGACATTAGCTTCACCAAAATCAAGCGGCACTTTTGCGCAGCGCCCAATAGAGCCGCCCGTAATATTCAACAATAAGTCACAAGGCAGAACCCGAGTCCCCGCCATGCGCTGGTGAGTCTCAGCATCAATGAACGCCACATCGTCGAGGCGGAGGCCTTCGTTGTAAATATTCTGGGAGCGAAGAAATGGAACCCCAGAACTCTTGTAAACATCCTTACCACCTCTAGGGGTAGACCCCGATCCAGTCTTTTCACAAACTTCTCCCAGCCTGCACCAACTCCAACCAGATGGCTTGTCAAACGGAATCTCTAAGGGATCAATGGTTGAGAAGGCATGCTTTAGTCGCAGCATCTTCATTCGTGATTTAATCTCATCTAACAGGAGATCGACAGACTCATCCTCCGGATCCTGCTCCACCAGCTTCCCCCGCACCGCCAGATCGAGAATGAAGCGCCGCAGCCGCGCGATCGCATCCGGCGCCTCACTGATCGTTTCGAAGTGGGCCAGCAGGCGTTCAGTGTTCATCGCAGCTCCTGGCGGGGTGCCAATGGGCCGAAACCATGAGCGAGGCAGAGGTGTTGCTCATCTAGGCGCATGGTGAATCAGGCATCGGCAGCGGTGGCCTTCCCATGCAGCTGCAACCCAAGAGCGTTGATCACTTTGAGCACGGTCGCCAGGCTGGGATTCCCTTCAGCGCTGAGGGCGCGGTAGAGACTCTCACGACTGAGCCCCGCCTCCCTGGCCACCTGCGACATCCCCCTGGACCGAGCAATATCGCCCAGGGCTCGGGCGAGTCCGGCAACATCATCAGGCGCCTCCTCAAGCCAGGCATCGAGATAGGCCGCTCTCTGCTGCGGCGTTCGCAGATGCTCGGCAACGTCATAGGCAGAAAGACCGGAAGCCTGGGCCTGGTCTGCAGGTTGGGTGTTGGTCATCGCAGCAACGCCTCCGCCAGGATCGCCTTGAGCTGATCGCGCAGCGCCGACGTCTGCCGCTCCGCCTCCTGCAGATCAGCCAGCAGCTCCTCGGGATCGCCATGGTCTTCGGCCTTGGTGTGGGGATTTTTGAGATCGAGGTTGTAGTTTCGCTCCTGGATCTGCGCGATTGGCACGCGCCAGGCCTGCGCGGTTTCCACGCGGCCCTCGCGCTGCGGGCCTCCCCACCAGGCCACGCACTCATCAAAGTGCTCCTGCTTGATCGGGCGCGTCATCGAATAGGCCTTCTGGCCCTCGGGCACGCGCTGCTCGTAGAACCAGATCTCCTGGGTGGGCATTCCCTTCTCGAAGAACAGCAGGTTGGTGCCGATGCTGGCGTAAGGGCGGAACACGGAATTGGGAAGCCGCACGATCGTGTGCAGGTTGCATTCGGCCAGCAGCTTTTCCTTCAGCCGCGTCTTCACGCCCTCGCCAAACAACGAGCCATCGGGCAACACGATGCCGGCGCGGCCGCCGGGTTTGAGCAGGCGGATGAACAACGCCAGGAACAGATCGGCCGTTTCACGGGTGCGGAACTGGGCCGGGAAGTTGTCCTGAATGCCGTCTTCCTCCTCGCCGCCGAAGGGGGAATTGGTGAGGATGATGTTCACCTGATCGGCCGTGCCCCAGCTGCTGTAGGGCCGGGCCAGGGTGTTGTCGTGCTTCACGAAGCTGGGATCCTCGATCCCATGCAGCAGCATGTTGGTGACGCAAAGAATATGCGGCAGCGGCTTCTTCTCGATCACCCGCAACGCCGCCTGCATCGCCTGTTCATCCGCCACCGTTTTCACATAGCGCTCGCGCATGTGCCGCAGGGCGCAGGTGATGAAGCCGCCCGTGCCGCCGCTGGTATCGAGCAGCAGCTCACCGGGCTTCGGGTCGATGCGCTCCACCATAAAGCCGGTCACCCCGCGCGGCGTGTAGTACTCACCGGCATTACCGGCACTCTGCAGATCATTGAGCAGCTGCTCGTAGACATCCCCAAAGTGCTTGCGATCGGCCAGGTTATTGAAATCAATGCCGTTGATCTTGTTGATCACCTGCCGCAGCAGCTGGCCCGATTTCATGTAGTTGTACGCCCCGGCGAACACCTCGCGCACCACCTGGCCCCGGTTGGGATGGGAGCCGCGCAGGGGCATCTCCTTCAGATAGGGAAACAGCTCCTGGTTGATGAACTCCAGCAGGCGATCGCCGGTGATGCCCTCCTCATCCTTCGCCCAGTGGCGCCACTGCAGATGCGCCGGAATCGGCGACACATAGCCATCCAGGGCCACCTCAAGATCCTGGTCCTGATCGTCGATGATCTTCAGGAAAAACAGCCAGCACAACTGCCCCAGGCGCTGGGCATCGCCATCGACGCCCACGTCCTTGCGCATGATGTCCTGAATCGCCTTCACCACGGTGCGGGCCGATCCCGTGCTGCCGGCCATCTCAGGCAGCCTCCGCATAGAGAGCCGATTGCAGCTCGTGCACCGCCTGCTCGAAGCCGGCCTTGTCGCCGAAACAACGCACCAGCTCCAGCGGCGTG
>JBEIHT010000065.1:0-13415 GCA_040381155.1 Aphanothece sp.
CCTGTCGCTGTGTTTCTTTTGACGGGACCTCACACCTTCACTGCTGTATCGGTTGGCACTCCAGCATTCCAACTCCTGCCATAACATCCCTTGACATTCAAAATGCAAGGGCTGCTCCGGCAAGAAGCGGCAAACACCAGGACCAACGCAGTGAAAGCGTCAGTTCCTAAACTTCTTGGATTGTCCAGGTGCTGCCGACTTCCCCTCGCGGGGTGGCATCGGCTGTCGCCTCGCGGCGACCTCTGAAACCTACAACATCACGGACCTGGAGGTCCTTCCGTTTGCAGGCACCTGCTCCGTGGACCCTCAGGGCTCCCGTTGCAGGCCCAATCAACCTAGCAGCTGATCGGTTCACCCCTCCTTAACCTTCAAGCCACTCGCCTTCCACTTCCGGAAATTGATTGACGCTCAAGCTGGAGCGGGATTGGCACAGCCTGAAGGCCGCGCCAATCTCAAACATAGCAGGCGTCAGTCGCTCGTCAAGCCCCGCCGTCGCCAAGGGCCTCGGCCCAGGGGATGAAGCGGCTGAACGTTTCGGGGCGATCAGCGGCCAGCACCGGAAAATCCGTCTCGGAGAGGTCGGTGCCGGCGGGAATGCCGGAAGGATCGCGCTGCAGCCAGCGAACGGGGCAGTCGAGTTCATGGAGCACCAGCCAGGCCGCCGCCAGGTCCCAGATCTTGGGGGTGGCCTCCAGGGCGGCGACGGTCTGGCCCATGCCGACGCTCACGAGATTGAGGCTGGCGACCCCGAGCATGCGGATCTTGCCGGGGAAGCGGCGGTCGGGAAGCTTCTGAAGCACGCCGATCGAACGACTGCAGAGGGAGGCGCAGCCGGCGGGATGGGGCTGGAGCGACGGGGGCTGCAGGGCCTTGCCATTGCGCCAGGCGCCGCGACCACGGATCGCCACGATCCGCTGGCGCAGGGGGGGAACATCGAGCACCGCCAGCACGGGCACCCCCCCCTGGAAGCGGGCCAGGGAGATCGCCCAGTAGGGAATGCCGGCGGCGAAATTGGTGGTTCCATCGAGCGGGTCGACAACCCAGTAGCACTCGCTGGAGGGCACGCGCTTGTCACCCTCCTCGCTGAGCACGCCATCGTTGGGGAACAGCTCCCCGAGGCCGCTCACCAAGGCGGCATCACTCCAGCGGTCGCAGGCGGTGATCAGGGTGCCATCAGCCTTGAGGCTGGACACCATGTGGCCGAAATCGGCCAGTTGCCGCTCGGCCACCCGATCGACGAGGGCATGCAGGGCCGGATGCACACCAGGGTCGGGGAAAGTCGTCATGGGCTCACCTCGAGCGCCAGCACCCGCTCCAGGGAGCGACCGGTGTCCTGGCGAAACTGGCGGACATCAAGGCGCTCCAACAGCAGGAGGGCGACGGCCGCCACGATCACCTCCACCGCCAGCACCAGCGCATAGGCGGGGTAGGCAGACCCATCGAAGGAAAGGCGGCGGCCGAGATCGAGCAGGCCACCGCCGAGCAGCTTGCCCAGAGCCCGCGACAAGGCCTGGGCCAGACCCCACACCCCCACGAACGTGCCGGCAACCTGGGGAAGGGTAAGGTCAAGCATCAGGCAGAGGGCGCTGTTGGTGCCGATTCCGGCCGCCAGGCCGAAGAGAAACATCACCAGGCGCAGCACCGCTGCGCTGCCGGTGAGTCCGCTGCCCAGCAGCAGAACCAGGGTGAGGACGATCATCTGGCAGCCCAGGCGGGCGGTGGGGAGCTTGCCGAGCCTGGGCACCACCCAGAAGCCGGCGAGCAGCAGGCCCAGCAGGGTGCCGACACCCCAGAAGACATTGAGCTGGGTGCGGGCGGCGATCGAAAGTCCGAACACCTGGGCGCCATAGCCTTCCAGGATCGGATCCTGGAGGAACAGACCCAGGGTGAACAGGATCAGGAAGGAGAAGAACACCAGCACCTGGCGGCTGGAGGTGATCAGCTGCCAGGCCTGGCCCAGGGTGACCGAATCCTCGCGAGGTGGGGCGGCTGTGGGGCTGTCCGTTTGGGAGCGCCGGGGACCGATGGGCTCCATTCCCCAGGTGGCGACGACGGCCAGGCCCATCACCAGCGCCGCAACGGTGGCCATGAACCGCAGCAGAACCGGCTCGATCAGGGCGGGGTCGCTGACGCCATCCAGTCCGCGCAGGCTGAGGCTGATGGCGATCGCCCCGACGACGATGCCGACGGTGAGTATGCACCAGATGATGCCCACGGCCCGCGGTCGCTCCTGCTCGCTGGTGCGGTCGATCACCAGGGCGAGGTAAGGGGTGGTGGCCAGGGAGATGGCCAGACCGTAGAGAGCGAACAGGCCGCAGAGGGCGGCGATGCCGAGGCCGAGCTGGGGCTGGTTGCCAGCCTGCAGCAGCCGCCCCACCTGGAAGATCAGCGGCACCGAGAGCACCGCCAGGGAACAGAACAGCGCCGTGCCCGCCAGCACATAGGGGACGCGGCGACGGCCGGCGAGGGAATGGGAATCGGAGATCTGGCCGAAGAGCACCCGTGAGGGGGCCACGAACTGCTCAAAGGCCAGGGCGCCTCCGACGAGGAGGCCTGGGAAGGCGAGTTCGCTGATCATCACCCCGTTGAACATGCCGGCGAACACGACGGCCAGGGTCCCTAGGCATCCCTGGAACAACCCCAGGCGCAGGGTGTCGGGCAGGGTGAGGCCTGGGGTGGGGGCAGGCAAGGCGGTCAGCGGGTCGGCTTGGAGGTGGACTCGGCGCTGCAGGCCGGCAGGAGGGGGTTGGGCTCGACCGGAACCTGGCTGGATGCCTCCGAGGCCGGGCGGGCCGCGGGCAGGTTGGGACGGGGACAGATGGCGATCTGATCGAGGCCGGTGAAGCGCCGCAGGCGGGCGAGGCTGATGTTGTAGTCAGCGATGGCGTTCGACCAGCGCACTTCGGCCTGGGTGAGGTCGCGCTGGGTGTCGACCACCTCCCGCTGGGTGGTGACGCCGGCCTGGAAACGCAGCCTGGCGAGCCGCAGCGATTCGCGGGCGGAGAGCACCTCGCGGGAGGTGGTGGTGATGTTGCGGTTGTTCTGCTCGAGCGTGTACCAGTTGGACTCCACCTCCCGGCGGATCTGGTCGCGTTTTTCGGCGAACAGGAAGCGATTTTCCTGGGCACGCTGTTTGTTGAGCCTGTACTCAGCCCTGGCCCGGCCACCGTCGAAGAGGGTCCAGCTGAAATTGAGGCCAACGCTGTTGTCAACACTCCATCCCTCGGCCTCAGCGCTCGACTGATCGACCGGCAGGCCGGAGTAGCCATAAGAGCGGCCACCGGATAAGGAATTGAAGATGCGCAGCAATGGCTGCACATCAGCAAGGGCAAGGTTAGCGGTGCTGTTGGCAATCGAGACATCCAGCAGCAGCTGGTCAAGCTCTTCGCGGAAGGTGTAGGCCGCCACGATGCTCTCCTGGAGCGAGGGCAGCCAGACGCCGACCGGTCGGGAGGGGTCCTTGGCGGTGGGGGTGACGTCCTGGGGCAGATCAAGAAGAGCCGCCAGATTGCGGCGGGCCACCGCCTGGCCGGTGCCGGTGTTGCTCAGACCCAACAAAGCGTTGGTGAGCAGCTGCTGGTCGCGGGCCAGCTGGGTTTCAGCCTCAAGAACCTCAAGCTTGGTGGCGACTCCGGCCTGGAAACGGGCCCGGGCGTCTCGCAGGCTCACCAAGGAAGCCCGCACCGATTCCTGGCCAATGCGCACCTGCTCGTCGGCTTTCTGAAGATCGAAGTAGGCCTCCGCCACTTGCAGACGCAGCTCCCGCAGGCCGATCAGGTACTCGTTCTTCGCCTTCTCGTAGCGATCCCGGGCCGCCGCGATCGCCGGCGTGCGGCCCGGATCGATCAGGGCCCAGCTCAACTGGAGCTGGGTATCCATCAGCTGAATGCTGGTGCGAGTCAGCGAGGATTGAAAAGATGGTGGGCGACCTCCTCTGAAATCTTCACCAGCCCTGTAGGTCGGGAAATTCTGAGCCGTGAAGGCAAGGGTGGGATACCAGCGGGAAATTGCTGCCCTGAGTGCCGACTGGGCCTGTTCAACACGACTTGCGAGCGCCTTCAGATTTGGGTTGTTGACCTCAGCAAGGGTTTCGACCTCAGGCAGGCCGAGGGGACGCAGTTCGCGGATGCGCACCTGGTCGGGCTTCACCGGCAGCGCCAGGGAATCGGGAGCGGCGAGATCGAGTTCCGAGGCGGGCAGCTGGGTGGCCGCCGGCGGCAACACGGAGGGGTTCGATTTCGGGCGGTTGCCGCGGACAGCGGGGGCCAGGGGAATGGAGCGGCGGATGGCGGCGCCGGCCGGGTCCTCCGGATTGAGGCCAGGAGCCGCAGGGGCCGGGGCAGCGGCTGCGGGAGTGCCCGAGGAGGGGGAAGCGGGGGCGGACTGGGCGGCAACCCGGAGCGGCGGGACGGAGACCACCATCAGCGCTGCGAGCAGAAGGTGGCGGGCGTTCACATCCGAGCGCACAAGTTCCGCTTGAGCTTAGGCATCGGCATCCGCCGTGCCGAGGCAGACGGCCACCAGATCGTCCGCACCCCCGATCAAGCGCACCGGCACGGGCAGCTGCTGCCGCAGCCGCTCCAGGGGGCAGTCGTCGAGGAACACGGGCTCGCCCTGGCGCAACATCACCCCCGGCAGCAGCAGTTCGTCCCCCAGATCCCGGCCCCGCAGCCCCTGCAGCAGGTCGGATCCGGTGAGCAGACCCGTGACGACCTGCTCCTGCCCCCAATAGGGGCTGGGCAGGCCATGCAGGATCAGCTCCAGCCCCTCCACCCGGTTGAGCCTGTCCACTGCGGGCTGCAGGGCGCCGGCCACCAGCCGGCCCACCACCCAGCTGAAGCGCCGGGGGGCGGCGATCGCCGCCGGCAGGGCCGCGGTGGCCGCCTCCAGCTCCTCAAGAAAGGCGCGGATGCTGCCGACCCCGTTCTCCCGCTGGGGCAGATCCTCGTAGCTGGCCCTGGCGGGCAGGGGACGATCAGCGATCAGATACCACTCATCGGAGAGCCAGGCGAAGCGGCTGCCCAGCTCCTGCCGGAAGCGGCGCTGCAGGGGCTCCACCGCCTCGATCACCGCCGCCGCGTCGTCGGGCGTGACCGGGCGCAGGGCATCGCCGGCCGGCCGGAAGCGGGTGAGGCCGACGGGCACCACGGCCGCGGAGAGCACCGCAGGCCAGTCGCCGAAACCGTGGCGGGCCAGGTCGGTGAGCGTGCGCTCCAGGGCGGCACCATCATTGAGGCCGGGGCAGACCACCACCTGGGCGTGGATCTGCAGCCGCCGCTCCGCGAACCAGCCGAGTTGTTCCATCAGCAGCGCCGCCCGGGGATTGACCAGCAGCCGACTGCGCAGCTCCGGATCGGTGGCGTGCACCGACACATAAAGCGGCGAGAGGCGCTGGGCCTCGATCCGCTGCCAGTCGGCGGCGGTGAGGTTCGTGAGGGTGAGGTAGCTGCCGTAGAGGAAGCTCAGCCGGTAGTCGTCGTCCTTGAGGTAGAGGCTGCCTCGCCGTCCCGGTGGCTGCTGGTCGATGAAGCAGAAGGGGCAGTGGTTGTTGCACTGCCGCAGGCCATCGAACAGCGCCTCGCTGAAGGCCAGCCCGAGCCCCTCGTCGAGGTCCTTCTCCAGTTCCAGCCGGTGGCGGGTGCCGTCCGGATCCTCCACCTCCAGCACCAGATCCTCCTCGGCGCAGAGCATCTGCACGTCGATCAGGTCACGGGGACGGACCCCGTTGATGGTGAGCAGCCGATCCCCGGGCTGAAACCCCAGCTCCTCGCTGATCGAGCCAGGCTCCACGGCGGCCACCACCGCGGGCTGGGGGAGGCGGAGGGCGCCGGGTGCGGCGGCCCTGGCCTCAGCCTCAGCCGCGGCGATGCCTGGCGAGGGTTCGTTCCACACGGGCAAGGGGCGGGGTCTCCCCCCAGTCTGCTGAGCGGCGGGAGCGGCCGTCAGCCGGTGGCCGCTTCGCTGGAACGGAAGAACAGCAGGATCACCACCCCGAAGAGCAGGCGGTAGGCGACGAAGAGCCAGGTGCTGTTCTGCTGCAGATAGCGGAGCAGCCAGGCGATGGCCAGCCAGGAGACGAGCGCCGCCGTGACCACGCCCACCACGGTGGGCAGCAGCCCGCCATTGGCGGGTTGCCGAAGCGCATCCTTCACCTCCACCAAGCCCGCCAGGGTGATCGCCGGGATGCCAAGCAGGAAGGAGAAGCGGGCGGCGGCGGGACGCTGCCAGCCGTCGAACAGAGAGGCCGTGAGCGTGCTGCCGGATCGGGAGACCCCCGGCACCAGGGCCAGGGCCTGGGCGGCACCCACCAGCAGGCCATCCCGCAGGACCACCTCCTGAATCTCGCGCCGACGGGCGCCGTAAACCTCAGCCAGGGCGAGCAGCAGGGCCATGACGATCGAAACGATCGCGATCGAGGTCATGCTGCGCAGGGGGGAGGTTTCGTACGCCGGGAACCAGATCTTCAAGGCCAGGCCCGCCACCAGGATCGGGACGGTGCCGATGGCGATCGCCAGTCCGAGGCGCGCCGAGGGATCCCGCCACTGCCCATGGCGGAAGGCCCGGGCCACTCCGCGACCAACCTCGGTGAGATCGTGGCGGAAGTAGGCCAGCACCGCGGCGATGCTGCCCAGCTGGATCACGGCGGTGAAGGCGACTCCGGGGTCTCCCCAGCCAAGGAGCACGGGCACCACCTTGAGGTGGGCGGTGCTGCTGATCGGCAGGAACTCCGTGAGCCCCTGCACGACTCCCAGGACGAGGGCATGCCAGCAGGCCGCCCCCAGGGAAAGGGGTTCCGCGGCGGCGGTCATCGTCATGCCCGGGGGGAGAGTGGGCCGACCCTATGGCGGAGCGGGCCGGAGCACCAAGCCCGGACCCATTAAGGTTGGCCATCTTTCTTCACATCCCAGGTGATCGGGGTTCCCTCCAGCCTCCCCATCCGTCGCCCACGGGTTACCTCAGTGACCCTGCAGCTTCCGGGAAAGCCTGTCTCCACCTGGCTGGAGACCCTCTCCCTTCCCCTGCTGGCCGCGTTGCTGGTGGCTGTCCCCGTCTTCGTGCAGGCCCCCTGGGTGAGGCTGGCGCCGATGGCGGCCAGCCTCTTCAGCCTGCCCCTGGTGGCCCTCGGGGTGGTGCTGGAGCAGCGCGCCAGCGGACCCTGGCGGCGCTTCGGTGTGCTGATGGTGGGCTTCGCCGGCAGCTGGCTGGGCGGCAGCCTCTTCTGGGGCTGGTTCCGCCTGCACCCCCTCTGGCATCTACCGATCGAAGCCTTCGCCCTGCCCCTGGCCCTGGCGGGCCTGGGCAGCCGCTGGCGGCTCGCGGCCAGCTTTTATCTGGCCTCCCTGCTCGGCACCGCCGCCACCGATGCGGTCATGGCCGCGGGGGGGGTGATGCCCTTCTGGCCGCAAGTTCTGGCGGCGGCTCCAGCCCAGGCCCCTGTGCTGCTTCAGGAGGCCGCTGCCGCTGCGCTGCGGCCATTCCCCCTCACCCTGATCCTGCTCAGCGGTGTCCTGCTGGCCGGCCTTTGTGCGGCGCTCTGGCGCCGCGGCGATCGGGACGCGCAGGTGGCTGCCGCGACCCTGGCCACCACCCTGGCGGTGGACGGGATCTTCCTGCTGGCGGCCGCCCTGGCGCCGCGCCTGAGCGGCCTGATCTGAACAGCAGAGGCGCTTCCGCAGGCGGGGATCTGAAGAACTGCAAAAGGCGGCGAACTAACGAGGGTCCCCCGTTGGGCGGTCTGTAACGTTGTGGGACGCAGGAATCGGCCTTCGGTCCCTGTCTCCGCCCGCGGGGATCCGGGCCCTGGCTTTCTCCCCGCCTGTCCCTTTTCTGGAGTGTCGTGATGAAGCGGCTGCTTGCCTGGTTGATGAGTGGTGTGGTTCTGGCCGGTCTGCTCTTCGGCCTGCTGCTGCCCGGTGCCGCCTTCGCTGAGAGCGATCTGCGCAATCTTGCCGATGACAAGATCGCCGAGCGCGGCGACAAGGTGGACCTGAACAACTCCTCGGTACGGCGCTTCCAGCAGTACCCGGGGATGTACCCCACCCTCGCCGGCAAAATCGTGCTGGGCGGGCCCTACAGCGACGTCGATGACGTGCTCAAGCTCGACCTCACCGATCGTCAGAAGGAGCTGTTCGAGAAGTACAAGGACAACTTCACCGTCACGCCGCCTTCGATCGCCCTCAACGAAGGCTTTGACCGCATCAACGACGGCCAGTATCGCTGACCCCCTGCTGGCCAGGGTCCGTCTCCCTGACCCTCCCCCTTGGCCGCCGGTCCCATAAGCTCGCCTGAATGGGGCCCAAGGATGGCAGAACGACCAACGGCGCCGGTTCCCGCCCCGCTTCCTTCCGCCTGGGATGTGGTGGTTGTCGGAAGCGGGGCAGCCGGGTTGATGAGCTGCCTGGAACTGCCGGCCGGCCTGCGGGTGCTGCTGCTCAGTAAAAGCGCCGCACCCCGCTCCGCCAGTCGCTGGGCCCAGGGGGGGATCGCCGCCGTCACCCGTCCGGAGGACAGCCTCGCCAGCCATCAGGAGGACACCCTCCGCGCCGGCGCCGGGCTGTGTGAACCGGCCGCCGTCAAGTTGCTCGTCAGCCAGGCCCCGGCCTGCGTGGAGCGGCTGGTGGAGCTGGGCATGGACTTTGATCGTCACGGTGGCCTGCTCAGCACCACCCTGGAGGCGGCCCACAGCCACCGCCGCGTGCTGCATGCCCAGGACCGCACCGGCGGAGCCCTGGTCGACGCCCTGGAGCGGGAGGTGCGCCGCCGCCCCGCCCTGGTGCAGCGCAAGGGAGTGCTCGCCCTGCAGCTGTGGATGGAGGCCGGTCGCTGCGTCGGGCTGCAGGTGCTGGAGGGGGATCGGCTGCGCTGGTTGCGGGCCGGGGCCGTGGTGCTGGCCAGCGGCGGCGGCGGGCACCTGTTCGCCCACACCACCAACCCCACCCAATCCAGCGGCGACGGGGTGGCCATGGCCTGGAGCGGCGGCGCGGAACTGCGCGACCTGGAGTTCGTGCAGTTCCACCCCACCGCCCTGATGCTGCCCGGGGCTCCCCACTTCCTGATCAGCGAGGCGGTGCGGGGGGAGGGGGCGCGCCTGTGCGACGCCTCCGGCGCCAGTCCGGTGGCGGGGCTGGCGGGGGGGGATCTCGCCCCACGGGATCAGGTGAGCCGGGCCCTGGCGCGCTGCCTGCAGCGGCAGGGGGTGGAGAACCTCTGGCTGGACCTGCGGCCGGTGGGCCGCGAGCGGCTGGAGCGCCAGTTCCCGACAATCCTGGGGCGCTGCCGGGCCCTCGGCCTGGAGCCCACGGCCGCCCCGATCCCCGTGGCACCCGCCGCCCACTACTGGATGGGGGGGATCCGCACCGATCTGGACACCGCCACCTCCATCCCAGGGCTGTTTGCGGTAGGGGAGGTGGCCAGCACCGGGGTGCACGGCGCCAACCGGCTGGCCAGCAACTCCCTGATGGAGTGCCTGGTCTTCGCCCGCCAGCTCCGGCGACTGCGGCTCCCCCCCACCAACCCCGGCAACGGATCCAGCCGCGGGATCGAACCCTGCGGGTCCCTGGAGCTGCCCGGCGCGGACCCCGCCGCGCTGCGACGGGGAATCATCCAGTTGCGGCAGCTCTGCTGGCAGGTGGCGGGGGTGGAGCGGGAGGGCCACGCCCTGAACCGGGCCTTGGCGGTGGTACGCGCCCAGCGGCGGAAGCTGGAGTCAGAGCCCCTGCTGGCCGCTTGTCATGCCCTGGTGCCCGGCGAGCAATTCCTGCTCGGTCGCCGCAGCCTGGGCCAGCTGCGACTGCAGCAGGAGCTGCGCCAACGACTGGTGCTGGCGGAGTTGCTGATCGAGGCCGCCGCCTTCCGGCAGGAGAGTCGCGGCGGCCACTACCGCACCGACGCCCCGAGCCCCCAGCCGTTCTGGCGCTGCCACACCGTGCAGCGCCGCCAGCAGCCAACCCGCACCACACAGGTGGCGCCAGCGCCAGGGCAGGGAACGGGACCTAGAGCTGCCCCTTGAAGCCACTGCGCAGGGCCAGATCCGGCAGGGTTTTGACCCCGGAATCGAGCTTGCCGTTGATCTCCCAGGAGGGATAGCCCTGGATCTTCCTGCTTTCGCAGAGGGCCGCCTGGCTGTTGCGCCCATCAGGAGCGCACTCGATGATCGTGAGCTTCGCCGTGGCCTGCTTGCCGAAGAGCTCCTTCTGCTCGTGGCAGTGGGGGCACCAGTAGGCGGAGTACATGCGGGCACCGCTGCTGGTGAGGTGCTGGGCCAGGGCGAGGGTGGCCGGGGTGCTCTCCGAGGTGACCGGGATCGGCACCCCCTTGCCCAGATCGGCGGGGCGATCGACGGCAGTGGCCCAGCCCAGGCCGATCAGCCCCACCGCCAAGCCCACGAGCACGGAGCGGAAGATGAGCTGGCCCCTGTCCTCCCAGTCGCCGGCGAGGAGGGCGAGAACGAACAGGGACACGCTGAGCAGGGCCGAGAGAACGCAGAAGGCGCAGATGGCCTGGATCTTGAACACCATCACGCCCATCAGCAGCAGGCTGAACACCGCCATGCCGGTGCTGAAGAGCAGCAGGCCCCAGCGGCTGGCCTCGGCGATGGCGGAGCGGGCTTCCCCCTTGAGCACCAGCGGCAGCAGGGCCAACAGGAGCACCGCCAGATAGGCCAGGCAGCCAAACAGGGAGAGGGGCTGGCCGAAGAGGGAGCCCCAGGCGCTGTTGAGCACCTTGTCGCAGGCTTCGGCCCCGCCGGGGCAGGTGAGGGGGCCGATCAGGCCCCAGCGCTTCAGGGTGATGGCGCCGGTGTCGATCGCGCCGATCGTGGCCAGCACGGCCATCGCCACCCGCACCCAGCGGCGACCGGAATCCGGCCGACGCCGCTGACCGGCGAGACGCTCGCTGAGGCGGGAGGAAGTCACGAAGGGCTGCCGATTCGAACCTGATTTTGGCAGGCGCTCAGAAAAAGGTCAGGGGCCGGGGACCGGCTTCAGCTCCGCGCAGGCCTGGCGGGGCAGGAGAACATCCGGCATGGGCTGGGCTGGGGAGGCGGCCGACGGCTCCGGCTTGTCCCAGCTGATGCGGGCCTGGCGGTCGTTGAAGAGGATCGTCAGCCGGGCCTGCTGCTGGAGGCCCTCCTGGACGAAGCGATACAGCACCTTGGCCGTTCCCGGGGACGGCAGACGCCCCTGAAGCAGACCGACGCGACGGTCCTTCTGCCAGGGAAACCAGCGGTAGGTTCCCGTCACTTGGTCCCGATTGAGCTCGAGGCGGAGCTGCTCGATGGTCAGGCGCCCAGGCGGACCCGTGAGTTTCTGGAAGCAGAGGCTCTCTGCGGTCGCGGCAGACGCCCCGGTGGAGGAAGGGCCGAGCGCCAGGAGCAGGGCCAGAGCCATCCCCGCGAGCCGGGGAACGGGCAGGCCAACGGCCACCGCGGGCGGGGTGGGGGAGAAGAGGGAACCCATGTCTCCAGGTAGGGTGAAATTCTGTTCTTATCAGCCTGTGTCCCCGGAGCACTGCGCCCCTGCTGCGAAGCCCACCGTGGCGTTCGCCCACCTCGGCTGTGAAAAGAATCGGGTGGACACCGAGCACATGCTCGGCCTGCTCGCCCAGGCCGGCTACGGGGTGAGCGCCGATGAAAGCCAGGCTTCGCTGGTGGTGGTCAACACCTGCAGCTTCATCCAGGAGGCCCGCGAGGAGTCGGTGCGCACCCTGGTGGAGCTGGCGGAGCAGGGGAAGGAGCTGATCATCGCCGGCTGCCTCGCCCAGCACTTCCAGGAGGAACTGCTGGAGTCGCTGCCGGAGGCGAAGGCCATCGTGGGCACGGGGGATTACCAGCACATTGTTGAGGTGCTGCGGCGGGTGGAGGCCGGGGAGCGGGTGAATCGGGTGAGCGCCGTGCCCACCTTCGTGGGCGACGAAAACCTGCCCCGGTACCGCACCACCAGCGAAGCGGTCGCCTACCTGAAGGTGGCGGAAGGCTGTGATTACCGCTGTGCCTTCTGCATCATCCCCAAGCTGCGCGGCGATCAGCGATCCCGTCCGATCGAATCGATCGTGGCGGAGGCGCACCAGCTGGCGGCCCAGGGGGTGAAGGAGCTGATTCTGATCAGTCAGATCACCACCAACTACGGCCTGGATCTCTACGGTCGCCCGCGCCTGGCGGATCTTCTGAGGGCCCTCGGGGAGGTGGAGATCCCCTGGATCCGGGTGCATTACGCCTACCCCACGGGCCTGACCCCGGAGGTGCTGGCGGCCTTCCGCGAAACCGCCAACGTTCTGCCCTATCTGGATCTGCCCCTGCAACACAGCCATCCGGAGGTGCTGCGGGCGATGAATCGCCCCTGGCAGACGGAGGTCACCGGCGGCCTGCTGGCCCGCATCCGCGAGCAGCTGCCCGAGGCGGTGCTGCGCACCACCTTCATCGTCGGCTTCCCGGGGGAGAGCGAGGCCCATTTCGAGCACCTGCTCGACTTCGTGGCGGCCCAGCGCTTCGACCATGTGGGTGTGTTCCGCTTCTCGCCCGAGGAGGGAACCCCAGCCGCCATCCTGCCCGATGCCGTGCCGGCGGAGCTGGCCGAGCAGCGCCGTGACCGGCTGATGGGCCTGCAGCAACCGATCGCCGCCGCCGGCAACGCCGCCTGGGTGGGTCGCATCGTCGACGTTCTGATCGAGCAGGAGAACCCCGTCAGCGGCGAGATGATCGGCCGCTGCAGCCGCTTCGCCCCCGAGGTGGATGGGGAGGTGCGCGTCCGCCCCGGCGCGGGAGGGGTGAGCGCCGCCCCGGGCACGATGGTGCCCGTGCGCCTCACCGCCGCCGACCCCTACGACCTGTACGGCGACGTGGTGGGCGCCGCGGCCATGGTGGCTGATCAGCGCCTCGAGCGGACCGGCCCTTGAGGGCAGGACTCGGGCGCCTGCGGCGCCACCAGCGCAGCTCCTTTCTGCTGGCCTCCGGCCTGAGCACCGCCGGTTCGTTCGCCGGGCTCACCGCCAAGGGCTGGATCCTGCTCCATGGCACCGGCAGCCCCTTGCTGCTGGCCGTGCACTTCGCCGCCCTCGCCCTGCCCTCCCTGCTGGTCAGCGGCCCGGCGGGGGTCGCCACAGACCGCCTGGGGTGCGAACGGGTGTTGATCCGAGTCCAGTGGGCTCTCTTCGCCGGCGGCTGCCTCGGAGCGCTGGCCATTCCACTGCTGCAGGGCCGCGCCCAGGTGGCGCTGCTGCTGCTGAGCACGTTGGTGGTGGGGGTGGCCGGTTCCTTCGAGCAGACGGCCCGCAATAAATAGGGCTTGCTGAGGAACCCAGAACCGCTGCGGGGCAGTTGATTCCAGCGACCATCACGCGTTAAGATGGGATGTAATCAGCCATTTCTGGCCTAGAAGAACTCCCGGGTTCGCCAATGTACGTCTTTCAGAGCGCTGGAC
>JBEIHT010000066.1:0-13120 GCA_040381155.1 Aphanothece sp.
CCCTCCACCGCCAGGTGCGTGAGAAAAGCGTTCACCTCCGCGCTGCCCATCTCCCGCGGATGGCGCATGCCATGAAACCGCAGGAACCGCCGCAGCCACTGCTCGTAAGTCTTCACCGTGCGGCGCGCGTAGTGGCGGGCCTGCAGCACCTCCCGGTAGCGTTGGGTCAGCCCCGGCGGGCGGTTCGGGTTGGTCATCGATGGGATGGTTGTGCACCCATGGAGTGTTCCCCCGTTGCGACAATCATCAGCAACAGCTGTTCGCAACATGGACGGGCGATGCTCCTCCGCCCTGCCTGATACGCCTAACGCTTATTGGATGGTTTCCGAGAACCACAGCAGCACCCCTGCCGCTTTCCGAGATCCACCTCATCATCTCCATATACAACCTAACAGTCGCAGCCCTACCAGGGTAGACATGTTCACCAGAAACAGTGGTTATCGGACCCGAGAACCATCTGTTGCGATGGCCGCCCTACCCAGCGTCTTCGGAGAAGGCCTGCTCTTCCAGCAAGGGCACCGCAAAACCCATGCCCCCCAGCTACTCCCCCTCCGCCAGCGCCCGCCGCGCCACCTTCGTCACCAGCACGGTGGCCGCCACCGTGGCGCCGATCCCCAGCAGGCGCACCGCCCAGGTGAGCGGATCCGCCTGGCCGGCGAGCACCGTGCCGAAGCGGGCCACGTCGCCAGCCAGGGCGCCTAGGCCGCAGAACAGCACCGTGCCCGGCAGGATGCCCACCAGGCCGATCGTGTAGTCGCGCAGGCTCACCTCGCTGAGGCCATAGGCCAGGTTGAGCAGGCTGAAGGGGAAGGCCGGCGACAGGCGGGTGAGCAGCACCAGCCGCAAGCCCTCGCGGCTCACCGCCTGCTCCACCGCCCGCAGCTTCGGGGTGGCGGCCAGGCGCCGGCGGGCCCACTCCCGCAGCCAGCCGCGGCCCAGCAGGAACACCACCACCGCCCCCAGGCTGGCCCCCAGGAACACCACGGCGCTGCCCAGCACCGTGCCGTAGAGGGCACCGGCCAGCATCGATGCCCACACCCCCGGCAGCAGCAGGGTCACCCAGAGGGCATAGAGCGGCACGAAGGCCGCCGCGCCCAGGGGTGAACGCAGGGCGGGCAGGGCAGCCTCCAGCAGCTCGCCGGGGGAGGGGATCAGGGCGAGGAGGTGGGGATCCAGGCGCGGCGGGGGGTGGGGACCTCCACCGTAGGCAGCTGGACCGGGGCTTCAGCGGCGGGCCTGGCGCTGCGCCCGGCGGCGCAGGCGGCGGCTCCAGCCCAGGGCGGTGGCGGCGCCGGCCAGGGGCAGGGGGGCCGGCACCTCGGCGAAATTGGGGCCATAGAAGCCCGCGAAGCTGGTCTCATCCGTGTCGGGGAACACCAGGGCGACGGGTGTGGCGGCACCGCTGAGCGACCGGCCATCGAGCACCACACCCGGCGCCACCACCGGGTCGCTGGCCAGGGCCACGAAGGGATCGAAGCTGCTGGCACCCGTGCCCGGCATCACGGCGGCGATCACGTAGGAGCCCGCCGGCAGGGCCACGTACGGAATCGAGATCCAGCGGAAGCCGTTGTAAAGCGGCGCCGAGCTGCCGGCCGGGATCGTGCCACTCACGAGCAGCGCCCGGCTGGTGGCGTCGAAGATGCCCACCTCATGGCTGGAGAGCAGGCCGGGATCTTCGGCGTCGTAGAAGCCGAGATTGCCGACATACAGGCTGCGCTCAAGGTGGAAATCCCAGCCGATCGTGCCGGCGAAATCCTCAGAGCCGCCGATGACCCCCGGGGTGAAGGAGATCAACGCCGGACTCACCGCAGCCGCGGCCGGGGCGATGGGCAGACAGGAAAGCAGCGTGGCGCCGAGGGGAGCAACCAGCCGCGGAAGGAGGCGCGCGAAGGGATCCATGTCAGTTGATCGTGGGTTGGAAAAAGAGCAGCTGGCCGCCCTCGACCAGGTAGCCGGAGTCGATCAGGTTGCCGTTCGTGAGGCTGTGGGCCTGAACATTGGCCATGAACAGCGATCCCGGCGCGGCGCCATAGATCGTGGAGAGGTCGATGATTCCCGACGACTCCCAGTTGCCCACGTCGCTGGGGGCGCTGTCGCTCTGGCCGTAGACGGCGGGCACGGCGCTGCGATCGATCTGGGCCCAGCGGCTGCTGACACCGGTGAGCGGATCCACGGCCCAGATCGAGGCCTCCTGGGCGCCGAAGGCGCCGTTGGCGGTGCCGTTGGGCAGGGAGCGGTCCTCCTGCAGGTAGATCGTGCCGTCGCCCGCCCACACCAGGTTGTCCTGGTTGCGCACACCGTTCTGACGGTCCAGGCCCGTGAGGCGGTCGGCGTCGACCAGCACCCGCAGCGGCGTGGTGGTGGCGCCGGCCTGCAGCTGCCCATTGGCCGCAAAGCTGGCCGCCAGGTCGATCACGTAGGTGCCGCCGTACAGATCGCTGCCACTGCCGCCGGTGCTGTTGAACACCACCTGGCGACCCGTGAGCGGGTTCACATCGCCGTCTTCGATGCGGGTGAAGGTCATCGCCCCCTGGCTGGTGGCCAGGCTGCGCTGGGCCGCCGCCGTGCTCAGGGCCGCGATCTGGCTGCCACTGCCCAGATCCACCCAGCCGCCCTGCACCGGCGTGTTGAGCGCCACGCCCGCCAGGCCATCGGGGCTCGCCGCGATCCCCTCCGCCTTCCAGGCGTAAAGACGGCCGCAGCTGGCGGCGATGCCGTTGCGCTCCAGCGGATCGGCACTGCCCGCCACCTTCTGCCCCACCCACAGATAAAGCGGGGCGCCAGCGGAATCGTCGAAGAGCAGCACCGCCACCGTGGCGGCATGGCCCGCATCCACCAGCGTGGCCGATTCCCAGGAACCCAGGCCGAAGGCCGGCACATGGAGGAGGCTGCGGCTGGCCGGATCGAGGGCGAAGAAGCGCCCCGCCGTGGTCTCCTCGCCGAGCAGATAGAGGCTGTCGCTGAAGCCACGGCCGGCGAACTGACCGGCGGGGGCCAGGTTGGCGGCACAGAACCGGTTGAAGCCCCCCTTGGCGAAGGCCGGATCGGGGCTGATCACCCGGTCGTAGGCGAGGCCGCCGGAGAGCACCCGGGGCTGGTAGCCGTTGGCGGAGTTGTTGTCGATGTCCTTGGCCACCACAAAGCGGCTGATGCGGGCGCCGGCCACGGCCGGATTGAGGCCGTCCACGCTCATCTGGTAGCCGGCCGTGTTGCCCAGCTCGTGGTTCACCAGCAGCGAGAAGGTGCCATCGCCGTTGTCGTAGGCGCCCATGCCATCGAAGATGCCCGGGGCCACATACACCGGTGAGCCGGGGGCCAGGCCGTTGGTCACCTCACCGGTGGTGAGCAGGCTGGACACCTGCAGGGAGGGGCCACCGGCCAGGTCTTTGATCATCGTGGCCGCGTAGGTGCCGGCGCCGGCCACGGCGGGAGTGGCGATCAGGGCCTCGAAATCAAGGAAATCCAGGGTGTTCGACACCTCGTTGGCCACCTGCAGCTGGGCCCGGCCCGTGGCGCTCTGGCGGGCATCGATGAAGCTCAGGCCCTCCGGCGACAGGCTGCCGGGCAGCAGCACGTTGGTGACCCAGCTGGGGGCGGAAGGCGTGCTCACATCGAACACCGTGAGCATCGAGGTGGTGGTGCGCTCCATGCCCACCACGGCGTAGGTGCGGCCGTTGAGGCGCCCCACCGCCACCCCCTCGGGCTCCACGCCCTTGTCGTCGCTGCGGCTGTCGTCGTAAACACTGGCAGCGATCGCCAGGCTCTGGAAAGTGTTGCCGCTGTCCCAGACCAGGGCGCCGCTGTCCGCGTCGAACAGGCTGACGCTGCGGGCGCCGAAGGCGGTGAAGGGCGCCGTGGTCAGCTCCTTGAGGGTTTTCAGGCGGTTCTGGCGCTGCTCATCGGTGTAGCCCGTGTACTCGCGGCCATCCCCCTCATTGGCAGTGAGGAAGTAATCCTTGCCGCGGAAGGCGCTGGTGCTGGGAACAATCGTGAATGGCGCGATCGCATCGGGCATGCGCAAGCCGAGCACGTTGTTGCCCAACACCGGCTTGATCAGCTGACCAGGCGTGGTGCCGCCGGAGGGAATAGTTCCATCTCGGTCGGTGAGATCCACCAGCTGCTTGGAGAAATCCACCGCGCCGAGGGCGAAGATGCGCTCGATCGTGCGCGTCGCCAGGTTCACCTTGGCGACGCCGTTGTTCTCCTGCAGGGTGACGTAGGCGAAGTTGCCATTGATCGCCACATACTCCGGCTCGATGTCCGTGGCCTGGCTGGTGCCCGCCGGTCCGGAAATGCGCAGGCCACTGGGCAGGCTGAGGCCGGCGAAGCCCAGATCGGTGTAACTGAAGCTCTCGGCGCCGGCAGCGCCGGAGATGGAGATGATACCGATGCTGCCCGGCCGGTCGATCGAGTAATTGCTGTTGGGTTCGCCCTCATTGGCCACCACCAGCCGCGTGCCGCTGCTGTTGAAGGCGATCGCATCCGGCAGGTAGCCCACCTCCACATCGCGCAGGAACGCCAGGGAACCCCCGGGTTGGACGCGGTAGAAGCGCACGATGCCGCGACCCGCCGTCCCGGGCACCGTGGTGGTTCCCACCTTGAAGCTGGTGTAGTCGCTCGGGGAGAGGGCCACCGCCAGCAGGGTGCCGAAGGAGGCCACCGACTGGGACACCCAGGTGACGGCGCTGCTGGGGCTGACGCTGCCGAGGGCGGTGCGGCCCACCAGCACCGGCGCGGCGGGGTTGGTGACCTCAACGGTCTGAAGGGTGGCCCCACCGCCGGAGGAGAACACGAAGCTCCGGCCGCCCACCCGCACCACGGTGGCGATCTCCGTCTGGAAGTTTTCGGTGGGCGGAGTGGTCTGGGGAACGGTGGTGGACAGATCAATGCGGCCCTGCACGGGGGTGCTGCGCAGCGCCGCCGGCAGGTCGTCGCGGGAGGCGCGCCGCAGGGCACCACGGAAGAGGAGGTCCAGCCAGGGGTTGGTGGCCGTGCTCGGCGGGGGCATGGGGCGCGGTGTGGCAACGGCTTCACCGTTGCAGCGGCCGGCGCGGGCCGGGTTAAGGGCCGGTTAACCCTGGCTCCACCTGTACTCGCCATCCGCGCGGGCAGGGGGCGCGGGCACGGGGCAGCAGCGTGGGTAGCCTCCAGGCAAGCCCGGATCCCCTCGGATGGCCGCCTCTCCCCCGAGCGATCCCTCCCCCCGCCGAAGCCTCCCCCTCGGCCCCCTGCTCGCCGCCCTGCTGCTGCTGGCCGGCGGCGCCGGCGCCTGGTGGTGGCATGGCCGTCAGCAGGAGCTGCGCCGGGCCGAGGAGGCACGCATCCAGACGCCCCTGCCCCACCGCGTCGCCGCCCTCGGCCGGGTAGAGCCGCTCGATGGGGTGGTGAAGCTGTCGGTGCCGGCGTCGCTGGCGAACGATCCGGTGCGCCAGATCCTGGTGGAGGAGGGGGCGCAGGTGAGCAAGGGCCAGCCGCTGGCGATCCTGGAGAGTGCCGAGAGCCTGCAGCGCAGCGTGGAGCAGGCGGAGGCGGCGATCGCGGTGGCGGAGCGCAAGCTCACCAGCCAGGACGCGGTGATCGAGAAGAACCGCGCCCAGCTGCAGCAGGCGGAGGTGGAGCTGCGCCGCTACGAGATGCTCCTGCGCGATGGCGCCACCAGCGCCGAACTGGTGGACCGGCGCCGCACGATCCGCAGCACCGCCCAGGCCAACCTCGAGGAGGCGGTGGCGGAACGGCAGACGCTGGTGGCGGAGGTGGCCCAGCGCCGTGCCGACCTGGCCAAGGACCGCAGCGAACTGGCCAAGGCCACGATTCGCGCGCCCTTCGGCGGCACGGTGTTCAAGATCTACGCCCACGCCGGCGACAAGGTGGGCGACGACGGCATCCTCGACATCGGCGACAGCAGCCGCATGGGGGTGATCGCCGAGGTGTATCAGACCGATCGGCCCGCGATCACCCTGGGGCAGACGGCCACGATCAGCGCCGATGGCTTCCCCTCCGGTTCGATGCGGGGGGAGGTGGTGGAGATCGCCCGCCAGGTGAGCCGCCAGACGGTGTTTACGGGCGAGGCGGGCGAGAACCTCGACCGCCGCGTGATCGAGGTGAAGATCGGCCTGGGCCCCCAGGCCAACGCCATCGCCAGCTACATCAACTACCTGCAGGTGAACGTGCTCTTCGATCCGCTCACCCCGGAGCTCAAGCGCCAGCAGGAGGAGCGCAAGCGCCGCGTCCTCGCGGGCAGCCCATGAGCCCCTTCGCCGCCCTGCGCCGCACCCCCCTGGCCTGGCGCCAGGCCACCCCCCGGCCGATGCGGCTGGCGGCGGCGATCGCCGGCGTCACCTTCGCCAACGTGCTGGTGTTCTTCCAGCTGGGCCTCTCCGGCGGCCTCTACGACAGCCAGAAGCGGCCGATGCAGCACATCGCCGGCGAGCTGGTGATGGTGAGCGGCCGCTACCTGTATCTCGGCGAGCAGGTGAACTTCCCCCGCGCCCGCCTCAGCCAGGCCCTCGGCGTGCAGGGGGTGCGGGCGGTGACGCCCCTCTATCTCGGCATCACCGAGTGGCTGAACAAGGACACGCGCCAGCAGAAGCAGGCGCTGATCTTCGGCCTCACCCCCACCAATCCAGCCCTGCGCATCCCGGAGCTGGAGGCCGATCCGCTGGTGCTGCAGCGCAACGACAGCCTGCTGTTCGACACCCGCTCCAAACGCAACGCCGGACCGGTGCCTGAAACGGTGCGGCGCACCGGGAGCTACGAAACGGAGCTGCGCGGCGTGCGGGCGGTGATCAAGGGGCTGTTCACGATGGGCGTCACCTTCGCCGCCGACATCAACCTGATCACCTCCGACACCAATTTCAAGAACTACTTCCCGGATCAGACAGCCGATGACATCCAGCTCGGCGTGATCCAGCTGGAGCCCGGTGTGGACGCCCGCCAGGTGCAGGCCAGCCTGCGCCGCTTTCTCGATCCTTCCGTGCAGGTGCTCACGATTGCCGAGCTGGAGGCCAAGGAGGTGGCCTACTGGCGGCGCAACACCTCCTTCGGCACGATCTTCGGCCTGGGGGTGCTGGTGGGCCTGGTGGTCGGGGCGATCATCGTGTACCAGATTCTCTATTCCGATGTGAGCGATCATCTGGGCGAATACGCCACCCTCAAGGCAATCGGTTACGACGACGGCTTCGTGGTGGCGATCATCCTGCAGGAGGCGCTGATCCTGGCCAGCCTCGCCTTCGTGCCCAGCCTGCTGCTCTCGCTGGGGCTTTACGCCTTCCTGCAGAACGCCACCTCGCTGATGGTGGTGATGAGCGGCCAGCGGGCGCTGCTGGTGTTCGCCTTCACCCTGGTGATGAGCGCCGGCTCCGGCTGGCTGGCCACCGCCAAGCTGCGGCGGCTGGATCCGGCCGAGATCTTCTGATGGCCGGCCCCGCCGCGAACGCCACCGGCGCTGCTGAGGAGTTGGTGCGGGTCGAGAAGCTCGACCACTGGTTCGAGGATGGCGGCGTGGCCCACCAGGTGCTGTTCACCATCGACCTGACGGTGCACGCCGGCGAGATCGTGATCCTCACCGGCCCCTCCGGCTCCGGCAAGACCACCCTGCTCACCATGCTCGGCGGCCTGCGGGCAGCCCAGAGCGGCCGCCTGCAGGTGCTGGGGGCGGAGCTGCTGCACGCCGGCAAGGGCACCCTCACCCGCGTGCGCCGCAAGGTGGGCTTCATCTTCCAGGCCCACAACCTGATGCCCTATCTCACCGCCCTGGAGAACGTGCGGCTGGGCCTGGAGGTGCAGCCGCAGTGGCTGGAGCGGGGCCGGCCGGCGATGGACGCGCGCTGCGCCGAGGTGCTGGCGCGGGTGGGGCTGAGCGATCGCAGCGGCTACTACCCCGAGAAACTCTCCGGCGGTCAGAAGCAGCGGGTGGCGATCGCCCGGGCGCTGGCGGGGGCGCCGCGGCTGCTGCTGGCGGATGAACCCACTGCCGCCCTCGACAAGGACTCCGGCCGGGAGGTGGTGACCCTGTTCCGGGAACTGGCCGAGCGGGAGGGCTCGGCGATCGTGATGGTCACCCACGACAACAAGGTGCTCGACATCGCCGACCGGGTCGCCAACCTCGAAGCGGGCCGGCTGGTGGATGTCAGTACCGGACGCCCAGCTTGATCGGGATTGTGCCAGCTTGTGCGGCCGGGGCCGTAACCATGCATGATTTGCATTTTTCGGCCACTTAGGGTGCGGGCTCGCGAAGTGTTTAGACAGGATTGGAGCATCCGCCCGCCGATGGGCCCTTGGCCTCTCCAGATTTCCCACCCCCCTGAGCGCCGCCCCCACCGAACAGCGATGCTGAGCGCTCCCTCCCCTCCCCAGGTCGTCATCGTCGGCGGCGGCATCGCCGGCCTGGCCAGTGCCAGAGCGCTGGCCCTGGAGGGTTGGCAATGCACGGTGCTGGAACGCAACCACCCGCAGCAGCGCGTGGGTCATGGCCTGCTGCTGCCCGCCACCAGCCGGGCCGCCCTCGACCAACTGGGGGTAAAGGGACTGGAAGGGGCAAGCGCGCCGATCGAGTCGTTCGAGCTGTTCCGCAAGGATGGAACGCCCCAGAAGCGGTTCGCCATCCCGGGCTCGCTCGGGATGTTGCGCTGTGATCTGGTGGAGCTGCTGCAGCGCGCCCTGCCCAGCGCCGTGACGGTGGTGAACGGTCGCTGTGTCGGCCTGGAGGCCGATGGCGAGCGGGCCTTCCAGGTGGTGGGGGAGGATCGTCGGCGTTGGCGGGCCGAGCTGATCGTGGCGGCCGACGGGGTGGGGTCCCCCTGCCGCCAGTCCCTGTTCCCCGAGGCGCGGCTGACGCCGGAGCTGGTCACCGAGCTGGTGCTGTCGGTGGAGAACCCCCCGGTGACGCAACAGCTGGCCGGCCGTTGCCGCAAGTTTCAGGACCGGGACGCGGGCCTGGCCATCGGGCTGCTGCCCTGCCGGGCCGGCAAGCTGGTGGTCTACGCCCAGTTCGCCACCGCCCGCCATCCGGCCCCCTTGCCGGGGGAGTTTCTGCCGTTTCTGCGGCGCCATTTCGGCGGCTGGAATCCCCTGCTGGAGCGGGTGCTTGAGGAACTGGTCCCCGGGGGCGCCCACCTCTGGCACACCACAGATCTCGATCCCCTGAACCAACTGCACCGGGACAATGTGGTGCTGCTCGGGGACAGCGCCCACCCGATGCTGCCGTTCACCAGCCAGGGATCGTCGGCGGCGCTGGAGGATTCCCTGCGCCTGGCCGCCGTGCTGCGCGGCACGAACGGCCGCCATGCGGGGGAGGTGCGCGACGCCCTGAAGCGCTACAGCGCCGTGCGCTGTCCGGAACTGGTACCGCTGCTGGAGGAGGGCCGGGAGCTGCGGCGCCTGTTCCTTGATCCGGCCTGCACACCGATCCCGATGGCGCCGCTGGCGGGGTTCCAGACCCAGCCCCTGCGCCTTCAGCTGCGGGAGCGATGAGCGGCGCCGATCCCTTCGGCGATGGCCAGGTGCCCCTGGCGGCCCTGCGGCGCCAGGCCTTCAACCTGCGCTGGGCCACCCTGCCGGAGGATGTGATCCCCCTGACGGCGGCGGACCCCGACTTCCCGGTGGCGCCGGTGGTGCGCGAGGCGATCGCCCGCCAGGCGGCTGAGGGCCTGTTCAGCTACGGCCCGGCGGCGGGGCTACCCGCCTTCCGGGAGGCCTGCGCCCGCTTCAGCACGGAGCGCCGCGGCTGCCCCGCCGCTCCGGAGCGGATCCTGGCGGTGGACAGCGCCGCGGCGGGGATGGGCCATGTGTGCCGCCTGCTGCTGCGGCCGGGCGATGAGGCGATCGTTTTCGATCCGGTGGATTTCCTGTTCCAGGCGGCGGTGGAGGCGGCCGGCGGCACGGTGCGGCGCCTGCCGGTGGATCCCCTGGGCGGCACCCTGGCGCTGGATCAGCTGGAGGAGCTGCTCACCCCCCGCACCCGCCTGCTGGGGGTGTGCAATCCGCTCAACCCGGTGGGCCGGGTGCTGCGGACCGAGGAGCTCACCGCCCTGGCGGCCTTCGCCCTGCGCCACAACCTGCAGATCCTCAACGACGAGGTGTGGTCGGACATCGTGTATCCGCCGACTGAATTCCTCAGCCAGGCGGCCCTGGATCCGGAGGTGGCGGCCCGCTGCTGGACGGTGCATGGATTTTCCAAGAACTACGGCCTGGCGGGCCTGCGGGTGGGCTGCGTGGTGGCCCCCGACGCCGCCGGCTGCGAGGCCCTGCTGCGGGCCAGCCGGGCGGACACCACGATGAGCGGCGTCGCCACCCTCTCCCAGATCGCCGCCGTGGCCGCCCTGGAGGGCGCCGGCGACTGGCTGGCGGCCTGGCTGGCCCACCTGCAACGCCAGCGCGACCGGGCCGTGGCCGAGCTGGAGACAATGCCCGGCGTGGCGGTGCGGCCGCCCGAGGGCACCTACGTGCTCTTCCCGCGGGTGGACCACCAAGGCCTCAGCCCCGAGGCGCTGGTGGCGCGGCTGCAGGAGCGCCAGCGCCTGGCGGTGGTGCCGGGCTCGCCCCGCTGGTTCGGCCCCGGCGCCGCCGGCCACCTGCGCCTGGTGTTCTCCACCTCCGAGGCGATCCTGCGGGAGGGCCTGGCGCGGCTGCGACGCGGGCTGGAGGAGTTGGCGGGGGAGGGGTGAAGGGGGCCCTAGCCTTGGGACATGAGCAGCCGCATCACCCACAACCCGGAGCAATGCGGCGGCAGGCCCTGCATCCGCGGCATGAGGATCCGCGTGCAGGACATCCTTGAGCTCTATGCCGCCGGGCAGAGCAGCGAGCAGATCCTGGCCGACTTCCCGGATCTGGAAGCGGAGGATCTGAAAGCCGCCCTGGCCTACGCGGCGCGGGAGATCGACCATCCCGTCCTGGTGGGATGAGGCTCTGGCTCGATGCGCAGCTGCCGCCACAGCTGGCGACCTGGATCAACGCGCAAGGCTGGGGCATTGAGGCGATCGCGGTGCGTGAGATCGGACTGCGCGATGCGAGCGATTCCGAGATCTTCCGGGCAGCACGGACGACTGGCGCGGTGGTGATGACCAAGGATCGCGACTTCATCCGACTGCTGGAGGAACAGGGTCCGCCGCCGAAGGTGATCTGGCTGCGCCTCGGCAATTGCAGCAATGCAGCACTTCAAGAGCTTCTATCGACCACCCTTTCCCGTGCGATGGAGCATCTGCATGAGGGGGAGGCCCGAGTTGACATCCGGCCGAGGGCGACAGGAGCGGACTGATCCTCAGCGGGCACCATCGTCCCGACGGCGACAACTCGCTCTGGGGCACGAGGCAGACCTTCAGATTGGCGGGCTTTGTTCCGCCAGGACCCGCCGCCGCCAGCGCAGCACGCTGGCCAGATCGAGGGGTTCGCCAGTGAATTCGATCTGGGTGATCTGCTCGGGTATGCGGCCGGCCGCCAGTTCGCGATGCAGGACGCTGCTGATCTCCATCCAGCGCACATCGGGGAAGGCGCGGCGGTCGGGGCGGCCGCTCTCCAGCCCATCGCGCTCGTGAGCCGTGGTGGCCGACCGGCCGATCACGAGCATCACCGGACCGGGCTGCTGGGTCCAGGTGCGGATCCAGCGGGGCTTTTTGATGGCGAACATCTCACGGCCATCGGTGCGGCGGCGCAGGTGGGAGGGGCCGGCCTTGAGCTGGAGGAAGAGGAAGCGGCCGGTGCCATTGCCGTCGTCGTCGGTGAACTCCAGTTGCAGATCAAGGCCGTCGTCTTCGTCGGGGTTGATCTCCTGCCATTTCTGGTTGGCGCTGGTGAGGCGGGCGCCCACCTCCAGCACCAGCAGCTTGCCCTTGCGGCGGGCGGTGAGTTCGGGGAGCACCTGCTGGCCGAGGGCTTCGGCCTGGCGACGCAGGGAGGTGTCCGCGAAGAGGCGCTCCAGGTTGTCGTAAAGGGGGAAGGGGCGATCGCAGCCGTCGCACACCACCTGGGCCCGTTCGCCATCGCGCGCGAGCTTCTGCATCAGCACCGCCCCGTTGCCCTTGGGGGCGTGGCAGTGGGGGCAGAGCCAGTGGCGGCGGCGCTCCACAGTTTCGGCGGCCTCGCGGAGATGACCATCGATGAGCTGGGCGAACTGCACCCGCTCCGCGTCCGCCACCGCCGCGGCCATGTGCAGGGTGATGGTGCCTTCGCTGGCGTTGTGGCGCTGAAGCTGCACCGCCAGTGCCCGGCCAGCGGCCGCCTGGGGGGTGGCGAGGCTGCGGAACTCAGCGGCGTCGCGCCAGAGGTCCTGAAGGTGGAACACCCGGGTTTCGGCCAGGCTCACCACCAGGGTGGCGTGGATTTCATCGAGCCAGCCGCGCACCGCGTAGCTCACGAAGGGCGGCGGCAGGGCGGGGGAGGGGGGCCGTTCGCGGCCGCAGTGGCTGGGGAACACCAGCTGGCCGCGCTGCCGCAGGCAGATCCTGCGCTCCTGCAGCTGGCGCTCCAGCTCGGCCAGCAGCACCTGCTCCTCAGGCGCCTCCAGCCGCGGCTGACCCTCGGCGAAGGGCAACTCAGCGGCGGCGATGGCGCCGACGGGCAGGGCGCCGAGCTGGGGTTCCTCCTGCCGCAGGCGGCGCAGCACCGCCTGGCCGTAGACGCCGAGCCATTCGGGCTTGAGCAGCACGTAATCGCCGTAGTCGAGCTTCTTGAGCACGCCGGGGCCATCGAGCAGGCCGAGCACGGTCGTGAGGGCGGCGTTGTCGAGGCCGGGGGTGAGCACGCACTGGCGCAGGCGCTCGCGCAGATCCTTGTAGGTGAGCAGCACCTCCCCCTGATCCCGCAGCCGCAGGATCTCCCGTTTGATCTCCTGGAACAGCCGGGGTGAGGTATGGCGGGGCAGCTGATCCCAGGCGATGGTGTCGTGGATGGCACGCTGCAGCGCCTCGCACCCGCTGCCGTCGCGGGCGCTGGTTTCCAGGAAGACCATGCCCTGCTCCTCCGCGAAACCCTCCAGGCGGGCGCGGCTGGCGCGGAAGCCGGCGTCCACCCGGGCGGCCACCAGCAGCTGGGGCGGCGGGGTGGCGAGGGTGCGGCGCAGGGCGGTCTGCCAGTCGTGCAGGCCTTCGAGCACCTCGTCACGGGAGGCATCGAAGAGCAGCAGCAC
>JBEIHT010000067.1:0-13104 GCA_040381155.1 Aphanothece sp.
CCAGGGCGCCGCTGGCAGCGCCGGTCAGGTCGGTGGCCTGGCCAGCGAACGGATCACCTCCCAGATCGTCCTGGGGGATGCCGCAGCGGATCTGATCTCCCTGGAACGCCTGGCGCAGGGGGGATCCGGCGGCGCTGGCGCCGCCGGAGGACATGGCGCCGCCTCCGAGATGACCTCCCAGTGGACCCAGATGGACTTTGGCTCCATTGGCTTGCAGATGTTCGATCGCCCGGGCCATGGTGGCCAGGGTGGCGCCGGAGGAGCCGGGGGAGCCGGCGATGTGACGTTCTCAGCCCTCCGCTTCGATCTCGCCGGCGCTCAGCAGGGATTCAATCAACTGCACCTCGCCGGCCGGGCCATCGGCGGGCGCGGCAACGGCAGTGGTTCCGGCGGCGACGGCGGCAGTTCCGGCCCGGACAGCTACGGTTTCTGGGCCAACGGGCCCTACTGGTCGCTCATCACCCAGCAGGCATCGGCCGGGGGCCTGGCGGGGGCCGGCAACCGGGGCGGCGCCGGTGGCTCCGGTGCCGTGGGGGCGGCGGGAGGTTCCGGGGCGGTGGGACAAGCGGGCGGCCAGGGCGGCCATGGCACCAGCATCAACGGGAAGTCGATCAGGGGAAGAGGCCGTCGAGATCGATGTGGCGAATCAGCGGCTGATCAGCGCGGGTGGCTCCAGTTCCATGCTGGGGTTTGAGGTGTTCACGGCCACCGGTGCGGCCGACCGGATCATCGATGGCGGCCGCCACCAGGAATACCGAGGCGGTGAGGGCGCCGACCAATACACCTTCTCGGCGGGCCTGGCCGGCAGGGATGTGATCTGGGATTTCAGTGCCGCGGATCGGATCGTGTTGGCCGGTTTCGGCAAGCCTCTCGACACATTCGCCGAGGTGCTGGCCGCCACCACCCAGACGGCGGGCGGAGCGTTGATCACCTTCGATCGCGCCCACACGGTTCTGCTGGCGGGGGTCGCCACCAGCTCCCTCACGGCCTCCCAGTTCAGCTTCCTCTGATCGGGCCTGGAACGGCTCCAGCGCCCGCTCAGGATGATCAGCCCCCCCAGCACAAAGCAGACCATGAGCAGCAAGCCGCCCCTGGTTGATGAGTGGGGAGGCCGCGTCCCCCCGGTGGTGGGGTTCGGACCTGCGGCAAGGGAAGGATCAGCCTCCGCTGGTCTCCTGGGTCTGGCGGATTCGATCGGCAGCCATGGGACGAACAATCGCGAGGAATTCGGCCATGGTGTATCGATGGCCGGCCTTGAGCGGCTGGATGGGCCCCGGGCTGGGGATGACGATGTCTTGCTGGTCGGGATCCGCTCCCTTCAGCCAGATGGCGCTCAGGTGCAGGGCAGGAATGCGCAGCATGGCGACACTGCGGTCAGGGGAGTCATGTTCTTCAGCCGTGAGGTTTTCCAACTGGGCACCCATGGCCAGGATGGAGGGCCCTTCGCTGAGCGCCGCCAACGTACGGCTGGTTGGATTGACATCCGCCAAGGCGGCAAGTCGACCGGATTCGTCGGTGAGGAGATTGGTCCACAGTTGTGGACTGCTGCGTCTCACGGTGCCGCGGAACTTCTCGTCTCCAGAAGCCAGGCTGTCGAGGCCGATGAAGTGAACTGGAACCGCCACCGGACCCTGATCAGGACCTCCCCGGAGGAAGGCCTCAAGCGCGCGGGCGATGAATGGGGCTCGATCCAGCAAAGCTGCACGACCCAGGGGCGTGCCAGGAGTGGCCCCGCTTTCGGAGATTCGGGGAGAAAGGCGTGGCAGTGCGCTATTGAGTGTTTCGCGTACTTCCGCCGGAGGGGTATCAAAGATCAGGGGCATGACGAGCGTCCTTCAGGGTTGAGTGAAATAACTATGCGTCCAAGTACCAGACCCATTATAGCTCGTTTTGAGTGTGTCATAGGGGACCAGGGAGGTGGTCCCTGAACCGCAGTCGGAAACCCAGACACTGCCATCATCCTCCGTACCAGTTGCGGCGATGAAGTGGGCGCCTCCACCACTCCATGCCACCCTGATGCCGAGCGGACGCCCGGCAAGCATTTGTGATTCAACGTCCGCAAAGGATGTGGTTCCAGAGGCGAGGCTGCTGAAATGACCGACGGTGCTGAGGGCCGCATCGAGAAAGCCGTAGGTGTTGCAGGGTGCCGTGGAGGCGCCTGTGGTGCAGCAGTTGGTGACACCCTTCTGAATATTGGCGATCTGACATTGCGTCATCGTGGTACCAACGTTATAGAAAGCATCGACACTGGCTGCTGTCGCTGCCCAACACCAATTACCCTGCTGCTGTTGCTGCATCGTGAAGCGGAGGCGAACATCAACCGGATCAGCCCCTGCATAACCAGCGACAAACAGTGGGACGTAGCCGGTGCCCACCAACTGATCAAACTTAAGCTGATAGGTTTCGCTGGTCATGCCGTGGTGAACAATGGTCGTGGCCGGCCGCTGCTCCCAGAGTCCGCAGTAATAATCTTGACCGGCGATGGACGCGGCATTGCCACAGATCAGGTCATACCCCTGGGCGGCCAGCTGGGAACTGATGGTGCGGAATGCACTCTCCTCCAGGCCATGGCGGCCCACCCAGGCGGGACCAGCACCCTGCTGGAAAACACAGGCATAGCGGAGCGTGCTGCCCATCGCATGGACGGACAGCCAACGCAGGCGATATCCCTGGGCCGTGAGCTGGTTGAAGACCTGTTGATACTGGGTCCCGTCAAGGCCGTGCCGTGCCGCCCAAGGCGGCCCTCCCACCTTCTCAAAGATGCAGGCATAACGCTCCTGGTTCCCGAGCGCATGGGCGTTGACCACGCGAGGGCGAAAGCCCTGAGCGGTGAGCTGGTTGAAGCTGGTTTGATATTGCTGGGGCGAGAGGCCATGGCGTGCCACCCAGGCACCACTGGGTGATTGATCCCAGATGGCGGCATAGCGCGACACACCGTCGGGACCAGCGTGACCACTGACGCAACGCAAACGAAATCCTTGACCGACAAACTGGTTGAAAGCAGCTTGATAGGCACTGCTGCTGAGACCATGACGAGCCACCCAAGGGGGGCTGTTCCCGTACTGAAAGCTGGCAATGTACAGATTACGCAGCGGCATGGACCCAAAACGCCATCGATGTAAAGCCAAACTAGACAGCGATTGACTGATCGACAGGGCAACAGGCAGATCGTGAAAAAGATTTACAACTTCTGTTGCCGGTGGGTAATTGAGCCTATCTGCTTCAGATTACGAAGGCTGCGACATTCGTAATCCGATCAAGAGGATCACAGGCTGGCGTGAACATTGCCGATCATTCGCTGTCGTGGTCCCTTGTTGAGCTGATTGCTGGCGGCTGGCTCAGCAGGGCAGCCCCAGCAGCGGCCATGGGCGGCCGACAGCGGTCGCGGGGGTTCCGGCCAGCTCCTGAACAACAGAAAAGCCCCCGGCCGCAGCCGGGGGCTCCATCAGGGCCCGGTGGGGCCGGTTGGAGGAGCCTCAGCTCCAGCCGCTGTTGGATTGCTCGATCACGTAGGCCGCCACATCGGAGATGTCGGCTTCGCTGAGCTTGCCGCCGAAGGCGGGCATGGCGTTCTTGCCGTTGGTGACCTGGTAGGCCACGGCTTCCTCAGGGCCAGCGCTGTAGTTGGCCAGGTAGGCCTCGAGGGCATCCTTCTTGAGGGTGCGCTCGGCGTTCACCACGTTGCCGCCGCCCATGTGGCAGGCCGCGCAGTTGGCGGAGAACACCTGGGCGCCATGGGCCGCGTCAGCGGCGAAGCTCGGGCTGGCTCCCAGCACCAGGGCCAGGCAGAGAGCGATCAGGGAAAGGAGACGACGCATGGGTGGGTGCGTAAGGGTGTGCGGAGGCACGTCAACCGGGCCAGGCTACAAATCCGGTGCCCCTGGGCACGGGGGGCTGAAGCAATCGAAACAATTGCTTGCGCCCCGGCCAGGGCAGCCGGGGCCGCTCAGCGGGGCAGCGGGCCCCGGTGCGGCACCCCGGCGGTTTCCAGCACCGCCTCCAGGGTGGGGGCATAGCTGGTGAGGCCGAAGCGCTCCGGTGGACTCACCGGCTCGTGCACGAAGTGGCGCTGGCGGATCGAGAAGCGGTCCCAGTCGTTCATCTGGATGCGCAGCAGCCGCACCAGGCCATCGATCAGCCAGCCCCGCAGATCCACCCCCACCGGCGGCAGCCAGCCCCGCCGCCAGCGCACCAGCTTCGCCACCGCCTGGTTCACCGTGATCGGCGCCTGGCCGAGCACCAACCGCCGCACCGCCCCCTGGCCCGGCTCTGGATTGGCCCGATGGGGCGTGGTGGCCAGGTGGGCACAGACCGTGGCGATGTCGGCGGCGTGGATGAAGTGGAAGCTGGCCTCGGCCCGCAGCCACTTCGCCAGCCACAGCCAGCCGATCGCCTCCCCCACCCCGGCGGTGAGGTAGCTGGTGGGGTGGGGGTCGCCCGGACCCACCTGGCCGCCGAACACCAGGGTGGGGAACACCGCCACGATCCGCGTCGCCAGTGGGTGCCGCTCCAGGTCCTGCAGGCAGCGGGCCTTGGTCTGGATGTATTCGGTGCCGTAGGCCGCCGCCTCGGGCAGCAGCCGCAGCTGGCGATCGAGGATGCTGGCGGTGGAGAAATAGATCACCTGCTTCAGCCGCTCGGGATCCAGCAGCGCCAGCAGCTTTTTCACGGCCACCACATTCACCTGCTCGGCCCGCTCCGGATCCCCCCAGGCGGTGGCGGTGTGGATCACCCGCGTGGCCGTGGCGATCGCCGCCGCGTGCGGCTCGAGCTCGCGCAGATCGCCCACCAGCAGGGATACGCGCGGATGGTCGGCCGGGATGGCGGTGAGCTTGGCCGGATCGCGCAGCAGCAGCAGCAGGTCGGCGTCGCTGGTGCGCAGCAGGGTTTCGGCCGTGTACTGGCCCACGCAGCCGCTGGCGCCGGTGATCAGGATGCGCTCGGGGCTGGCGCCGCTCACACGGCCGCCCCCACCAGCTCCATCACGCTCTTGCCGGTTTCAAAGAACACGCGGGCGTTCTCCTCCGGGGTGCCCGGCAGGATGCCGTGGCCGAGGTTGAGGATGTGGCGGCGGCCGCGGGCCTTGCGCACCGTGTCGACGATGCGCGCCCGGATACCCTCAGGCGTGCCGAACAGCAGGCCCGGATCCACATTGCCCTGCACCCCCAGGTGCTCCGGCAGGCGGGCCAGGCCATCGGCCATGTCCACCGTCCAGTCGAGGGAGATGATGTCGACCCCGGTGCGGCCCATGCGCTCCAGCACGCCGGCGCTGCCCGAGATGTAGAGGATCAGCGGCGTGTCGGGGTGGGTGGCCTTCACCTGGTCGATCACCCGCTTCTGATACGGCGCCGCGAAGGTGTCGTAATCGATCGGGCTCAGCTGGCCGGCCCAGGAGTCGAACAGCTGCACCACCTGGGCGCCGCTGTCGATCTGATAGCGCACATAGGTGGCGATCGAATCGGCCAGGTGGCCGAGCAGGGCATGCAGCAGCTCCGGTTCGCGGAAGGCCATCGCCTTGATCACCGCATAGGTCTTGCTGCTCCTGCCCTCCACCGCGTAGGCGGCCAGGGTCCAGGGGGCGCCGACGAAGCCGAGCACCGCCGCCTCGTTGCCCACCGCGCTGCGCAGCCGGCCCAGCACCTCGCCCACGAACGGCAGGGCCGCCGCCGGATCGAGGGGCCGCAGGGCGTCCACCTGGGCGCGGCTGCGGATGGCGGGCTCGATGATCGGGCCCTTGCTCTCGATGATGTCGAAATCGATGCCCATCCCCGGCAGGGGGGTGAGGATGTCGGAGAAGAGGATCACGCCATCGGGGCGGAAGGCCTCGAACGGCTGCATCGAGATCTCATAGGAGAGATCCGGGTTCACGGAGCGCTCCCGGAAGCCCGGGTGGCGATCGCGCAGGTCGCGGTACACCTTCATGTAGCGCCCGGCCTGGCGCATCATCCACACCGGCGGCCGCTCCACCGGCTCCCCGCGGGCGGCGCGCAGCAGCAGGGGTGCGGACTCGGCCATGGCGAGGGACGATGGAGCGATTCGGCAACCTAGCCGAGAGCCACCCGCTCGCCTGTGCCCCCCTCCCCGCGCCGTTCCGCCCTGGCCCTGCTGACGCTGCTGGCGCTGGCGGGGGCCCAGGGTTGCCGGGCGCTGGGCCCCCTCAACACCGACACGCTGCATGTGTATGTGGTGCCCACCGAAAGCGGCGGCACGATGGCCAGCCCGGCGGTGCATGTGGAACTGGCCACCTCGGTGATGCAGGACTACCGGCGCCTCCACCCGGAGGTGAACATCCGTCTGCAGGTGGTGCCGGAGGAGCGCCTGGAGCAGGAGCTGCAGGGGAACCGCCGCCAGGGGCTCGGGCCGGATCTGTTGCTGGTGCGCGCGCCGGTGGCGATCTCCCTCTGGCGCCGCGGCCTGATAGCCCCCCTGCCCCGCGATCCGGCCATGACCGACGCCCTGGCCAGCATCGCTCCGGAGGAGCTGACGCGGGTGCGGGAGCGGGGCGAACTGGTGGGGCTGCCGGTGGCCGAGGAGGTGACCCTGGCCTGCTACGACCGCCGGCGGGTGCCCTCCTCCCCCAGCGACGTGGCCGGAGTGCTGGCGCTGGCCGCCTCCGGCAGCCCCGTGGGCGTGTCGGCGGACCCGATCGGCCTGTGGTGGTCGGCTGGCAGCCTGGGGGCCGCCCAGGCGATGGCCCTGCTGATCACCGACCGGCCGCTCCCCCCCGGCCACGACCTGGTCAGGGATCAGCGGGCAATCGAGGGTTGGCTGCGCTGGCTTCGCCAGGCGGCCCTGCAGAGCCGGGTGGACATCGCCGCTGAGGCCTCGGATCTGATCGATGGGCTGAAGCAGGGGCGGCTGAGCTGGATTCCCTGCTACAGCCTCCATCTGATGCGCCTGCAGCAGACCATGGGGCCGCGCCTGGGTGTGGCTCCCCTGCCGGGCGGCCCCGGCGGCCAGGCCAGCCCCTTCTCCTCCCTGCGGATCTGGGCCTTCGGCACCGATTCCTCGGCCAACCAACGGCGGCTGGCCGAGGAGCTGGCCCGCTTCACCCTCAGCCCCAAGCAGCAGCGCGAGCTCACCCTCACCAGCCAGTCGGTGTTGCCGGTGAACCGTTTCGTCACGGTGCCGGTGGCCGAATCCGGGCGCCTGGCGGCGATGGCGGGGGCTCAGCAGCAGTTCCGCGCCATCGGCAAGCTCATGGCCACGCCCTTCTCCGCCGATCGGGTGCGCACCCTGGTGCAGCCGATCGAGCAGATCATCTATGAGGTGATGCTGGGGGTGACGACCCCGGAGGAAGGGGCGCGCCGCATCCTGGCGCTGCGGAGGCGGCCATGACCCCCCTGATCCAGGAACCCCTGGGCTGGTTGGCCCTGCTTTCCCGCCCCGATGTGCTGCTGCAACTGGTGCTGGTGGGCTTGGCGCTGGCGGTGGCGCTGCGGCTTCCCCAGCGGCTGGCCTGGTGGCACCGCCTCCCCCTGGGTGTGGCGCAGCTGCCCCTGCTGCTGCTCGTCGGCGCCCTGCTCGCCCTGGCCGGCCAGCGCTGGGGGCTGGTGCTGCTGGTGGGCCAGATCCTGGCCACCTGGCTGGGGCTGCGGCTGCTGGAAACCCAGCTGCTCGAGCGCTGGCTGCCCCCCGATCAATTGCGGCTGCTGGTCAGCCAGGTGTTGCGGCCCCTCTTCCTGCTGGGCGTGCTGGTGGTCAGCCTCGATGCCCTCGGCAGCCTGCAGGCCCTCGCCACCCAGCCGCTGGGGGTCTGGTTCGGCAGTCCGATCCAGCTCGGTCGGCTGTTCGAGGTGATCCTCTGGCTCTACTTCGTGGTGGTGGGCTCCGCCCTGCCCTCCATCTGGGTGGGCTGGCTCGTGCAGCGCGGCCTGGAGATCAGCGATGGCGGCCGCCGCGCCGTCTCCCTGGTGATCCGCTACCTGATCGTGGCGCTGGCGATCATCTGGGCGCTGGAGCGGCTCGGCATCAACCAAACCGGCCTGCTGGCGGTGGCCGGCGGCCTCTCGGTGGGGCTGGGCTTCGGCGTGAAGGAAGTCTTCTCCAACTTCATCTCCGGCCTCTGGCTGCTGTTCGAGGGTTCGGTGCGCCCCGGCGAGGTGCTGATGCACGACGGCGAGGCCTGCGAGGTGCGGCGGCTCGGTCTGCGGGCGGCCACCCTGTGGCGCGGCAGCGACAACGCCGAGCTGGTGGTGCCGAACCAGACCTTCTTCACCCAGACCACCACCACCTACACCCGCAGCGACCGGATGCGCCGCTGTCGCTTCGAGATCCAGGCCTCCGCCAACTGGCCCCCCCAGGAGATCCTCGACCTGCTGATCCAGATCGCCAGCGCCCATCCGGACACCCTGCCCGCCCCTGCCCCCCAGGCGCGGCTACTGGAATTCGGCAAGGAGATGAACCGCTATGGCCTCAGTTTCTCGATCGCCAACCCCCTCCACGCCGGTCGGGTGACCGCCGAGGTGCTGCTCGCGATCTGGCAGGGCTTCGCCGGTCGCGGCATCCTCACCTTGCCCTCCGTGCCGGCTGCGGAGGTGGAGCGGGCCGGGGATCAGGACCCGGACTGATCCCGCCCCACCCCGTGGAGCCCCCGCAGGATCGCCCTGCGCTCAGAGGCCAGGGACACCAGCAGGGCCAGGCCGCAGCCCATCAGATAATCAATCGATCCAGCGGCTGGGCACATACCAATCGGTGAGCACCCCATAGCCAACGAAGGTGACGCCGCTGGAGATATCGACCTGCTGCGCGCCAGCAGCCTGCGGGCCACCCCCTGCTGGAGGCCCTGCGTGAGCAGGAGCGGGCCCAGCGCCAGCAGGCCCGCGCCGCCCGCGCCGCCTTGTATCCCAGCCTGAAGCTGGTGGCCGGGGCTGGCTACAGCGGCAACCAGCTCAGTGTTCCGGTGCTCCAGCAGGGCGGCGCCATCGACGGAGCGCCGCTGCCGCTGCCCAGCCTGGAGCAGAGCGGCTTCGCGGCCGGTTCCTTCTACAACTGGGGCGTGGCCCTGCTGCTGCGCCAACCCCTCTGGGATGGCGGCCGGGCCGGCTCCGGGGCGCGGCTGGCCGAGCGGGACGCCGATCTGGTGCGGGCCGACGAGGAGGTGGCCCGCCAGCGCATCCGCCGCGAGGTGAGCCGCGCCTGGAGCGACCTGCAGGCCGCCCCGGCCACGCTCGCCGCCGCCCGCGAGGCGGTGACCGCCGGCGAGCGGGCCGTGCGCGACGCCCGGCTGCGCTACCGGGCGATGGTCGAGCCGATCACCGAGGTGCTGCTTGTGGAACGGGATCTCCAGGTGGCCCGCGCCGCCCTGCTCGCCGCCCTCACCCGCCAGTCCCTCGATCGGGCCGTGCTGGAGCGGGAGACCGGCGTGGAGAGCGGCGTTCAGTAGGGCGCCGCCCTGGCGGGGCTCAGGCCTCGCCGGCCTCCACTCCCTCGAGGTTGCGCAACAGGCTGCGGGCCTCGTCGCGGCGCAGGATCAGCACGCTCAGGGGCGGCAGGCAGAGGTCGAGGGAGTTCTCGTAGCCGTGGATCGCCCAGGAATCGGTGAACTTGCCGCCGAGATTGCCGAGGTTGCTGCCGCCGTAGCGGCTGCTGTCGCTGTTGAACACCTCGTTGTAGAAGCCCTCCAGGGGCACGCCGATCCGGTAGCTGCTGTGGCTGGTGGGGGTGAAGTTGGCTACCACCACCAGCCAGTTGCCGGTGGCGCTGCAGCGGCGCATGAAACTGATCACCGAGTGGCGGTTGTCGTTGCAATCGATCCACTGGAAGCCGTACTGATCGAAGTCATCGCCATAGAGCGCCGGTTCGGAGCGGTAGAAGACATTGAGATCATCCACCAGCCGCTGCAGACCGAGGTGGGGTTCGTGCTGGAGCAGATCCCACTGCAGATCCCCCCAGACATTCCATTCGGCGCGTTGTCCGAACTCCATGCCCATGAAGATGGTCTTCTTGCCGGGATGGGTCCACATGTAGGCGAGCAGGGCACGCACATTGGCAAACTTTTGCCAGTCGTCGCCAGGCATCTTGTGGAGGAGGTTGCTCTTACCATGCACCACTTCATCGTGGCTGAGGGCGAGCATGAAGTTCTCGGTGAAGGCGTACCAGATCGAGAACGTCACATGGTTCTGATGGAACTGGCGGAACCAGGGATCGAGCTCGAAGTAATCGAGCATGTCGTGCATCCAGCCCATGTTCCACTTCAGGTTGAAACCCAGGCCGCCGATGGCGGTGGGCTGGGTAACGAGTGGCCAGGTGGTGGATTCCTCGGCGATCGAAAGGGCGCCGGGATAATGCTGGAACAACACGTGGTTGGCCTGCTGCAGAAAGCGCACGGCCTCGGTGTTCTCGCGACCACCATATTCATTGGGCAGCCATTCGCCATCGGGCCGCAGGTAATCGCGATAGAGCATCGAGGCGACGGCATCGACGCGGATGCCATCGATGTGGAACTCCTCAAACCAATAGATGAGGTTGGCAACCAGGAAGTTGCGCACCTCGTTGCGGCTGTAGTTGAAGATCAAGGTGCCCCATTCCTTGTGCTCGCCGATGCGCGGATCGGCGTGCTCGTAGAGATGCTGGCCATCGAAGAAGGCCAGGCCGTGGGCATCCTTGGGGAAGTGGCCCGGCACCCAGTCGAGGATCACACCGATTCCCTCGGCGTGGCAGCGGTCGACGAAGGCGCGGAATTCATCCGGGCTGCCGTAGCGGCTGGTGGGGGCATACCAGCCGGTCACCTGATAGCCCCAGGAGCCATCGAAGGGATGCTCCGAGATCGGCAGCATCTCCAGGTGGGTGAAGCCGCGCGCCTTCACGTAGGGGATGAGCTTGTCGGCCAGCTCCGGGTAGGTGAGCAGGCGGGCGCCGGGCTTGAGATCGGCGGCGGGCACCGGCGGCCTGGCGGTGCCATCCGGCTCGATGTAGGGATGATCGGCGGCGGCGTGCAGCCAGCTGCCCAGGTGCACCTCGTAGACCGAGATCGGCTGCTGCAGCGGATTGCGGCTGTCCCGCTCCTCCATCCAGGCGGCGTCGTTCCAGCGGTGGCGGCCGCGGGCCGCCACGATCGAACCGTTGGCGGGGCGCACCTCGTGGCGGAAGCCGTAGGGGTCGGCCTTGGCGTAGCAATGGCCGTTCTGGGCCCGCACTTCGTACTTGTAGATGGTGCCCTCCGCCAGGCCGGGGATGAACAGCTCCCAGCAGCCGCCAAGGCGGGACTGCATCGGATGGTGGCGGCCATCCCAGCTGTTGAAGCCCCCCAGCACCGACACGCTGCGGGCGTTGGGGGCCCACAGGCAGAACATCACACCGGCGACGCCCTCGATCTCCACCAGATGGGCGCCCATCCGTTCCCAGATGTGGTGGTGATTGCCCTCGGCGAAGAGGTGGCGATCGAGTTCGCCCATCCACTCCGGCCGGAACGCCCAGGGATCGTGCTGCTCGTGCACGATGCCGCCCCGCTCCACCCGCAGGCGGTAGCCACTGCCCGGGTCGGCGTCGAGGGCGGCCTCGAAGATCCAGGGATGGTGGGGCGTGGCCATCGCCAGCAAGGCGTCACCCAGGAGCAGCTCCACCCGCGCCGCGTCCGGCATCCACGCCCGCACCACCCAGCCACCGCCCTCCAGGGGCTGGGGGCCCAACACCGCGAAGGGATGGTCATGGCGGCATTCGGCCAGCCGCGTCGCGTCCTCAGCCATCCAATCCAGGCTGGCGATGGTCATGGGTGTCGAGGTGGGCGGTGAGCCGGGAGCTTACGTCCGCTTCGGCGGCGGGGCTCAGGGGGCCGGGGAGGGCTCGTTGGGATCGGTGGGGAAATTGACGTTGATGATCTGATTCCGGTTGTCGAGCACCACGAACAGGTTGTCGGTGAGCCGGTTGAAGCGGATCGTCACGATCACCAGCTTCATCTCCGGCGTGTTCTCGGCGCGGGAGACGCGCACGATGCGATCGAAATTGCCGGTGATGCGCTGCAGCCGCTGCCAGCGGGCCTGGAGAGCGGCCTGGCTGACCTCCTCCTGCATCGCCGGGCTGAGGAAGCTGCTGGCCGAGATGTACTGGCCGCGGGCGAGGGCGGTGACGAAATCCCGGACCACCGCTTCGGCCGGCGCGTCACTGGCATCGAAGTGGTAGCCGGCCAGCTTGCCGTTGTCGTTGATCACCATCAGCAGCTGGCGGGTGCCGCGGCTGGTGCGCAGGGTGGCCTCCACCGTGCTGGAGTCGTAGCCGGGCTGGACGCTGGTGATGGTCCAGCTCAGCAGCTGCGGCTGTGTTTTCATCGTCGCCGCGATCATCGAGGGGCTGGTCACCCGCTGCAGCTCGGGCGTGAACTGGGCGAAGCGGGCGTTGGCGTCCCGGTTGCGCACCACCGTGAGGATCCGCTCGGCGGCCTGCCGGGCCCGCAGCTCGCTGAGGGCGCTGCTGGTGCCCAGAGGGGCGGCGGGGTTGGCGGGGTTGGCGGCCGGGCTGGGCAGGGGCTGCGCCGGGGCCGGGGCCGACGCCAGAACGGCCACCGCGGCGGCCATGGCGGCGGCCAGCGCGGCGGGGACCGGTCTGGAGGGGCGGGAGCGCAGCATGAACAGGGCGATCAGGGCCGGCTCAGTCTGCCCCAACCAGCGGCGCCAGCCAGAGCCGGGCGCCCTCCAGGTGCAGAACCAGGCTGATCACCCGGTGATCCGGCCCGGTGGGGCCCGGTGGCGGCTGGGCCTGGCCGGAATGCACGGCGATCTGCGGCCAGGCCGCCCCCGCCAGGGACAGCCGCAACCGCTCCCCCACCGCCAGGGTGGCCCGCAGCGGCTGCAGGCGCAGCTCCAGCGGCTCCGCGGCCGGAAGCGCCCCCGCCCGTTGGCGCCGCACACCCGTGCTGAGCTGGCGCACCGGGGCGCCCCCGGCCCCCTGCACCGAGAGGGCCGCGCAGAGGTCGAACCCCCCCGGCTCCGCCGTCACGGCGATCAGCAGCCGCGGTTCCCCCAGCAGCTCCAGCTCCGCCGCCAGGGGAGCGGAGGTGAAGCAGGCCACATCGGTGCGGCCATCCAGATCCCCCCGCTCCGCCAGCCCCGCCTCCCCGCCCAGATGGCCGCCGCGGCCGGGCACGGGCCGCCAGGGATCGTGCACCAG
>JBEIHT010000068.1:0-12835 GCA_040381155.1 Aphanothece sp.
CGGCCGGATCCTGGGTCAGCGCTGTGATCGCCCGGGCGGGGCTGTCGCTGAGGCCCACGATCAGGTCTCGGCCCACCCGTTGGCGGCCGATGCCCCGCAGGCCGGCGGGGGCATCGGTCTGTTCGGGAATGGGCAGTTCCGGCGGCTGGGAGAGGATCGTCTTGGGGTCCGGCGGCAGCGGGATGGGCCTGTTCGGAGTCTTGTTGTCGACCAGGGTGTAAGCCACGCCTGGCTGTCCTCCCAGCAGCATCCAGAGACCGGGCCGGTTGGGATCGGCCTTCAACGTCAGGCGGCGGCTGGCATCGGGCTTGATGTACACCACAACGCCCTGGCGCAGGGGCACGGCGCTGGGGTGGGTGGAGGTGTCGGGATGGGAGAAGGGGAAGGGGCGGTGCCGTTTCTGGGCCAGGACGGCCAGCACCATGCCTTCGCCGCTGATGGCCTGCGCCAGGGTGAGCACGTCTCCGTTGCCGGTGAGGCTGTCGCGCTGGGGGGTGAAGTTGACCAGCGGGCCGGTGAGGCTGGTGACCGCGGGTTCGGCGGCGGGGTTTTGGAAGCGCCAGTCCTCATCCGCCAGGGGGCGCGTGTGCAGGAGATAGCTGACGCCGGCCTGGCTGAGGGACTCGGCTGCGGTGGTGGCGCCAGCGGGTTTGGCACCGATGCTGACGGTGACGTTGGCCCCGGGGTCGACGATGGCGCTGTGGACCTGCAGCGGCAGCGTGGGGTTGGCCCGCACGCGCAGGGGCAGGATCGTGGAGAGGAAGCCGCTGCTTCGCCGCGTCCCTGCGGCGTCGAACACTCGCGTGGCGCGCACCAGCAGATCGACGTCCTCCCGCAGGCTCTTGCAGCGGAGCCGCAACGGGCCGCCGGTCCCGGGCACGGGGTCGCAGAAGGTGGTCTGTTGTTGGAAGGGTTTGTCGCGATCGGCGGCGTTGATCAAGGTGTAGGTGACATTGGCCTCGCTGCTGGCCAGCTCCACCTCCGGGCGGCCGTCCCAGTCGACGAGCTGGGCGGGCGCATCGGCCCGCAGGGGCTGGAGGTCGAGCAGCCGCACCGCCACCGCGAGGTTGATCGAGCGGCCGATCGTGAGCGGACAGATCACACCCGCCTCCACTTGTAGGCTGCCGATACCGGGAAGGGGGCTGGCCAGGGTCAGGGTGCCGTCGGCAGCGGCGCTGCCCTCCATCAGCGGAGTGCCAGCCAACAGCAGGCGAGCCGGCTGGCCGGGATCCAGCCGCGCCAGCATCACCCGGGCCGTTTCTCCCTCGCAGACGGCCGGGGGGTCGGCCCACACCAGGATGGGAGGACGCTTCAGCTTCACCTCCATGCCGCTGCGCAGGTAGTGGGCCCAGATCGAGAGCTTGCCCGCCTGGGAGAGATCGGCCTTCAGTTCGGCCGGCGAGCTGCCGGCGCCGCCGTTGACCACCAGATCCCGCTCCACGCGGGCGCGTCCGATGCCGCGCAGGCCGCTGGGGGCCCCGTCGCCTTCGGGGAGGGCCAGCAAGGGTCCAATTGGTGTGGTCTTGACGCGCTCGGCCTCCGGCTGAATGGTGTAGACGATGCCGGGCTGACCGCCCCAGAGCGTCCAGATGTCGGGCCTGTCGGGTTCGCCCCGCAGGATCAGTCGCTGGTTGGCATCGGGGTTGCTGTACACCACGGCGGCTTGGTCCAGGGCCACCTGGCTGGTGCGGGTGGTGTCTTTGGGATGCGAGAAGGGAAAGAGGCGGTGCCGCTTCTCGGCCAGGGCGACCACCACCATGCCTTCGCCGCTGATGGGGGTTTCGAGGGTGAGTTCAGCGCCCTGGCCCTCGCCGCAGGCGGCCGTGCCGCTGGCCTGGGGAGCAAAGCCGGTGAGGTTGCCGTCGAAGCGGGTCAAGGAGCCGGGCGGGATGGGCCTGTGGGCTGGCCTGAGGGGGTCGGCCAGAGGCCAGTCCTTGTCGACCAGGGGCCGCACCCGCAGGGCATAGCGCACGCCGCTCTGGCTGCCGATCGCCACCCGGGCGTGGGCGCCAGGGTCTACCGCCTCTTCGAGGAGCCGCAGGCGCACGGTCGGATTGGCCCGCACCCGCAGGGGCAGCAGGGCGGTCAGCGTCTGCTCGTCCTTGGTGGAGAATTTGTTGAGGCGGGCGCAGACAGCCAGATCCCGATCCTCAGCGGCGGGGGCGTTCAAGGCCAGCGTCAGATCGCCGGAGGTGCCGGTGCACCAGTCGCTGAGGTCGGCGCGGCTTGCGGCATCGATCACCTTGTAGTGCACCCCTTCCTGGCTGGCGACGATCTGCACCAGCAGGCGCTGGTTGTGGTTGGCCAGCCGGGCCTGGCCATCGTCTTCGGCGACGCCGCCGGGATCGAGGAGCGGCAGGCGCTGGCGGCTGTCGGCATCGAGGAGGCGCAGGCTGAGATCGAGATCGATCCCCTTCACCACCTGGATCTCGCCCGCCAGCAGGGTGGAGCGGGCCCGACCGTTGGCCGTGAGGGCGACGCCGCCGGAGGGGGCCAGCACGCTGGCGAGCACCCGCACGGTGAGGTCATCCCCAGTGATGGGCGTGGTGGTGAGGGTGAGCGGCCCATCGGTTCCCTCGGCGGGGTCGCCGATCGGCTTGCCGCTGGCCACGTTCACGAGCTGATAGCGCACCCCCTTCTGGCTGAACGGCAAGCAGATGGAGGCGCACTTGCGGGTGGGCACAATCAGCTGCTTGGGCAGGGGGATGCTGCGCAGGGGCCAGGGCAGGCCGATGCGCAACTGGCTGATCAGCTGATCGCGGCTGTCGCGCAGCTGCAGGGAAAGCAGTGCGGGGTCGGGGCGATTGCTGAGGTCGGAGCCCAGCTGGAGCAGCCGATGGTCCTGGAGCAGAACGCGGAAGCGTCCCCAGGCGGCGACCAGGCGGCTCCAGGGGCCCTTGCCTGGGGTGGTGGGGGCGTCGGCGAGGAGGTGGAGTTCCCCCTGCAGGTGGGCGGGCAGTTCCTGGCGGATGGTGCGGATCAGCCAGCGATCGCGATCGGCTTCCGCCATGGCGGGCAGGCGGGAGGCGTTCAGCACGATGCTCACCCGGGCGCTCCAGGGGTCGGGGCGCGCCACATCGGAGAGGAAGGGGATCGGATCTTCTCCCCCTTGCACCTGCTGGCTGCTGTCGTCGGCGAGGGGGCGCAACAGCACGTGTTCGATCACCAGCAGGGGGGTGGAGCCATCGGGGTCGATGGGAAGGCCGAGCTTGCGGCGCAGCCGCTCGGCGAAGGCCCCCTGGCTGGTTTCCGGGCTGGCAGGTGCAGTGGCAGGCGCAGCGGTGCCCGCAGCGGTGGGCGAGGTGGCGGCGAGCAGGTCGGGGCCGGAACCACGGCCGGCGGTGAGGGGCACGATGCGGCGCAGGAACTCGGAGCGGGCGGCCACCATGGCGGCCGGCGTCTGCGCGGCGATGATGTCGAGCTCCAACTCTTCACCGAAGCAGCGCAGCAGGTGGGAGAGCAGGGTGTGGCGCTGGCTCGTCGCGTTGGGGGGAGCGCTGGCGACCAGGGCCTGACGCAGCTGCTCGGGCCAGTCGCCGGGACGCCCCAGCAGCAGATCGGAGAGCGGCTGGGAGGGATCGTCGACCAGCGCCACGGCCTCCGCCTCCAGGGGGTGGGGGTTGTCGGGGGGGACGGGGGCGAGCAGCTCCAGGGCGTGGGCGAGCTGGCCATGGCCATGGGCCAGGAGCTGGTCGAAGAGATAGAGGTAGGCGCGCAACCGCAGGGCCTGGAGGCGCCGCTCCGCAGTGGCGTCGGCGGGCAGGCCGTCGGGCCCGACGCCATAGACAGCGGGCAACAGGCGGACCAGGGAGCCGGGGCTGGCGAGGGAGCGGCGGCGGCCGGGGCGGTCCACGGCGGCGGGCGTTGCGGCCAGGGCTGGCGTGCTGGCGGCGGCCAGGGCCCGGGGGCTGGAGCTGGTGGCGAGGCGGGCGGGGGGGGCCTGCAGGGGCAGGCCCTGGTGCGAGAAGCTGAGGGGGGAGTCTGGGTGGAGGCGGGCGGCCCGGCCGGGGAGGGGGAGATGCCAGGGGTGGAAGGAGAGGGCCTTGGGGCTGTTGGCGAGGCCCAGGGAGATCACGCGCCGCACCTCCGGCTGGTCCTGGAGGGCCCGGATCAGCACGGCGCTGCGCAGGCCGCCGGCATCGCCGGAGGCCGCGGCGGCGCTGATCACGGCATCGAGGCAATGGTGCAGGCGCTCGAGCAGGCCTGGGGCGATTCCGGGGGCGTGCAGCTCCAGCTCCGCCTGCACCACCACCAAGAACGGTTGCAGGGTATCGAAGCGGAAATCGCGCCCGAGCAGGCGGGCTCCGTGGAGAAGCCGGCCGACCGGCAGCAGGGAGGCCACGCCCGGGCCGGAGGCCGCAGGGCCGAGCTGGGCCGCCACCCGCCAGATGCCTTGGGGGACGACGGATTGGGGCGGGCGACTGGCGGAATGGGCCTGCTGATCGGCATCGAGCTCGAGATCGCCAGCCACGGGCGGACCGCTCGCGCCGGCGGTTTGGCCCGCCAGGGCGCGGGAGGCGGCGGAGGGGCGGAAGTAGAGGGGCAGCTCCGGTCGCTCCTGCCCATCCACCAGCACCTGCTCGCAGCCGAGGGACTGCAGCAGGGCCAGCAGGTCGTCGCGGGTGACGGGATCACCCTGGAGGATCTCGGCCGCGCCGGGCTGCCAATCGCCACCGCTGCTGGCGAGCAGATCCTCGATCGACCACTGGCTGCGCCAGGCCAGCTCCGTGAGGGCATAACAGAGCTGCTCCAGGATCGTGATGCCGGGATCATGGGTGTTGAAATCGCTCCATTGATCACCGCACAACCGCCCCAGCAGTTCCAGGGCCTCAGCCCGCAACCCGTCGTAATTCAGAGCGGGATGGGGGGCGGGATCGAGGCTGATCGAGGGGGGTGGGGTGGGCATGGTCAGCGAATTCAGATGGGCGTGTGGGCCCTGGCATTAAGAGACGAAAGCCTTTCAGGTCAATAGATAGTGAACTTGTCAGCACATTGCGACAACAAGCCCCGCAATCTCAACAGGGTCTATGGGATCAGAATTTCCTCTGCTTCTAGGCACCACGTGCAGAAGTTAAAACCAGTGAGCGCATTTGTTGGCTCTGTCTTTAGAAGCGCCAAGACCCATACCTGAATTTCATAAGTGGAAGCCGGAAGTTTGCTGGCATATCCCATGATCATGCCGGGGATACAATGGTTGTGATATTGATGGAATCTATCTGAAATGATCCTCGGATTCAACGCGATCAAGTCATTCGACTTTGTGTCTTTGACACGTATTTCCCAGCGAGCGGAGGCATCATTTCCATTAAGCCTGAAGTTATCTGAATAGAGAATCCGCAGAACGCTTTGATTGGCTGCTAGTTTTTTTGTGATGGTCAAGACTCTTGACGGTATCTGGCCTGGCGGTTGCTGCTCGCTATATGGTCCGTTGCCCGTTGCATAAGAAATAGAACGAAAGAGCCTTCCTTGAACTCTCATGTCTCCATTCACATCCAGTTTGAAGTCGGGTGTTTCAATGCCAATCCCCACATTACCCTTGCCATCCAAGACCAGATCCTTGTTGTGCCAAGGAGAGCGCACAAACGACATCTTGTTATCGTCGACATGGATGGCCCAATCGGTGTGATTCCGGTCTGAATCAACGAAATCCAATTGCGCCTTGGTCCCCTTGATCGCCAGCTGGCCAACGTTGTCGAGAGTGTTGGCGGAATCTTTGCCAGGCCCCCAAGGGCCTTCCACCGTGAGTCTCTGGGCTGGGGTGGTTGTCCCAACCCCCAGGTTTCCTGTGGTGCCATCAAGGAATAGTCTGGATGTTCCGTCTTGATCGGCCAAGGCGAAGCCCGGCCTGTTGGTGCCGATCAGCTGCATTTGCCAGCTGGGGCTGTCATCCTCCGGAGCGCCAAAAAAGTTCAGCACTCCCGACGGAGCAGGCGCTGATGCCGTTGATGGCGTTGAAGGGCCTGTAGATGGGGGCACTGACGCCGGGGGCTTCTGCCGCACCAGGCCCAGGGGTTGATCCGGCAGTTTGAGGAGGCCGTCATCGGCCTGGTTGAGACCGGCGGCGATCAGATCGGCGTAATCCTCTTCCGTGGGGATGGCATTGCGCAAGAACAGGGAGCGCAGCTCTTGGCGTTTTTTGGTGGTGGGTTTGGGCATGGCAAAAGAATGGGGTGTTGCGATGAAGGCGGTGGTTCAAAGAATGTGGCGCAAGCCTGAGCTACCTGGGGCTTGAGCTTGGGCTCGATCGTGTGTTGATCACGTTGCGGCGAACTTCCTCAGCCTCAAGGCACCAAGTGCTGCTCTTAAATCCTGTTGCGATATAGCTGGGTTGAGTGTAACCGGGAGCTCTTCTGATCCAAACCTGAATCTCATAGGGTCCGGGAGGGAGGGGATTGGTGTAGCCAACAATCGCAACTCGCGTGTGTACGCCATCTAGGTGACTTTGATAATGATGACCCATGATGATGGGCTCCTGAAGGGGATTGCCATTGATGCGTATTTCCCATTGCGCCGCGACAGTGCCGCCAGAGATGCTGGCGGTATCGCTGTACAGAATCCGCAGTACAGTATCGGGGTGCTGCTTGTTAACATGCAAAGATCTTGTATTGAGACGACCAAAGCCCTGGTCGGATCCGGAGTCGGTCCCATTCTTTGAGATGTACCAAAGATTGCTGCGGGTCTGGCCGCCGCTGCTGTTCACGCGCCCCGTGATCGCCAGCCTGCCCTGCACCGCCAGATCACCATCCACCTGCAACTTGCCGGCGACGTGGAGCTTGTGGCTGGGATTCTCGGTGCCGATCCCCACGTTGCCGGCGCCATCAAGCACCAGGTCGCTGGTCTCCCAGGGGGAGCGGATGAACATCAGCTTGTTGTTTCTGACTTGAATCGCCCAATCCTTGGCCGTGGCCTCCTCGGCCAGAAAATCCAGCTGGGGCGGATGGCTGCGGATCGCCAGAGCGCCCTGCTTGGAGAGCTTGCTACCCGGAGCCTGGCGATCGGGCCAGGGGCCCTCGATCGTGAGCCGGTGGCTGGCAACCGCGGTGCCAATCCCCACATTTCCTGTTGGCCCATCCAGGAACAAGGACGGGAATCCGGCGGGGCCACTGAGGCCCAAGCCAGGTTTCACCGGTCCGATCAGCTGCGCCTGCCAGGCCGATTCCGCCGCCGCCGGCTCGGAAAAAAACTGCAGCAGCGGTGCATTCGCCGTCTGCCGCACCAGCCCCAGGGACTGGTCCTCGACCTTGAGCACACCATCTTCCGCTTGGTGGAGGCTGCCTGCAATCAGGTCGGCGAAATCCTCTTCGGTGGGGATGGCGTTGCGTGCGAAGCGAGAGCGTAGGTGCTGACTATTTTTGGTGCTGGATGTAGGCATGATCGAGCTGACGCGGTTGGGATGGGGAAGGGTGACGACGATGAAGGTAATGCAAACGGATAAGCCCAAGACAATGGACTACTCCTGCTTATAAACCTCTTCCGATTCCAGGCACCATGTGCTTGAAATAAAACCGGTGCCGATGTGGGCACCATTGAATGGGTGATTAGGGATTCTACACAGCCAGACCTGAATCTGATAGGTGCCTGCAGGCTGGCCTTCCACATACCCCACTACCGTGGACTGGACAGCAAGATTGGTTGAGCGTGAATCATACCGATCCATACGGATCGGCTTCGTCAGTACGCTGCCATCGATCACTTGTGCTTCCCAGTTGGAGCGGCTGGTGCCCATCTCGGCCAAGCGGATTTCCCAGCGGGCGGCGGCTTGTTCGAAAGTATACTCATATACTGTCGGAATAAACACGCCGGCAACATAGCCTTCATTCTTGCGCACACGCCGCTCAGTATTACCACTAACCTTGGTATTATCGCTATAGAGAATCCGGAGCGCCGTGTCGGCATATTTCTTCTCCACGATCAGCGACCGTGAGACCACCCTGCCCTCGTTGTGAGGCACCCAAGCACTGCCCGTGGCATACCAAACATTGCGAATCTCGCCGCTCACCCGTCCCGTCACCTCCAGATTGCCCCCCACCGCCAGGTCGGCCTCCACCTGCATGCTGCCCGCCACGTGCAGCCTTTGGCTGGGGGTATCGGTGCCGATGCCCACGTTGCCGCCGCCATCGAGCACCAGGTTGCTGGCCTCCCAGGGGGAGCGGATGAAGGCCAGCTTGTTGTTCTTCACTTGAATGGCCCAGTCCTGGGCCGTGGCCTCCGGCGTCAGCAAATCGAGCTGGGGGGCGGTGCTGCGGATCGCCAGAGCGCCCTGCTTGGAGAGCTTGCCGCCAGGGGCCTGGCGGTCGAGCCAGGGCGCCTCGACCGTGAGCCTGTGCGTGGCAGCCGTGGTGCCAATCCCCACATTTCCCGTGGCTCCATCCAGACAAAGGGCCGTGGATCCCGCGGGGCCGCTGAGGCCAAGGCTGGGCTTGTCTGTGCGCAGCAACTGCAGCTGCCAGGCGGAGGATTCCGCCGCCGGATCGGTGAAAAAACGCAGCACTGGCGCTTCCGCCTTCTGCCGCACCACGCCCAGGGATTGGTCAGCCAGTTTGAGCAGGCCCGCATCGGCCTGGTTGAGGCCAGCGGTGATCAGATCCGTGAAATCCTCTTCGGTGGGGATGGCGTGGCTGGCAAAACGGGAGCGCAGATCCTGGCGACTTTTGGTGGTGGCTTGGGGCATGGTCCAGAGCAGGGGCGAGAGGTAGAGGGATTGAGAGGTGCGGGCTTATGGCAGCTGGTTGGAGCCGCCTGATTGGGAGAGCTGGCTGGGGCTCTGGTTCACCTCACAGCTGGGGATCTCTTCCACCTCCAGACACCAATTGGCTCCGTTGCTTCCGTTCCAGCCGGTCGCGACTCCTCCCTCAAGGAAGCTCTCCCCGGGAACGGGGCTAACCCACACCTCAATCGAATAGGCATTGGCCGATTTGGGGGTGGCGGGAAGCTTGGCGTAGCCCACCAGCAGCGTGTGAATGCAGTACATTTGTTGTCCACCCTCGTATCGATCCATGATGATCGGAGGATCAAACGATTTGCCACTCTCGCGAATCTCCCAGCGCGCCGCGGCTGGACCCCTTTCATTATAAACCCTGGTGTTATCACTATAGACAATCCGCAGGACAGTGTCGTTGCGCGACTTTCTCACCTGTAAGGTTCTATTGGCGAGTTTGCCTTGCCCGGCCCAGTAAACGCAGGGATCACCAAATCTAAACCACACCTTGCGAATGTGGCCGTCAAGGCCGCCTGACACCTGCACATCGCCCTTCACCACCAGGTCGCTCTCCACGCGGGTGCGGCCCGCTACCTCCAGCTTTTCACGGGGACTCTCGGTGCCGATTCCCACCCGGCCGCTGCCATCGAGAACCAGATTCTTGTCCTCCCACGGGGAGCAAATCAGCGACAACTTATTGTTTCGAACCTGAATGGCCCAGTCTTTGCCGTTGCCATCCATGTCCAGGAAATCGATCTGAGGCACGTTGCTTCTGATCGCCAGATTGCCCCGTCTGGTCAGCTTGTTGCCGCCAACGCCGCCATCGGCTCCGCTGGCCTTGAGCGTGAGCCTGTGGCTGGCATCGCCCGTGCCAATCCCCACATGCCCGGATGGCCCATCCAGAAACAGGGCCAGGGATCCGGCCGGGCCGGAGAGGCCAAAACCAGGTGTCTCCCTGTTGCCGATCAGCTGCGCCTGCCAGGCGGAGGTTTCCGCCGCCGGATCGGCGTACAAGCGCAGCAGGGGCACATCCGGCTTCTGCTGCACCAGCCCCAGGGACTGATCCGCCAGTTTGAGCACGCCATCATCCGCCTGGTTGAGGCCGGCGGCGATCAGATCGGCATAATCCGCCTGGCTGGGGATGGTGTGGTTCGCAAACTGCGAGCGCAGCTCCTGGCGGGTTTTGGTGGTGGCTTTGGGCATGGCGACAACAGAACAGTTGTAAGTGTGGAATCAGTGCAATCAGTGCAATCAGGCCACATGGAAATCCAGCTCGATCCGCATCGCGCCGATGCCGACCCTGCTGGCCAGGCTGGAACCGGCGGAGACAAACTCGATCAGCTGGCTGGGGCTGGCGATCAGCACCACATCAGCTGCCGGCGCATGCAGCAGCTCCTCACCGATGGTCTCTCGGCCATCGAGCCGCAGCGGCTTGCCACTGGCATCCACCAGGTAAAGCCGGATTCGCTCCAGGTAGGCCACCATCGGCAGGGCGTCGATCGCCACCGCCAGGTCGCTGGCCCGCACCTCGCCCCCCGGGCGCACCTCGGCGTTGGCGTCGAAGCACCAGGGTGACAACACCCGCAGCACCGTTTGGCGCAGCTCTCGCTCCGCATGGGCAGGATCCACGCCCTCCCGCAGGCACACCGAGAGCTGCGCCATCACGTGCACATAGCTGGCATTGCGCACCACCAGCTCCCCTTCGCCCGGGCAGCGCTGGCGCAGGTGACGCTCCATCGCCGCCAGCAGATCCGCCGGCGCGCCAGGCGCATACAGGTTGCGGGGCACCTGGTCGCGCAGGTTGGGAATCACCACCACCGTGACCGGCTCGCCCTCCCGGGCCGGTTGGCACAGCACGGCGTGCAGCTGGCTGCCGAAGGCCTCCCACAGCAGGTGTTCATAATCCCAGCCGGCCAGGGCCCGGCCCTTGTGGCGCAACCGCTCCGCCGCCCGGCCGCGCAGCTCAGCCGCGGCTTCGGCGGGCCGGCCGGGGCGGGCGCTGAACGGCTGGTGGATCGCCGCGATCCCCGGCACCGCCTCCTCCAGGGCCGTGACGCTCTGGGGCGCCAGGGGCGGGGGGGGCGCGCTCTCCTGCGGGGCGGTGGCCTCGTCGTCCGACTCCTCCTCGCCGCTGGCGTCGGCAGGCATCGCCTCGGCCTCCACCGCCTGGCTCTGCACCGCCAGCAGGGTGGCGTAGGCCTCCAGCGGCCCCCGCAGGCAGGCCCGGATCCACAGCCGCTCCGCCGCCTCCTCCGGCAGCGTGAAGCGCACGATCCCGGATTGGAGCAGGCCGTCGGTGCCGTCGTCCCGCACCGGCAGCGGCTGCCACCGCCAACCCTGCCGCACCTCCCAGAGCACCGCCGGGCTGGGCCGCGCCCCGCGGGCGCTGCCGTCCGCCAGCTGCAGGGCCAGGGCCAGGGGAAGTCCGGGCCGGGCACCCTCCAGTTCGAACCACAGCTCGCCGGGATCGGAATGGCTGGGCAGCAGCAACGGCGCCTGCACCTTCGCCGCCGCCGCCGCCGTCGAGCGGCGCGGCCCGGGCAGCGTCAACGGCTCCTCCTCCCCCAACACATGCACCCGCAGCACCTGGCCTGCCGTGGCCGCCGCCGCGTGTAAATCCTGAGAGCGGGTGTAGCCCAGCTCCAGCCCCTCCAGCAGGGGGGTGTAGGGCTCGGGCACGGCGTAGTCGGCGGGATCGATCGCCGTGGCGCCCGCCGCCTTGAGGGCGTCGTCATAGCGCTCCGCCAACTTGCCCTGCTTGCCGCCCATCGCCTCCGCCAGGGCGAGGGCCTGGCGGCCGGCGCTGGCGTTGATCGCCACGGCCATCTCCTGGGCCTTGCGGGCCGCCAGGGCGGGGAAGAGCCCGTGGCCGAAATCGAGCGGCGTCAGCCGCCAGCACCACACCCGCCCCTGCCGCCGCAGATCCTCGGCGCTCTCCGGCCCCGCGGTGGAGGCCGCCAGGGGCGGTGCGAACTTGCAGCTGATCGCCAGGCCATTGGCCTGGCGACCCCGGCTCGGCTCGGCAAACAGGGGGAGCGCCTTTTTCTCCACCAAGGCGTCCGCGTCGCGCAGCCGCAGGCTCACGTCCATCCGGAAGTTCTGGCCGCTCACGGCGGCCTCGGGCGCCAGGCCGGGCCAGCCCCGGTAGGCCTGGTAGTGCGCCGCCAGATCGGCGGGCAGGTTTTTCCAGGTGCCGCCGAAGCGGATCTCCTCCAGGCCGCCGCCCAGCAGCTCGGGATGGCTGATGTACAGGCAGCTGCCCACCTCCGGGGTGCTGCCGAAGGGGTTGAAAGGCTCGCTGGCATCCAGCGTGGTGCCATCCCGCTGCAGCCGCACGCCCTTGAGGCCCCGCACTTCCACCCGCAGGCGGGCGGTCGCGATCCTCAGCCCCTCGAAGCCGCCGCAGCCGCGCCAGTAGCCCTCGCTGCTCGGGCCCTCCCGCCAGGGGCGCAGCCGCAGCCGCAGGCGGGGCAGCTCCCCCTCCGCCAGGGGTGCCAGGGAGGGGGCGGTGGGCGTCAGCTGCAACACGAGCCTCAGCTCCCACGGTCCCCCAGGCTTACGGGTGACCTCGGGCCACAGCCTCGCCTCGGCGATCGGCAGGGCCCACCAGCCCTCCGCCGTGCTCACCTCCACCAGCAGGGCCCGGTTGAGCCCCCAGCCCGGCTCCTCCCCCGACGGGGGAGCTCCCGCGCAGGCGGACTTGCTGAGGGTCGCGCCGGCACCCCTGGGCAGCGACTCCAGCAGGGCCTCCGGCGTGCCGCTGGCAGCCGTGAACTGCAGGTCGAGCTCGATGCGGCGGCTGCCTTCCGCCAGGGTGAGCAGCTCGCTGGCCACGGCAAACCCCGGCCCCGCCGGCGGAGCCGGGGCGCTGCTGGCCCCCCCTGGCCCTGTCCAGAAGCTGGGGGCCAGAAGTTCGCCCTTGTCGATCGCCTCCGCCGTGATCTCCTGCTCACCGCCGCGCAGCTGGCGCCACTCCAGCCGGGCCAGCTCCGGTGGCCGTTCACCGGTGGCGGCCCGCTGAGCCCCTTCCAGCAGGGCCACCACCTCCGGCCAGCCTCGCTGCCGCGGCGCGGTGCCCGGCGCCTCCAGCAACGCGCGGAAGCGCTCCAGGGCCTCGCGACTGCCCTGGGGCAACCA
>JBEIHT010000069.1:0-12786 GCA_040381155.1 Aphanothece sp.
CACCCTGCCGGTGCAGAAGGAACCGGATCTCGGGCCCTGCACCCAGCGCATCCTCGCCCGGCGGCCGGATCTGATCGAGCTGATCCTGCCTATTCTTTCCGAACGCTTTCAAGGTCTTTCCAACCAGCAGATCATGGCCACTCTCGGCATCTCCAAAGACTTCTGGCGCCACACCCGCGCCTTCCAGGACATCCTGGAAGAAGGGCGACAGGAAGGGCGCGAGGAGGGCCTGGAGGAGGGCCTGGAGGAGGGCCGCCGCCGCGAGGCCTGCGCCCTGGCCCTGCGGCTGCTGGAGCGCCGTTGCGGATCCCTTGAGGCCGCCACCAGCGCCCGGATCGAAGCCCTCTCCCTCCCGCAGCTGGAGGAGCTGGCCCTGGCTCTGCTGGATTTTCAGGGCGCTGAGGATCTGCGGAGCTGGCTGGAGCAGCTGGAACGCTGAGGCCGCCTGCCCCGTGCGGGTGCAGGGGCGCCAATCCAGCTCCCGTGGCGGGGCTGATCGGCACCGATCTGCTGCGTGATCGCGTGGCGACAACCCGTGGAGCTGGTGGTCGACGACCTGGCGCCATTGTCAGTGGCGACTTTCTGGCACCACTAGGATGAATCGTTGCGACTTTCTTCCAGAGTGCAGGCAGTCGGTCGGATTCAACGGGAACTGGAAGCACCGCTTCTGCGCGACCTGGCCCGCAAAGCCGTGGTTCTCACCGGGGCGCGTCAGGTCGGCAAGACCACCCTGGCGCGGCAGGTGATGGAGGGCCACGCCGATCCCCAATACCTCAACTGGGATGTGCCGGCCGATCGGGCCGTGCTGCTCCGCCAGAGCTGGAACCCGCGGTCCGATCTGCTGGTGTTCGATGAGATCCACAAGATGCGCGAATGGAAGGGTTGGCTCAAGGGGGTGATCGATGGCAAGCCGGAGGGCCAGCGTCTGCTCGTCACCGGCAGTGCCCGGATGGACACCTTCCGCCAGTCCGGCGAATCGCTGGCCGGACGGTATCTGCATCGGCATCTCGACCCGGTGTCGCTGCGGGAGTGGTGCACCCATAGCGGCGTCACGGCCGATCAGGGGCTGCTCCACCTGATCGAACGGGGCGGCTTCCCGGAACCCTGCCTGGCGGAACGGGGCGATGACGCCCAGCGCTGGCGGCGCCAATACACCACCGACCTGATCCGGGAGGACGTGCTCGAGTTTTCTCGGCTCCAGGAGATCAACACCATGCGGGTGTTTGTGGACCTGTTGCGGGAGCGGGTGGGTTCGCCGCTCTCACTGGCCTCGCTGGCCCGTGACCTGGCGGTGTCGCCCACCACCCTGCGCCGCTATCTCGACATTCTGGCGGCGCTCTATGTGGTGATCGTGGTACAGCCCTGGCACCGCAACATCGCCCGAGCGCTACTGCAGGCGCCGAAGGTGTATTTCAACGACACCGGCCTGGTGAAAGGAGACGCAGGCGTGCGCTTCGAAAATGCCGTGGCGGTGATCCTGCACCACCAGGTCCACCAGCTCGTTGACAGCCGCGGCTGTGAGGCCGGGCTCCACTACATCCGCACCAAGGACGGCACCGAGGTGGACTTCTGCCTCAGCGTTGATGGCCAGCCCAGCCAGCTGGTGGAATGCAAGCTGGCGGACACCACTCCCCACCGCGCCCTCTCGCGCTTTGCCGGGCAGTTCCCGGAGGCCGCCGCCACCCAGATCGTGCGCGATGCCCGGCAGCGGGAGCAGCGAGGAGCGGTGGCCGTGGTGCCGGCAGGGCCGTGGCTCCGAGGCGCGCCTTCACCATCGACCTGAAGGGGATCAGGGAATCCCCTCAGGGTGGGAGGCACGGGTCGCGGAACGGACCCACTCCCCCACACCCTGCGCCAGCTGCTGCACGCCACGGCCCGCTTCCTGGATCAGGGTGTTGACCTGGCCGCTGCAGAAATCAACCGCCTGCGTGATGTCGTTGCTGGCGATCTCCTCCTCGCCCCGGCGCACGTAGTTGCCATTGAGGATCCGGTCGTAATCGCCGCTCTGCACCCAGCGCATCAGTTCACGGACACGGCGGGCGGCCAGGGGATGGCTGAGCGACAGTTCCGCCAGACTGTTCAGACCCCGCTCCAGCGGGTTCAGCCCGTCGTCCACCTGCATCGCCTGCTGCAGGAAGGCCTCCACGTTCAGGCCCGCCACGCCGCCACCGGAGAGCTTCATCAACGCGCGGCAGACCAGCAGCGGATCGCGGATCGCGAGGGTCGCGGCCCGATCGCAGGTGAGTTCGGCGGCCCGCGACCATTCGAGCAGGGCCAGACGGATCAACTGCAGCGGCAGTTCGTCGATCGCAAGGGCGCTGCTGCCAAGGCCCACCAGCAGGCTGAGCAGGGTGGAGTGGAGCCCATGGCCGGAGTGAATGTGGCCCACTTCGTGGGCGATCACGGCCTTGAGCTCCTCGGGTTCCAGCAGCGCAACCAGGCCGGAATGCAGAACGATGATCGGCCGCTCCACCCCGAAGGCCGTGGCGTTGACCTCGGGCGTCTGCACCAGGAAAAGTTCGCCTTCCACCTCGCTGTCGAGCGCCGCCAGGCAGCTCTGAAAATCCCGCCACAACTGCGGCAGCTGGTGGGGGCCGATGCGGATGCCGGAGGCCATCAGGCTCTGGCGATAGGAGCGTTCCAGGCCGAGGTCCGTGAGCTGGGGGAGGAGGCAATCGACGTAGGGGATCTGGCGCAGGGCGGCCGCGGTGGCGCGATCGGTGGGATGGGCGTAGCTGCAGGGGCTGATGCCGCGCAGGCGATGGGGGAAGGGGGCCGCGTTCGTCATGGTAAAACAAGGGGAGGGGGGCTGACTTCCCTCCCCTGGTTTGCGGCGAACGGGCTGATTCAGGAGGCGAGCCTCACCACTTCCGATAGGGCAGAAACTTCCCGTTCATCGTCACCTTCACCCGATCCCCTTTGGGATCCTCCACCTTGTCGACGGTAAGCGTGAAGTCGATCGCCGACATGATGCCGTCACCGCATTTCTCCTGGATCACATCCTTGAGCGGCAGGCCGTACACCTGCAGGATTTCGTAGAAGCGGTAGAGCAGGGGATCGGTGGGGATCACCGGCTCGAGGGCACCCTTGAGCGGGTAGGTGGTGAGCGCCTCGGCCAGGGCGTCCCGGTCGGCAGCGGGGATGGCGAGGGCGTCGAGCAGGGTCTGGGCCTGCTCCGGCGAGGCGGTGGACTGGCCGTGCAGCAGGCTGGCCACCCACACCTCGTCCTGGCCCAGCCGCTCGCCCAGATCGGCGAAGCTGAGGCCGCTGCGGCGCTTGGCCGCCAGCAGGGTGGCGCAGTGGGGGGAGGGAGCCATGGAACCGTCCATTTCGCGAGGCGACCCTAGGCAACGTTGGCGCGCCTGTCTGCTCAGCGGCGGCGCCAGCCGGCGGATGGGGCGCGACAAGGCGTTGCTGCCCCACCCGCAGGGAGGCTGCTGGCTGGAGCGCACGCTGGCGCTGCTGGGGGAGCTGGAGCTGCCGATCACCCTGCTCAGCCGCCACCAGGAGCACCGGGTGCGGGCCGAAGCGCTGGCGGCCCGCACCGGTCTGGCGATCGCGGCGATCGAGGAGCCGCCGCCCTGGGAGGGTCCGCTGCGGGCGCTGGAGCGGTTGATGGCGCTGTATCCCGATCAGCGCCTGCTGCTCTGCCCGGTGGATCTGCCGCACCTCACCCGGGCGGCGCTGGAGTCGCTGCTTGCGGCGGCGGACGAAGCCGACGACGTAGCCGGCGAGGGGCTAAGGGAACAGGCGTCGGGCCTCCTTCTGGCCCACGACGGTGAGCGGCTGCAACCCCTGCTCGGGGTCTACCCCAGCAGCGCCGAGCGGCACCGGGATCTGGCCGCCTGCCTGGGACGGGGGGAACGGGGCCTGCAGCGCTGGCTGGTGCGCCAGCGTTACCGCACCGTGCAACTGGAGGCCGGCGCCCTGCGCAACGTCAACCATGCGCACGAGATCCTTCCCTTCCCGGAAGGGGCAGGCGAGTGCGGCCATGAGGGCTAGGGTTCGCAAAACGCGAATGGCCCGTGGCGGAGCCGGAAGCTGCCCCCAAATCTGAGGCGCATTCCGGGAGTGATCCGCAGGCAATCGCGGTGACGTTCTCGGGCCGTGCCGGGGAGTTCACCCAGATCTGGTTGGTGAATCTGGCCCTCACCCTGGCCAGCTGCGGGCTCTACATGCCCTGGGCCAGGGTGCGTACCCGTCGATATTTTGTTGGCCAGACCCGCCTGCAGTCGTCCGGGTTCGACTACAGCGCCAATCCCCGCGCCCTGTTCCTCGGCTGGCTGGTGATCGGTCTTGGTTTCAGCTTGGTGAGCGGCTTCAGCGATCTGCTGACGGCCAACCTGGCCGCCGCGGTCGAACTGGTGGTGAAGAAACCCTGGGTGGTGGCCGCGGTGACCTTCGCGGCCGGCCTGCTGACGCTGGCGCTGCAAGGAACGATCTTCGCCTGGCTTCTGCTGCAGTCGCTTCGCTACAACGCCAACCAGACCACCTATCGCCATCTGCGCTTCGGTTTCGGCACGGTCAGCTCGCGACTGCGGCTCTGGCGGGAGATGGCGCTTCTGCTCGTGCTGGGCGCTCTGGTGCCGGTCAGCCTGGGCCTGTTGCAGCCCTATGTGGCCTGGCGATGGCGCCGTTTTCTGATCCGCCATCGCCGTTTCGGCACCACACCCTTCGCGTTCACAGCAACCCCGGCCGACTTCCGGCGCCTCCATCTCCGCGCCCTGCCCCTGCTGCTGACGGCCCTCGCCGCGCCTTTCGTGCCGCTGGTCTGGCTGATCCAGGGATCCTCCGGGACCGAGCTGCCCACGTTGGTCCTGATCGTCGTGACCGTGGCGAGCCTGCTGCTGCTTCTGGTCTGGTCGTGCTGGCTGGAGGCCCGTGCGGCCATCCTCACCTGGCGCCACACCCTCCTGGGTGAGCTGCGGTTCGATTGCGCCTGGCGGGCCCGGGAGCTGCTGGGCCTGCGGCTGATCCATGGGCTGGCGCTGCTGCTCAGCCTCGGTCTGCTCTGGCCGTGGGTTCGCATCCGGGAGGCCCGTTACCGGCTGGGGCGGATCCGCGTCAGCCCACTCCACGCGCTCGACAGCTTCCTGGCGGCCGAGGAGGAGCAGGTTTCGGCCCTGGCCGAAGGTGGCTTCGCCCTCGAAGACGCCATGTCGGGCCTGTTCGACATCAGTTTCTGAGCAAGGCGCCCATGGACGAATGCGACGGTCTCTATTTCGATGGCCAATCCTCCCGTGCGATCGCGGTCGTGGTGGCCTTGCTGGCGGATGGCCAGCTGCAGCTACGGGGCCCTGATCTTGATCTGAGCCAGCCCCTCGCGGCACTTCGCCTGGAGCAGCCGCCGGGCCAGGCCAGGCCACGGCTGCACTGGCCCGGTGGCGGGCTGGTGGAGGTCGACGACGATGGCCGACTGGTGGCCCTCTTTGCCCGCCGACCTGGCACCCGCCCCCAGGGGCTGCTGCGTTGGGCCGAGTCCCATTGGGCCGGCATAGGGGGGGCGCTGCTCCTCGCCGGGGCCAGCGTCGCCGGGGCGCTGGTGGCGGGCCTGCCGCTGCTGGCCTCCCTGGTGACGGCCACGATTCCAACGGCGGCGGAACAGCGGCTGGGCGAGAAGGTGCTGGCGAGCCTGGACGAGGGCCCGTTCGCCCCCAGCCGACTGCCCGCAACGCGACAGCAGCGGCTGCGCGATCTGATGCAGCGGATCCAACCACGCAAGGCGGGGGAGCGACGGCTGCGGCTGGAACTGCGCGACAGCCCCACGATCGGGGCCAACGCCCTCTGCCTGCCGGGAGGCATCCTGGTGGTCACCGACGGGCTGGCGCGGCTGGCTTCGGAGGATGAATTGCTCGCCGTGCTGGCCCACGAGGCCGGGCACGATCGCCACCGCCATCCCCTGCAGATGCTGGTGCGCAGCCAGGCCCTCGCCCTGGTGACCAGCCTGGTGGGCGGCAAGGACAATCCGTTCCAGGGCATCGGCGTGGGCCTGGTGGGCAACGCCTACTCCCGCGACTTTGAACATCAGGCGGACCGGGAAGCCCTGGCGGTGCTGCGCCGCCTGAACCTCCCCCCACAAGCCTTCTTTTCGATCCTCGACAAGCTGGAGAAACAGAACGGACAAGCGGGCCTGCCCTCCTTCCTGCTCACCCATCCCAGCAACCGCGAGCGGCGGGCCGAGGTCGAGGGATCCTGAAGATCCCTACGATTCCCCCATGACGGCCGCCGTGCGCGATCAGCGGGAACGCCCGCTCGGGGTGCTGCGGCTCTCGCTCACGGCCCGCTGCAACCTGGCATGCCCCTACTGCCTGCCGGACGGCCAGGAGCCGCCGGGGCTGCTGAACCTGGCGCAACGGCTGGCGGTGATCGAGGCCGCGGTGGCCCTGGGCGTTCGCAGCCTGCGGCTCACCGGCGGCGAACCGCTGCTGCACCCGGAGCTCGAGGCCCTCATCAGCGCCGCCGCGCCCCTGCGCCGCCCTTCGAACGCCTCCGGACCCGGCCTGGACGAGATCGCCCTGACCAGCAACGGCGCCCTGCTCAGCGCCGAACGGGCCCGGGCCCTGCGGGGCGCCGGCCTCGATCGCCTCACCCTCAGTCTCGATGGCGCCAGCGGCGCGGCGGTGGCGGCGATGGCGGGGCTGGCGGGCGGCGCGGCGGCGGGCGAGGCGCTGCTGGCCAAAGTGCTGACCGCCCTCGGACATGCCCGCGCCGCCGGCTTTGATCCGGCCCGAGGGCAGCTGAAGCTCAACGCCGTCATCCAGCGCGACCGCAACGACGACCAGCTGCTGCCCCTGGCGGAGCTGGCGCGGCAGCGCGGGGTGGAGCTGCGCCTGATCGAGTTCATGGATGTGGGAAACCGCAACGGCTGGCGGCCCGACGCGGTGCTCAGCGCCGCCGAGATGGTGGAGCGGATCGGGGCGCGCTGGCCCCTGGAACCCCTGGGCCGCAGCGCCCACGGCACGGCCGCCCGCTGGCGCTACCGCGATAGGGCGGCCCATCTGGCGGTGGTGGCCTCGGTGAGCGCACCCTTCTGCGGCGACTGCAACCGCCTGCGGGTCACCGCCGACGGCCTCGCCTACACCTGCCTGTTCGCCGCCCCCGGCAGGGGCCTCGACCTGCGGCCCTGGCTCGCCCCGGGCGGGACCCCGGACGCGCTGCGGGAGGCGCTGGCGACCCTCTGGCGGCGCCGCAGCGATCGCTGGAGCGAGGAGCGCCAGGCGGCCTGGGCCAGCGGCGCGCCGGCGGCGGCGCCCCATGCGGAGATGGCCTACCTGGGGGGCTGAGCGGCGGGCGCGGCTGGCCTAGAACCTCTCCATCCGCTCCCCCCTCCCATGCCCCACGTCTGGCAGACCCCCGGCCCCGGCGAACCGCTGGCGCGGCAGGAGGTGGCGCCCCTGCAGCCCGGCCGCGACGAACTGGTGCTGGATGTTCTCCACTGCGGCCTCTGCCACAGCGATGTGTCGATGGTCGACAACGCCTGGGGCATGAGCGCCTATCCGCTGGTGGGCGGCCATGAGGCGGTGGGCCGGGTGGTGGCGGTGGGCGACGGGGTGGATCCGGGCCTGGTCGGCCAGCTACGCGGCGTGGGCTGGTTCGCCGGCAGCTGCGGCCACTGCGACCAGTGCCTGGCCGGCCGCGCCAACCTCTGCGACACGGCGGAAGCCACGATCGTGGGCCGGCCGGGGGCCTTCGCCAGCCAGGTGAAGGCAAGGCAGGACTGGGCGATCCCCCTGCCGGCGGGACTCGACCCCGCCGCCGTGGGCCCCCTCTACTGCGGCGGCATCACGGTGTTCGCGCCCCTGTTCGATGAGGCGGTCTCCCCCACCGCCCGGGTGGCGGTGATCGGGGTGGGCGGCCTGGGCCACATCGCCCTGCAGTTCTGCCGCGCCTGGGGCTGTGAGGTGACGGCCGTCACCGGCAGCCCGGCCAAGGCGGAGGAGGCCCGCCAGCTGGGGGCCCACGAGGTGGTGTCGCTGGCGGATCTGGCCGACCACGGCGGCCGCTTCGACCTGATCATCAACACCACCAACCAACCGCTCGACTGGGGCGTGGTGATCGGCTCCCTCGGCCGCCTGGGCCGCCTCCACCTGCTCGGCGCCGTGCTGGAGCCGCTCACGGTGAACGCCTTCGACCTGATCGTCACCCGCCGGCTGATCACCGGCAGCCCCACCTCCTCACCCGCCAGCCTGCGCAAGATGGTGGACTTCTGCGCCCGCCACAAGATCGCGCCGATGGTGGAGCGGCTGCCGATGGCGCAGATCAACACGGCGATCGAGCGGCTGCGGAACGGGGATGTGCGCTATCGGTTTGTGCTGGATGGGCCGGCCTGATCAAGGCTGGCTCCACCCAGGCCAGCGCCCGCTGGAAGTGCCTGCCGCCTCGCATCAACTTAGGGTCGTGGAAGGTGCCTTGCCTGAACCATGGCAGCCGAACCCACCGCCACCCTGGTCGAGGATTTCCGACCCTTTGTGGCCTCGAAGCTGTGGGAGCTGCAGCGCGAGTATTTCGCCGCGCGGGGCCTGCAGGCGTGGAGCAGCGGGGAGGTGCCCCATTACATCACCAGCAACCCGGTGGTGGCGGCGGCCTATGCCGAGGTGCTGGTGGCCTTCCGCCGCGATCGCCTGCGCCGCGATCCCCGGGAGGAGGCCCTGTGGATCGTGGAGCTGGGGGCGGGATCGGGGCGCTTTGCCCACCACCTGCTCCAGCAGCTGGCGGAGTTGTGTGAGCGGGAGGGGCTCGATCCGGCGGGCTTTCGTTATGTGCTGAGCGACTTCTGCGCGGCCAATCTGGAGGCCTGGGCCCAGCACCCGCGTTTTCTTCCCCTGTTCGCCAGCGGCCAGCTGGAGCGGGCCCGGTTTGATGTGATGCACACCAGCGTCCTGGAGCTGGAGCACGGCGGCGCGCGGATCGGCCCCGGCGATCTGGGGGCGCCGGTGGTAGTGATCGCCAACTACCTGCTGGATACGATTCCGGCCGAACTGTTCTATTTCCGCTTAGGGCGGGTGGAGCGGGGCCTGGTGCGGCTGCGCCAGCGGCCGGAGGGTGGCGACACCCGGGAGGCGGCGGCGTTGCTGCAAACGCTGGAGCTCGACCATCGCAGCGAACCGCTGGCCGCCGCCCCCTTCGCCGAGCCCATCCTGGACGGCTTGCTGGCGGAGTATCAGCGGCAGCTGGCGGAGCTGGAGGAGGCCTGGCTGCTGTTCCCCGCCCCGGCGCTGCGGGCCCTGGAGCGGCTGGCCGCCCTCTCCCGCCAGGGGCTGCTGCTGCTTTCGGCCGACAAGGGGCACCACCGGCTGGAGGAGGTGGTGCGGCCCCAGCCGCCGGGGCTGGTGACCCACGGCTCCTTCTCCCTGAGCGTGAACTACCACGCCCTGTGCGGCTGGGCGGAGGCGGGGGGTGGCCGGGCCCTGGTGCCCGATCCAGGCCGGGGCGGCCTGCACACGGTGGCCCTGCTGCGCCTGCCGGGGGCGGCCGATCACCGCGCCACCGAGGCGGCCTGGCGCCGCCACCTGGCCGCCTTCGGCCCCAGCGACTACCTCAACCTCAGCCGGCTGGCCTGGACCAACGCGGAGCAGCTGAACGCCGAGCAGCTGCTGGCCTTTCTGCGCCTGGGCCAGGGCGACAGCCAGCTGCTGGCTCGGCTGCTGCCGCGGCTGCAGCGGCTGGCGGCGGATCTCCAGCCGCCGGAGCGGCTCGGGTTGCTGGAGAGCGTCGCCCGGGTGGAGCGGATGCAGTTCCCGCTGGATGAGCGGCAGGCGGAGGCGATGGAGGAGGGTCTCCGGGCCCTGCGGGAAAGCGAAGCGCGCGCCCAGCCGCCCGCGCCGGAGCTGCTGGCGCTGGAGCGCGAACTGAACGGGCTGGCGGCGCTGGTGCAGGCGCGCGTCGAACGGCTGTTGCACGGCCAGGACGGCTCCCGGGCCTTGCCGTTGATCCCGGAGCCGCCGCCGCCGCTCGCCAGGCCGGAGGAGGCCAGCCCCTGGGCCGAGCTGGTGAACGAGCTGGCCGCTGAACCGCTGGCCCGGCTGACCCTGGCCCTGCTGCTGGTGGCCCAGCTGCGGCCGGCGGCGCTCGATCCGCTGCTGCTGGCCAATCCAGCGCTGGAGCGGCGTTTCAGCGAATGCGGCGGCGTGCTGCGGGAGGGGGCTTCGAGCCCACGGGCGACACCCTGGCTTTTCTGGCCGCTGGCGAAGATCTGGCGGGCCGGGCGGCGGTGTTGCGGCTGCTGGCGGAGGAGGGCCCGCTGCGGCGGCGGGGGCTGCTGGCGCCGCTGGAGGGGGATTCGCCCCTGAAGGCGGTGCTGCGGCTGTCGGGGCCCTGGCTGGCCTGGCTGACCGGGGCCGGACCGAGCCCTGGGGAGGCGCTGGACGCGGCAGCGGTGGCGCAACGGCTGGAGACGGGCATGACCTGGCCGGAGCTGGTGCTGCCGGCGGGCACCCTGCGCCAGCTGGAGGAGATTGAGCAACACCTGGAGCACCAGGCCACCCTGCGGGAGCGCTGGGGCATGGGGCGAAGGTTGCGGCCGGGGTACGGGGCCCTGTTTCACGGGCCGCCGGGCACGGGCAAAACGCTCACGGCGGCGCTGCTGGGCCAGCGGCTGGGGCTGGAGGTGCGGCGGGTGGATCTGTCGCAGGCGGTGTCGAAGTACATCGGCGAAACGGAGAAAAACCTGGCGGCGGTGCTGGAGCGGGCGGAGTGGCGCCGCTGGCTGCTGGTGTTCGATGAGGCTGAGGCCCTGTTCGGCAAGCGCAGCGAAACCCGCGATGCCCACGACCGCTACGCCAACCAGGAGATCGCCTACATGCTGCAGCGGCTGGAAATATTCCACGGCGTGGTGATCCTGGCCACGAACCTACCGGCGAACCTGGATGGGGCGTTCCTGCGGCGCTTCGAGAGCGTGGTGTATTTCCCGCTGCCGGGGCCCGAGCAACGGCTGCGGCTGTGGCGCGAGGCCTTCTCCCCCCAGGCCCAGCTGGAGGCGGATCTGCTGCGGGCGATCCGGCAGGAGCTGGAGAAGGAGGGGAAGGGGGTGTGAGAGGGGATCCCTACCCCTCCAGATCGGGCCCAATGGCGTCGGCGATCAACGTCAGGAAGAACTGGAACCGGGCTCGGTTGGTGGGAGCGGGGTTGAGTTGAAATCGTCCGGAAAGCAGTGCTGCTTGATCAAGGCGCTTAAAGCTTTCTGTCTGGCGTTCTCGCGCCTCAGCTGCTCGATCTCGCTCTCGAGCCGCTTCATCCGCTGCTCGTAGCCGGGATCCCGTCGCCAGTTGAGCGTCGACAAAAACTGTCGCCAGCGAGGCAGCGATGAAAGGGATTCCCCATTGCTGCTGGAGCTGGAGGGTGCGGCCGGCGAGGGTGATGTGGTCATAGGAGGAAAACAGGGCAATCAGGCCGAGCACGAGGCCGCCGAGCACTTGGAGCGCACCCAGGCGATCCAGGCCCAGCCAACGGAGGGAAGATAGTGTTGATTCTGGCCGATCTGGCCGCTCCGGAGTACTGTCGGCCGGCCGCTGGGCTGCCGGTGTGGATGGGGACGGCGACACGGCATCCGGGGGTGTGGCGGTGGCCGCGTGCGCCTGATCGCGAAGGGTGGCGAAGGACGGCAAGCCCTGGGCACGGCTGGTGCCACTGGAAAGTGATCAGCCCCGGCGGTAGCCAGGGGTGCTGCTGGGGCAGCGGCAGCTTCCCACCTTCGATGCACTGCTCGCTCCTCTGCCCCCCGAGAGCTCGACGGTCTCGATGCCCCGTTGCCCTCCTGATAGCCGCCTCCCTCCTGCTGAACACCCATGCCCTGCTCTGGTGGTTGGTGGAACCCGAGAAGCTCTCCACCCACGCCTTGGGGGCCAACCACGACCCAGCACTTCGCTCGTTGTGAGTGCCGGTAGCGGCGCGGAAGACTGCGTCTTCGATCGGCAGCTGGCGACCCAGGCTGAGCAGGAGGGCCAGCACCTGGTGAGCCTTGACCCGGCGCTGGCAGCCCTCCACTGCCGCCTGCTCTGGTGATCGATCGGCGTCGGGATCGCTGATGGTGGTGCCGGAGGCGGACGAATCAGAGCCCGAATGGGTTCTCAATGCGCAGCCCTTCGATGCGTTGACCGTGTTGGAGGTCTTCGCTGAGTAACCGTTTGCAGCCGGCTTCCAATGCCGCCGCCACGATCAGCGAATCGTAGAAGCCGAACTTCCAACGCTCCTGCACAGCAAGGCCGCGCTAGTAGAGAGCCGGGGTGGGGACCACACGAACCAGCGGCACCAGCACGGTGTCCAGCCAAGCCCGCGCGCCGACGACATCCAGCCGGACCTCGGCCTTGCGAAGCACGGTGTTGAGGCACTCCTGGACCACCTGAAAACTAATGCAAGCTCCGTCGGTGGCGAGGGCCTGTTTGATCAGGTTCTCGGCGATCTGATGTTTGCGCTCGTCGCGCGTGTCGAGTTGATAGATCAGCACATTGGTGTCGAGGAAGAGATCAGCGCTCATTCATCTCGTCCCGTGTGAGCTTGCGACCCACCACCACCTTGCCGCGCAACCCCGCCATCACCTCCTCGTACCGCTGCATGTGCTGCTTGCGCGCGTAGGCGGCCAGCCACAAGCGGAACTGCTCGTTGAGGGTGGTGTTGTCCGCCTTCGCCTGGGCCCGGGCCGCCTCGATCAGCGCTTCGTCGGCGCTGAGAGTGATGTTCTTCATGAGCATTCTCCTGGGCGGGAACGCGATCTGCGTACAAGAAGCAGTGTACACAGCAAGTGGTACACTGCACACGCTCCATGTCTTGACCTTTCAAGCAGCACCGAGG
>JBEIHT010000070.1:0-12478 GCA_040381155.1 Aphanothece sp.
ACAAACCCGAGCAGTCCGTTTCCTGGAAAAACCTCGCCCCCGTCCTGGGCGGGGCGTTGTTGCTCTTTGTGCTCCTGCGCATCGCCACCCCCACTCCCCCGCCCCCCAGCGAGGATGGGGAGTACACCTTCCAGCCGGAGCCCCGTCGGGCCAAGCTCGATCTGGGGGCTTCCAGCGGGGTGTTGCAGGGCCAGGGCAGCAACGCTCCAGCCCCGTCCCTGGAGACCGGCAGCTGCGCCTCGCTGCAGCAGTTCGCCAACTTCGAGTACGCCAAGCGTTACCGCGAGGGCAAGGTCAACGACCTGATGACCTTCCGTGGCTTCGACGCGGCCGACGTGTTTGTTAGCGATCGCAATACTCTCAATTGCTCCGGTGGTGAGTTCCTGCGCAAGGGGCGCGACGGCGAACGGCTCTGTCGCAATGTGATTCTCAGTTACGACACAGGAAGCAACACCCTGTCTTACAACATCCAGTACGTCTACCTCGAGCGTGGCCTGCAGCCGGAGTGCAGCGCCAGCCCCTGAGCCATGGGCCGCTCAGGAGTGGAAGAGCAGCACCAGGCCCGATTTCACCTGATGGAACTCCCGTTCCTCACGGCTCAGATCCAGACCCACCTGCAGCCCCTCCTCCAGGGCCACATCGAAGGGCGGGGCGGTGGGGGCCTCGCCGGCTCGCCAGAGGGCCGCGATGCCCACCGGCGTGGCATGCCAACGGAAGCGGGGCGTGCTTCCGATCGAGGGTTCCTGCAGGGCGTCTTCGAGGAGCTCGCGGATCGCCATGGTCCCGGGGTCGTTGCCTCATGGGTCTCGCCATAGCTTCCGCCGTGGACAGCGGTCGGGCAATCGGCTGAGAGCTTTCGTGATGCTGGCGCCTAGCGTTCAGCCTCATCACCCTGCGGCTGCCTGTCGCCGATGCTCGCCTCGCCCGGGCCCGTCGCCCTTGTGCACGAGTGGTTCACACCCCGCTCGGTGGGGGGGTCGGAACTGGTGGTGCGCGAACTGGACAGGATTCTCACGCGGCGTGGCCTGCGGCCCGATCTGCACGCCCTGGTGGATGGGGAGAGCCGCCAGGCCGGCAGCTGGCTGGAGGGGCGGCCCATTCGCACCAGCTTCCTGCAACGGCTGCCCTGGGGGGTCAGCCACGTGCAGCAGTACCTGCCCCTGTTGCCCCTGGCCATCGAGCAGCTTGATCTGGGGGGCTATCCGCTGGTGTTGAGCAGCAGCCACCTGGTGGCCAAGGGGGTGCTCACCGGACCGGATCAGCTGCATGTGAGTTACGTGCATACGCCGGCCCGCTATGCCTGGGATCAGATGCACGCCTACCTGGCCAGCTCCGGCCTGGCCCGGGGGCCCCTGGGACCCCTGGTGCGTCTGCAGCTGCACCAGCTGCGCCAGTGGGATGTAAGCAGCGCCCAGCGGGTGGATGTGCTGGTCGCCAACTCCCGCTTCACCGCCCGGCGCATTCAGCGCTGCTGGCGACGCCGCGCCCAGGTGGTGCATCCGCCCGTGGCGGTGGAGCGCTTCCGCTGGGACCAGCCCCGGGATGACGTGTACGTGAGTCTTGGCCGGCTGGTGCCCAACAAGCGCTTTGATGTGGTGGTGGAGGCCTTCAGCCGCACAGGCCTGCCCCTGGTGGTGATCGGTGATGGGCCCGAGCGTCGGCGCCTGGAGGCGATGGCCGGTGCCAACGTGCGTTTCCTCGGCCGCTGCTCCGATGCCGTCGCCACCGCCTGGCTGGAGCGTTGCCGGGCCTTCGTTTACATGGGGCTGGAGGATTTCGGCATCGCCCCGGTGGAGGCGATGGCCGCCGGTGCACCCGTGATCGCCTATGCCGCTGGCGGCCTGGTCGATTCGGTGCGCTGTCTCAGCCGCGCTGATCCCGGGCCCACCGGCCTGCTGCTGGCGGAGCAGAGCGCCGCCTGCCTGGCGGCGGCCCTGGAACGCTTCGAGGCGGGCCGGCTCTGGCTCCAGCTGGCTGCTGAAGGCCAGCGCCGCTGGGCGGAAACTTTTGCCCCAGAGCGCTTCGAGCAGCGCATGGTGGATCTGCTGGAGCGGGTCTGGGAGGCCCACGCCCGCCGGCTGCGCCTCGCCACCGCTCCCCTCCAGCGCGCCGCCTCCGGGTCTGTGCCTCTGAACTGAGTGGCCCCTGGCCCTGGAGCGGCCGGGATGGCCATCGTTAGATGTGCAAACAAAGATAGATAAGTATGGTCTGGTCGTTCGGATCCGCTTCCGTTGCGCCCAATCCCCTGGAGGCACTGAACGCCCGATCTTCTCTGGCGAGCCCTCGGCCCCTGCTGACGGCCGATCAGCTGATCGAGATCCAGTCGCGCCGTTCACGCGTCGTCAAACGCGGCGGCGACATTGTTTTTTCCCTGGCAGTGCTCAGCCTCGGTTCGCCGGTTTTGCTGCTTCTGGCCCTGTTGGTCAAATTCACGTCCCGCGGGCCCATCTTTTATGTGCAGCAGCGTGTCGGCCGCGATTACCGCAGCTTCGGCTGCATCAAATTTCGCACCATGCGCCGCGACGCTGACCGGGTCCTGGGGGTGTTGTTGGCCGAATCCCCCGATCTGGCGGAAGAGTTCCGCAATGATTTCAAGCTCAAGAATGACCCCCGCATCACCCGCCTGGGCAAGTTTCTGCGCCGCTCCAGCCTCGATGAGCTGCCCCAGTTCCTGAATGTGCTGCGTGGCGAGATGAGTGTGGTGGGCCCGCGTCCGATCGTCCGCAAGGAGCTGTCCCTCTACGGCAACGCCATGGATGAGGTCCTGGCGGTGCGTCCTGGTCTCACCGGCCTCTGGCAGGTATCGGGTCGCAACAACCTCAGCTATCGCCAACGGGTTCAACTCGACGTGCGCTACGCCCGCACCCGCAGCTTCCAGGGCGATCTGGCCATCATCCTGCGCACCATCCGCGTGGTCTTCGACCCCCGCGACCGCGGCGCCTACTGAGGCCCCTGGCCGCTGAGGAGATCCACCACAGCGGCTCCGCCGCCCGCCAGCGCCAGCCAGAGGCACTCCAGCCGCCGGCTCAGTACCAGGAAGCGTTCCACGTCCTGTCGGCTCGGCGGTCGACCCCCGGCTGCCAGGATCGGTTTGGCGCGTTCCACGCCCCCGTAGCGGTTCAGGCCGCCCAGTCGCACGCCGGTGGCATGGGCGTAGGCCGCCTGGGAGACCCCCGCATTCGGCGAAGGATCGGCCCGGCCGTCCCGCAGCGCCGCCCTGAACCAGCGGCCCAGGCGATCGGGCCGCAGGGCCGCCAGCGGCAGGCTGAGGGCCACCAGGCGGCAGGGCAGCCAGGTGAGGGCGTCGTCGAGCTTTGCTCCGGCTGTTCCCAGCCAACGCAGGCGCCCGCGGCGGTAGCCCAGCATCGAGTCGAGGGTGCTGGCCGCCTTGAAGATCCAGACCAGGCAGAGCGGCCCCGGGGCCGCCGGTGCCAGGCCCCAGAGGGCCGCTCCCGTGAGCATCCAGAACAGGGGGGCGAACAGCCCATCGACAGCATTTTCCGAGGCCGTTTCCGCCGTCGCCCGCAGGATGCCGGCCCGATCCAGGCCCTCCACGTCACGTCCGACGATCCACGCCAGCCGCGAGCGGGCCGCCTCCGGATCCTCCAGCCGCTCCAGCACGGCCCGCACGGCCGTCTCCAGGCTGCCGCCGGCCAGGGCGCTGGCGAGGCCCACAACGAGCAGCGGCAGCCCCAGGGGCGGCCAGCGCCGGGCCAGCTGCTCGATCCCCCAGCCCGCCAGGGCCGCCACCGCCACCGTCAGCAGGGCCACCCCCGCCCCCGCCAGCCGCAACCGGCCCGGCCGGTCCGCTGCCCAGCCCTCGCCGAGCCGGCGGCCGCTCTCGATCAGGGCCCCGAGGGCCTGCACCGGATGGGGCCAGCCCTGGGGATCGCCGATCCAGCGGTCGAGCAGGCAGGCGGCCAGCACCAGCCCCCAGGCCGCCAGCATCGGCGCCATGCCGACAGGATCCCTCCTGGGCTCAGGCGCTGCGCAGCCAGCTGAACATCGAGCGCAGGCCCTTGCCCACCCGTTCGATCGGGTGCTCGGCGTCGCGGTTGCGGATGCGGGTCATCTCCGGCTTGCCGGCCTCGCATTCGGCCACGAAGTTGCGGGCGAAGGTGCCGTCCTGGATGTCGCTGAGGATCCGCTTCATCTCCGCCTTGGTGTCGGCGGTGATCAGGCGCGGCCCGCTCACGTAGTCGCCGTATTCGGCGGTGTTGGAGATCGAATCGCGCATGGCGGTGAGGCCGCCCTTCACCATCAGATCCACGATCAGCTTCACCTCATGCAGGCACTCGAAATAGGCCAGCTCCGGCTGGTAACCGGCCTCCACCAGGGTTTCGAAGCCAGCCTTCACCAGCTCGCTCAGGCCGCCACAGAGCACCGCCTGTTCGCCGAACAGGTCGGTTTCCGTCTCCTCCTTGAAGTTGGTTTCCAGGATGCCGGCGCGGGTGCCGCCGATCGCCTTGGCGTAGGCCATCGCCAGGGCGCGGGCGTTGCCGCTGGCGTCCTGCTCCACGGCGAACAGGCAGGGCACTCCCTGGCCGTTCTTGTACTCCCAGCGCACGGTGTGGCCAGGCCCCTTGGGGGCGATCATCACCACGTCCACGTCGGCGGGGGGCTGGATCAGGCCGAAGCGGATGTTGAAGCCGTGGGCGAAGCTGAGCACCTTGCCGGCCTTCAGGTGCGGCGCGATCTCGGCGTCGTAGACGGCCTTCTGGAACTCATCGGGCAGCAGCACCATGATCCAGTCGGCCTTGGCGCAGGCGTCGGCGACGCTGAGCACCTCCAGGCCGTCGGCGCGGGCCTTTTCGGCGGAGCGACTGCCCTCATAGAGGCCCACCACCACGCTCACGCCGCTGTCCTTGAGGTTGAGGGCGTGGGCGTGGCCCTGGGATCCGTAGCCGATGATCGCCACCGTCTTGCCGTTCAGCAGGCTGAGGTCGGCGGCGTCGTCATAGAAGAGCTGGGCCATCAGGGCTTCGGAGCGGATTCGGGCTGGGGACGACTGTACGAAAGCGCCCCCCCGACCCCGGATCAGGCCTCTGAGGGATGGGCGATCACCCGATCGATCAGGCCGTACTCCACCGCCTCGGCGGCGCTGAGGAAGTAGTCGCGGTCGGTGTCCTTCTCGATCTTCTCGAAGGGCTGTCCGGTCATGTCGGCCATGCTGCGGTTGAGCATGTCCTTGATGCGCAGGATCTCCTTGGCCTCAATCTCGATGTCGCTGGCCTGCCGCTGGCTCGTGCCGCCCAGGGGCTGGTGGATCATGATCCGGCTGTGGGGCAGGGCCAGCCGTTTGCCCTTGGTGCCGGCCCCCAGCAGGAAGGCGCCCATTGAGGCGGCCAGGCCCACGCAGATGGTGACCACGTCGCTCTTGACGTATTGCATCGTGTCGTAGATCGCCAGGCCGGCGGTGACCGAGCCACCTGGGGAATTGATGTAGAGGTAGATCGGCTTGCTGTTGTCGTCCGAATCGAGGTAGAGCATCTGCGCCACCAGGCTGTTGGCCACCCCGTCGCTCACCTCGCCGCCGAGGAAGAGAATCCGCTCCACGCCGAGGCGGGTGTAGATGTCGACCCAGCGCTCGTACTGGCTGCCGGGCAGGCGGTAGGGAACGCTGGGGGTGCCGATGGGCATGGCGGAGGCGGAGCGGGACGGGGTGGTGGGAGGGGCCGGGTGGTGCCGTGGAGCGGAAGCTGGCGGGTCTCAGCCGATGCCGGCGGCCGTGGGCACGGGCATCGGCAGCTGTTTCTGGCTGGTGAGCACCCGGTCGATCAGGCCGTACTCCTTGGCCTCCTCGGCGGTGAGGTAGGTCATGCGATCGGAGTCGCGGCTGAGCTGCTCAATCGGCCGACCGGTGTTCTCGGCCAGCATCTCCAGCATGGTGTGCTTGTTGTGCAACACCTCCTTGGCCCGGATCTGGATGTCGCTGGCCTGGCCGCGGGCGCCGGAACGGGGCTGGTGCAGCACGATCGAGGCGTGGGGCAGGGCGGCCCGCTGGCCCTTGGTGCCGGCGCTGAGGATCATGGCGGCGGTGCCCATCGCCTGGCCGATGCAGATCGTGTGCACCGGCGGCTTCACGTAGCGCAGCGTGTCGCAGATGGCGAAGGCTTCGGTTTCAAAGCCGATGGCGTCGCCCGAATACCAGCTGGTGCCGGTGGAGTTGATGTAGAAGAAGATCGGCTTCTCCGGATTGTCGAACTCGAGATAGAGAAGCTGGGCAATGATCAGCTCAGTCACGTCGATGCCCAGCTGGCGCTTGGCGTCGTCGTCGGAGAACAGGGGCAGACCGAGGTACACGATCCGCTCCTTGAGCAGCAGCGACGGCAGATCCGGCGGAGGGGTGCGGAACACGGCGGAATCGCCGTAGTAGGGAGCCGACACCGTCATCCGCGCTTGCCTGGGTACGCCGTTGGAGCCTAGCCGGCGTCCGGAGGCTCGTGGCCCGGTGCGGCGACGGGTTTCCCGCCCGATCGGCCGCCGCCCCGGTCGTTGCGGTCGGTGCGGGCGAAGACCATCCGGCCCGTGGGCGTCTGCAGGGCGCCGGTGACGGTGACGGGCAGGCGTTCGCCGATCCGTGCCCGGGCGTCCTCCACCACCACCATGGTGCCGTCCTCCAGGTAGCCGACGCCCTGGTCGGCCTCCTTGCCCTCCCGCACGATCTTCAGCTGCAGGCTGTCCCCTGGCTGCACCTCCGGCCGCAGGGCGATCACCAGCTCGCTGAGGTTGAGCACCTTCAGCTCCTGAACCTCCGCCACCTTGGCCAGGTTGTAGTCCGCGGTCAGCAGGGTGCCACCGGTGTCCGCGGTGAGGCGCAGCAGCTTGTCGTCCGCCCCGGCGCCCTCGTAGCGGGTGCTGTTCACCACCAGCCGGCGCCCGTAGGTCTCCCGCAGCTCGGAGAGCAGCTTGAGGCCGCGGCGGCCCTTGCCCCGCTTCTCGGCGTTGGCGGAATCCGCCAGGCTCTGGAGCTCGTCGATCACGGCCTGGGAGACGATCACCTGGCCCTCCAGCAGGCCGCTGGCCAGAAGGCCGCGGATGCGGCCGTCAATGATCACGCTGGTGTCGAGGATCTTGGCGCTGGCCGGCTGCACCACCCCTTCAGCCACCAGCAGGGCCTCGGTGCTGTTGGGGTTGAACAGCCGCAGCAGCGTGCGGCCGTGCACGTCGGCCAGATTGTAGCCGAGCACGCCGAAGAACACGTTGCTGAGCACCGCCGCCAGCGGCTTCACCAGCACCACCTCCCAGGGGAGGGGCAGCAGCAGGATCGGCGCCAGCAGCAGGTTGGCCACAAGCAGCCCCAGGATCAGGCCGACGGCGCGGCTGATCAGCAGGTCGGTGGGCATGCTGCGCACCTGGGCCATCAGCCGCCGACGCAGTTGCTGGAAGAAGAAGCCGGCAATCAGGCCGAAGAAGGCCCCGAAGCCCCCCATCACCGAGCGCAGCCCGTCGACGTTGCTGACCTGGAGCAGCAGCGGCTCCGGCAGCAGATCCACCCCCAGCCAGCCGGTGGCGGCGCCGGAGATCAGGAAGAGCAGCAGGATGAGGGAATCCACCATGCCGGGTTTCGTGGCGGCTCATCGCTACAGCTGGGCAGCATGCCCGATCTCCGGCGGATTGCCAGGACGGGGTTACCGCCCGTGAACGTCGCCAGCGCCCCGGCGGCCGCTCCGCGCTCCGCCTATCTGCACATTCCCTTCTGCCACCGCCGCTGCTTTTACTGCGATTTTCCGGTGGTGCCCCTCGGGGATCGGGCCGACGCGGAGCGCTCCGCCTCGATTCCCGCCTATGTGGGCCAGCTCACCGGGGAGATCGCCGCCGCCCCACCCGGTCCACCGCTTTCCACCGTGTACCTCGGCGGCGGCACCCCCTCCCTGCTCAGCCCCGCCCAGGTGGGGGGCCTGCTGGAGGCCCTGCGAACCCACTACGGCCTGGCGCCGGCGGCGGAAATCAGCCTGGAGCTCGATCCCGCCAGCTTCGATCGCCAGCGGCTGGCCGGTTACCTGGCGGCCGGGGTCAACCGGGTGAGCCTGGGGGGCCAGAGTTTCGACGACCGGGTGCTGGCGCAGCTGGGCCGGCGCCACCGGGCCGCCGATCTGGAGGAGGCGATCCGCTGGCTGGGGGCGGCCCAGCGCGGCGGCGAGCTGCGCAGCTGGAGCCTCGATCTGATCCAGGGACTGCCGGGGCAGGATCTGGCCGCCTGGCAGGAGCAGCTGGAGCGGGCGATCGCCAGCGCGGCCCCCCACCTCTCGATCTACGACCTGATCGTGGAGCCCGGCACGGTGTTCGAGCGGCGCCAGCGGCGCGGTGAGCTGGCCCTGCCGGAGGAGGATCTGGCTGCCGACCTGATGGAGTGCACGGCGGAGCGGCTGGCCGCCGCCGGCTACGGCCACTACGAGATCTCGAACTACGCCCTGCCTGGCCACGCCTCCCGCCACAACCGCGTGTACTGGAGCGGCGCCGGCTGGTGGGGCTTCGGCATGGGGGCCACCTCAGCCCCCTGGGGCCGCCGCCTGGCGCGGCCACGCACCCGCGAGGGCTGGGGGGCCTGGCTGGCGGCGGGTCAGCCGGGGCTGGAGCGCCTGCCGCCCCCCAGGCCGGGCCCGCCGCTCGATGAGCAGCTGCTGGTGGGGTTGCGGAGGCGGGAGGGGGTGAACCTGAACGCCCTGGCCGCCGCCGCGGGTGTGGCGCCCGAGCATCTGGAGATCCTGGCGGGCCGGCTGGCGCCCTGGCGAGGCCAGGGACTGCTGCGCATCGAGGGGCCCCGCTGGCGGCTCACGGATCCGCAGGGGCTGGCCCTGAGCAATGCGGTGCTGCGGGAGATCCTGGCCTGGTGGCAGGAGGGGCCTGCTGGGCGCTGATCCAGCTGCGCAGCGCCCCCACCGCCAGGCTGCGGCCGTCCAGCAGGGGGGGGCAGAAGGGGGGCTGGCGTGGGGTCAGGCCCAGCAGGTCGGCGGTGACGCGCACCTGGCCGTCGCAGCCCTCGCCGGCGCCGATCCCGATCACCGGGATCGCCAGCGCGGCGCTGAGGTCGGCGCCCACCTCCCCGGGCACGTGCTCCAGCACCAGGGCGAAGCAGCCCGCTGCCTCCAGGGCCTCGGCCCGGCGCCGCAGCCGCTCCTGGCTGGCGGGATCAGCGGCCTGGCGGCGGTAGCCCAGCTGATGCACCGACTGGGGGGTGAGGCCCAGGTGGCCCATCACCGGGATGCCGTGGCGCACCAGCCGGTCGATCACCGCCAGAGTTTCCGGCTCGGCGCCCTCCAGCTTCACCGCGGCAGCCGGGGTTTCCTTGAGCACCCGGCCGGCGGCGGCCATCGCCTCGTCGAGGCCGCACTGGTAGCTGAGGAAGGGCAGGTCGGCGATCAACAGCGGCCGGTGGCTTGCGGCGGCCTCCAGACCCCGCCCGACGGCGCGGCAGTGGTGCAGCATCGCCTCCAGGGTGAGCGGCAGGGTGGTGGCGTGGCCCAGCACCACCATCGCCAGGGAGTCGCCCACCAGCACCGCGTCCGCCCCGGCCTCGGCCACCAAGGCCGCCGAAAGGGCGTCCCAGGCGGTGAGCACGGTGATCGGCAGGCCCGCCCGCTTGCGCAGGATCAGATCACCGGGTCGTTGGGGCACGGGCAGAGGGCGGTCAGAGCCATTGCTAGCATCAGCACGACTCGGACCCACGCGGCCCCGACGCCCAAATCTGGTCAGGACCGGAAGGGAGCAGCCACACGGGATGCTCAGGGCAGGCGTGGACTCCGGGTCACCCTCTTGACGAGGCACCAGCCTTGCGGACCCAGCTCAATCGATGCGGGTCTGGCGGTTGAGCAGGAACGGCGGGATCATGGCGCCGCGCTCTTCGGCCGTGGTGGTGAGCGATTCGGCGAAGCTGGGGGCGGCGCGCTCGGGACGATAGGCCCCGCCGCTTTCAAAGCCCGTGGCGATCACGGTGACGTGGATCTCCCCCTCCAGCGATTCGTCGACGACGGCACCGACGATGATGTTGGCGTCCGGATCGACCACGTCGTAGATCACCTCTGAGGCGGTGGTCATGTCCTCGAGGGTCATGTCCTTGCCACCGCTGATGTTGATCACGCAGCCGCGGGCGCCATCGATGCGGGCGGATTCCAGCAGGGGGCTGGTCATCGCCGCCTGGGCGGCCTCGCTGGCGCGGGAGCGGCCCGAGCCCACGCCGATGCCGAGCAGGGCGGTGCCGGCGTCGGCCATCACCGAGCGAACGTCCGCGAAGTCGACATTCACCAGGCCTGGCTTGGTGATGATGTCGCTGATGCCCTTCACCCCCATGCGCAGCACGTCGTCGGCGGCGCGGAAGGCGTCCTGCAGCGGGGCGCCGGCGATGGCCTCCCGCAGTCGGTCGTTGGGAATGATGATCAGGGTGTCCACGTGCTCCGCCAGCCGGGCGATGCCCTCCTCCGCCTGGCGCAGCCGCTTGCGACCCTCGAAGCCGAAGGGTTTGGTGACGATGCCCACCGTCAGGGCGCCGCATTCCTTGGCCACCTCGGCCAGGATCGGCGCCGCGCCGGTGCCGGTGCCCCCGCCCATGCCGGCGGCGATGAACACAAGATCGGCCCCCTGCAGGGACTGCTGCAGCTCGCTGCGGGATTCCTCGGCCGCCTTCTGGCCGATGGTGGGGTTGCCACCGGCCCCCAGGCCGCGGGTGAGCTTCTGGCCCAGCTGGATGCGCTGGCGGGCCGCCGACTGGAGCAGGGCCTGGGCGTCGGTGTTGAGCACCCGGTAGCCCACCCCCTGCAGGTCGGAGGCGATCATCCGGTTCACCGCGTTGCTGCCGCCGCCGCCGACCCCGATGACCTCGATCCGGGCGGACTGGCTCGGCACGATGCCATTGCTGCTGGGCTGGGTCTGGCTCATGTCGTGGGAATCCATCAGGGGCGCCGGAGGGAGCGGAGAGGCAACGGAGGCAGGGCTTTCCGGAGCCCGTGAGCTGGGGGCCGGGGACATCCCGGCGATGGGGAGACCGCGGATCTGCGGGTGCATTATGTAGGTCCCCGGCGTTGCGCAAGGCAACAGAATCGCCCGGACCGGCCCGGCTGGCAATGACCTGTGGGCAATGCCTGGCCTGGAACCCTGGCTACTGGCCACCGCGGGGGGCCTGGCCATTGCGCCCGTCCCCCGGTCCGCCGCTCACGGGGCCGCTGAGGCTGAGTTCCGGTTGATCCGGATCGCTCAGGTCGATCATCTGGGGCCGGCGGCCGCGGATCTGCTCCGGCAGGCTGCTGTTCAGGTGAGCGGCCACCTCCAGCCGGCGCGGCAGCCGTGCGTCGCTGGGTCCGAGGCGCAACCGGCCCAGTTCCCGGGTGGTCAGCCAGAGGCTGCCATCGGGCTCGAAGCGGATCTCCCGCAGGCCGGGGCCGATCCGGGGCGCCGCCTCCAGCACCTGGGCCAGCTCGGCGCGGTGGCGGCTGTTCCAGCCCTGCACCTGCAGCTCGGCCGGCCCCCGCAGGCGCACCCCCAGACCGGGGCGCACCGGGATCCAGTTGCCGAGTCGATCGACATACCCCTGCTCCTGGCCTCCGGCGATGCGCCGGCTGGCGTGGGCCACCGCCTCCCGATCCACCAGTTCGATCCGCAGCCGGGGCGGCAGCATCAGCCGCGTCACCTTCACCTGCTCCACCGGCAGGGCGTCGGTGAGGCTGCGGCTCAGTTCCCGCGGGCGCAGGCCGAGCAGGGGCAGGGGAAAGCGCATCTCCGCCGCCTGGATCACCTGCTCCCGACTCACCAGGGCGCTGCCGCTCACCTCCAGCTGGGAGGGCTCGCGCAGGGTCCAGCCCTGGCGCAGCAGCACGGTTCCCAGGCCCGCCGCCAGGCTGGAGAAGACCAGGAAGCGCCAGATGTTGCGCAGGCGCTCGGCCCGCCGCTGCTGGCGCAGCTCCCGGCGGCGGGCCGCGCCGGGGGGGGGCGGGGTGCTCACAGTTCGCATCGGGACCGGGACATCAGCTCATCGATCCAGCGCCGGGCCCGCTGGGCATCGGAGAAGGGCAGATCTTTCTGGACGCCGCCGCCCACCAGCCGCAGGCGGCAGGCCCCCTGGCTCTCCTCGGTGAGGGGGGCCTCCCCCGAGCCGAGGGAGAGCAGCTCCACGAGTTCGAGATCCTTGATCACGAAGGAATCCACGGTCTTGAAGCTGCCCGCTTCAAACGTGGTCCAGCTCAGCAGCCCATCCTTGAGGCGGGCGCCCCCGCAGCCGTCGAGCTTGGCCAGTTCCGCGTCGCCGGCCCAGTCGCGGAAGAGCCGCTGGCGCCGACGCTCCAGCCAACCCAGGCCCGTGATCAACACGAAGACCAGCAGCAAGGGCAGCCACAGCAGACCCTGGTTCATGGCTTCTCTCCCCCTGGATCGCGATCTGCGAACGATTCTCTCGCCCCCTCGACGAGAGTGTGAAGCAGGTCCGCCAGCGGCAATCCGCTGGCCGCCCAGAGCATGGGGTACATGCTCTGGCTGGTGAAGCCCGGCA
>JBEIHT010000071.1:0-12285 GCA_040381155.1 Aphanothece sp.
CGGCCTGGTCTCACCGAGCCGATCCCCCTGCGACGCTGGGGCCCTGAGCTGCACAGCTGCGGCCCCACCGCCACGCTTCCCCTCGACCTGAGCACGGTTCTGGGCAGCGAGGTTGCGGCCACCAGTCCGGCCCTGGCGGCCCACTTCCTGCGCATCCTGGCCGGAGAGAGTCTGGAGGCCTCCGCCAGCGCCACCAGTTCGCTGTTCTACGTGCTGCGCGGCGCCGGGCGACTGCGCCGCCGCGCCGCTGCCGGCGGCGGCGACGATCTGGCGTTCGACTGGGGCCCGGGCGACCTGTTCGTGCTGCCCTGGGGAGAGGCCCCCCAGCTGGAGGCGAGCGAGGAGAGCGTCCTCTACTGGGTGCACGACGGCCCCCTGCTGGCCTACCTGGGGGTGGCGCCCAGCACCGCCCGCTTCCGCCCCTGCCTTTACCCGGCCGCCCGGTTGGAGCAGGAGCTGGAGCGGCTGCTGGCGGATCCGGCCGCCAGCCGCGGCAACCGGCTCAGCCTGCTGCTGGCGAGCGCCGACTGCCCGGCCAGCCGCACCGTCAGCCACACCCTCTGGGCCATGCTCGGCCTGGTGCCGCCCGGGGCTCTCCAGCCCCCCCATCGCCACCAGTCGGTGGCCCTCGATCTGATCCTCGACTGCGATCCCGGTTGCCACACCCTGGTGGGACGCGAACTGGCGGCCGATGGAACGATCCTCAACCCCGAGCGCATCGACTGGCAGCCGGGGGGGGTGTTCGTGACGCCACCGGGCTACTGGCACGCCCATGTCAACGGCAGCACGCGGATGGCTCGCCTGCTGCCGATTCAGGACGCAGGCCTGCACACCTGGCTGCGCAGCCTCGACATCCGCTTCGCTGGCGGCCTAGCCGGGGGCGGCGACAGCTGAAGGTTCGCGCAACTCCTCCCAGGCCTCCACCTGGCGGCGGAAGCTGTCGCCATCGATCGTCTCCTCCTCGATCAGTCGCTCCACCAGCCCATCCATCAGGGCGCGGCGAGGCCGGAGCAACGCGACGGCCCGCTGCAGGGCCTGCAGCGCCAGATCGCGCACCTGTCGGTCGATCCGATCGCCGGTGTGGCGGGAGTAGTGGGGTTCGGGGCGAATCCAGTCACGCCCCAGGAACACCTCGGTTCCCTCCCCCTCCAGCGCCACCGGACCCAGCTCGGAGAAGCCGTAACGGGTGACCATCTCCCGGCAGATGCGGCTGACCTGTTCCAGGTCGCCGGCGGCGCCCTGGGTGACCTCGCTGGGGCCGAACACCACCATCTCGGCGGCCCGGCCCCCCAGCACCACCACCAGCCGATCGAGCAGGTAAGTGCGACTGATCAGGCCGGAATCGAGGATGTCCTCCTCCGGCATGGTGCGGGCAAAGCCCCCCACCCCGCCGGCGCGGGGCAGCAGGGTCACCTTGTCGAGCCGGTCAGCGTGGGGCAGGAGGGTGGTGAGCAGGGCATGGCCCACTTCGTGGTAGGCGATCAGCCGCTTCTTCGCGGAATCCTGAAGGGGAGCGGCGGTGAGGCCCATGGTGATCCGCTCCAGGGCATCGCCGATCTCCTGCTCGCCGATCGCGCTTCGCTGGCGACGGGCCGTGAGAATCGCCGCTTCGTTGAGCAGGTTGGCGAGATCGGCCCCGGAAAAGCCCGGCGTGCGCGCCGCCCAGTCCGGGAGGGAGACCGCCTCCTCGAGGGGGCGGCTGCGGGCATGGACCGCCAGGATCTGTTCACGACCGCGGCGATCAGGCAGATCCACCAGGATGCGGCGATCGAAGCGGCCGGGCCGCATCAGGGCCGCATCCAGCACATCCGGACGGTTGGTGGCGGCCAGCAGGATGACGCCGGAGTTGTCCTCAAAGCCATCCATTTCGGTGAGCAGCTGGTTGAGGGTCTGCTCCCGTTCGTCGTTGCCGCCGCCGATGCCGGCACCGCGCTGGCGGCCGACCGCATCGATCTCATCGATGAAGATGATGCAGGGCGCCTTGGCCTTGGCCTTGCGGAACAGATCCCGCACCCGGCTGGCGCCAACGCCCACGAACAGTTCCACGAATTCGGAGGCGGCCATCGAGAAGAAGGGCACGCCCGCCTCGCCGGCAATCGCTTTGGCAAGAAGGGTTTTGCCGGTGCCGGGCGGGCCCACCAGCAGAACGCCCTTGGGGATCTTGGCCCCGACGGCGGTGAAACGCTCGGGGGTCTTCAGGAAGGTGACCACCTCCTGGAGCTCCTCCTTGGCCTCGCCGATGCCCGCCACATCCTCGAAGCAGACCGTCGGGGCACCCTCAGGCTGCAGGCGAGCCTGGCTGCGGCCGAAGCCCAGGGTCTTGTTGGCCACCTGGGCGGAGCGGCGCACCAGCACGCTCAGGCCCACCACCAGGAGCAGCACCAGCAGACCGTTGCCCACCAGGGCCGCCATCGCGTCATCCTGGCGCTCGTCGCGGACGGTCAGGGGCACCCGGGCCTGCTCAGCCGTGCGCAGCAGCAGCTGGTTGTCGGGAAGCACCGGCACCTGGATGGAGCGGGAGTCCCGGTAGGTGGCGGTCACGAGCCGCTGGCGCGGCGCCAGCTCCAGGGCCTTGATCTTCCCCGCCTTGATCTCCTGCAGCAGCTGGCTGTAGGAGGGTCTGCCCTCCGCCCTGCCCAGGCTGAAGGCTTGCAACGGCTTCGGCTCCGCGGGTCGGGCGGAGGATTGTGCTGGACCCTGGGAGGTGCCGCCCACAGTGGGTTGTCGCTGAGGCTGATCGTAGCGATTTGACGAAAGGCCGGCCGACGGCGCAGAGTCCACCTTTGGCCGCAAGGGTGCCGGTATGGCTGTTCCGAAGAAGAAAACCTCCAAAGGCAAACGCAACCAACGCCACGCCCACTGGAAGGCCAAGGCCGGTGTCGCCGCCGCCAAGGCCCTCTCGATCGGCAAGGCCGTGCTGAGCGGCCGAGCCCAGGGATTCGTCTATCCGATCGCCGAGGAGGCCGAGGCCGACGAAGACTGAGGCCGGGTTCAGGTGCCGACCTTGAACGCCTCGAACACCACGCTGTAGACAAGGCCGATCCGCACGTTGTCGGCGATCACCCAGCCCAGCGACGGCTCCTCCCCCACCAGGCGGCTGCGCAGCCGCACCACCGCCTCGATCACCAGAACCAGCACCAGCACCACCAGGGGCCGTCCCAACGGCACCCGAAGCAGCAGCAGGCTGGTGAGGTTCTGGCCGAGGTAGTAGCCCAGCAACAGGGCCAGGATCGAGAGGCTGGCGCTTCGCCAGCTGCGCCGGAGCCAACCCAGCAGCTGATTGCCCAGACGATGAAGCACCCCCTGCAGGCGGGTGCGCTGCAGCGGAGGGCGGCTCATGGCGGCGGCAGCAGCGCTTCCAGCCAGGAGAGCGTCACCTGGCCACCCTCGCCGGCGAGGCCATCCACCACCGCACAGGCCCCCCCAAACAGGGCGGCAGGCTCGCGGCGCGAGACGCTGCTGAGCGTGACCAGACAGGGCAGACCTGCCGCCCGGGCCGCCGCCAGCCCCTGGCGGGAATCCTCCAAAGCCAACACCGACCCCGCGGGGCAGCCGAGGCGCTCCACGGCGAGGTGGTAGGCCTCGGGATCCGGCTTCTTGGCGCCCACATCCTCAGCGCACACCTGGAGGCTGAACGCATCGGCCAGCTCGCCGAGCACGCCCTCGCAGAGGTGGCGGACGGCCTCGCGGCCGCTGGTGGTGACGATCCCCTGGCGAAGGCCGGCGGCGCTCGCCTCCTGGATCAGGGAAGCCACACCGGGGCGGAGCGGAACCGCCCCCTGGCGCACCCGCTCCCCGTAGTGGCTCGCCTTGCGGCGGACCAGCTGGTCGAGCAGTGCCGGATCTGCAGCCTCTCCCGTGTTGTCGCGACACCAGGCCCCGATCCGCTCCCGACCACCGCTCACCGCCAGCAGGCGCCGGTAGGTGGGCTCATCCCAGTGCCAGGGAAGGCCGAGGTCGGCGAAGGCGGCGTTGAAGGCGGGGCGATGGCCATCCAGTTCCGTCTCGGCGAGGGTGCCGTCCACATCCCAGAGCAGCGCAGCGAGCCGGTGGGCCATGGCCGCCAGGTTACGGGGGATGACCACCCCCGCACGGGGCCGCACAATGCGAGAACCCTGCTGCGCCTTTTTGTTGAGCGACGCCGACGGCCCCCAGTGGCACCTGCCGCCGCCCCTGCCGCCGGATGAGGCCAGGGCGGAGCTGGCGGCGGCGCTGGGTCTGCCGCCCGAGCTGGTGGATCTGCTGCGCCGCCGCGGTCATCGGGACCAGGAGGCGATCCGGACCTTGCTCGATCCCCCCGCCGCCCCCGACCCGCACCAGCATTTCACCGACCTGGAGCGCGCCGAACGGCGCCTGGTGGAGGCCTGCCGCAACGCCGAAGCGGTGGCGATCTGCGGCGACTACGACGCCGATGGCATGACCAGCACCGCGCTGCTGACCGGGGTTCTGCAGCGGCTTGGCGCCCGTCCGCGGCCGGCGATCCCCAGCCGCCAGGACGACGGCTACGGCCTTAACCGGGGCATGGTCGAGGCGCTGGCGGCGGAGGGGATCCGTCTGCTGATCACCGTCGACAACGGGGTGGCGGCGCGGGAGGCGCTGGAGCGGGCCGAAGCGCTCGGTGTCGCCGTGATCCTCACCGATCACCACACCCTGCCCGAGGTGTTGCCCCCCCACCTGGCCCTGCTGCACCCGGCGCTCACCCCCGCCGGCTCCCCCTTCCGGGGCCTGGCGGGGGTGGGCCTGGCCTACGTGCTCGCCAGTGGCCTGTCTCGACGGCTCAAGCGCCGCGACGGCCTGGCGATCGCCCTCGACCTCTTCTGCATCGGCACCATCGCCGACATGGCCCCCCTGCAGGGGGTGAACCGGCGCTGGCTGATGGACGGTTTGCCCCGCCTGGCCGGCAGCCAGCTGGCGGGCCTGCGGGCGCTGCAGCAGCTGGCGGGGGTGGAGGATCGCCCCCTCGACGCCGAGGCGGTGGGTTTCCGCCTGGCCCCACGGATCAACGCCGTGGGCCGGCTCGGCGACCCGCTGCTGGTGGTGGAGCTGCTCACCAGCGACGATGCCCAGCGCACCCTGGAGCTGGCCCGGGACTGCGAACTGCTCAATCGCCAGCGGCGCGAGATCTGCGACGCGATCGAGGCCGAGGCCCTGGCCCTGCTGGAGGCGGATGGCCCCTCCCGCCCCTCCTTCCTGCTGCTGGCCCAGAACCACTGGCACCACGGCGTGATCGGCATCGTCGCCTCCCGGCTGGTGGATCGCTTCGCCCTGCCGGTGGCCCTGTTGGCCGGGGAGGGGGATGGCCGGTTGCGGGCCTCGGTGCGGGCACCGCGGGGGTTTGCCGTCGACGCGGCGCTGCAGGCCTGTGCCGACCTGCTTGAGCGCCATGGCGGCCATCCCGCCGCCGGTGGCTTCACGGTGCGGGCGGAGAACGTCGGCCGGCTTCAGGAGCGGCTGGAGGCGATGGCGTGCCGCTGGCGCGGCGAGGGGGGAGCCGGTCCGGTGGTGGAGCCGGAGGTGCTGGTGCCGCTGGAGCGGATCGACCGCGAGTTCTGGCGGCAGCTGCAGCGGCTCGAACCATTCGGGGTGGGCCACCCGCCGCCGGTGTTCTGGAGCAGCGGCTGTCGGCTGGTGAGCTGCCGCCGGCTGCGGGGCAATCACCTGCAGCTGGAGCTGGAGCAGGGGGGCGTGCGGCGGCAGGCGATGGCCTGGCGTTGGCCGGGCCCAGACCCTGAGGCGGGCCCGTTAGATGTGGCCTGGCGCCTCAAGCTGGACCACTGGCAGGGGGAGGAGCGCCTGCTGCTGGAGGTGGTGGCCCTGCGGAGGCGCGGCGGCGATGAGGTGGTGCTGCAACACCGTCGGCGCAGCTACTGGTGCCGCCGACAGGGGGAGAAGCTGCTGATCCGCAACGCCGCCGGGGAGGAGCTTGAAGTGGCGCTGGCCACGCTGCTGGAGAGCGGAAACGACGTCGATGCGGGCGTGAAGGATCGCCGCCACGTCTATGTGCGTGGTCTGGCCCGAGAAGCGGCCCAGGCCCTGGGGCTGGGTGCCTGAGCTCGCTGATCCACGGAAGCAGCGGCCCGCTGCTCAGAGGGCGCCGCGGCGGTAGAAGAGGATGAAGATCACGGCGGGGCCCGCCAGGGTGATCAGGGCCAGGGCTCCGAAGTTGGCGATCAGATGGAAATCGATGCCCATGATGCGACGGATCAAGCGAAAGGCGCTGAGCCCGACCTTAGAGGCCGGGGTGGGCGGCAGCGCCGCCGGCAGCGGCCACTGTGACGGCTTGTCACAGCCGGCCTGGCGCTGCATCAGCGGCTGTGGCGCCTGCTGCCGCCTTGATCCAGAACTGCGGAGCGAGGCCCTGGAGGTCCTCAATCCCCAGCAACGGCAGACCTATCTGGAGATGGTGGGTCCGGACGGCTGGTGTGTGCACTTCGATACCGGTGGCCGCCGCTGCCGCGTCTACGCCGATCGGCCGGATTTCTGCCGGGTGCAGAACCTCATGCGCCTGTTCGGAGCGGCCGGCGAGCAGACGGACGCTCTGGCGATCCGCTGCTGCACCGAGCAGATCCGCAGCGAATGGGGGGGTCGTGGCAGGGTGATGCGACGCTTCCTGCGAGCCATCCGCCAGCGGCCATGAGCGAGTCCCCCAACCCGCCGACCTCCGCCGAACCTGCCAAGGGCTGGGTCGCCGTCTTTTTCAGCACCGCCACCACGGTCTTCCTGGCCGAGCTGGGGGACAAGACCCAGCTGGCAGCCCTGCTCCTCTCCGCCGAATCGGGTCGGCCCCTGGTGGTCTTCTTCGGAGCGTCCCTGGCCCTGATCTCCTCCAGCCTGGTGGGTGTGCTCCTGGGGCGCTGGCTCTCCACCGTGATGCCCGCCCAGCAGCTGGAGCGGCTGGCGGGCATCCTGATGGTGGCCCTGGGGCTCTGGCTGGGCCGCCAGGCGGCCCTGCATCTGGTGCCCCTCGCTGGTTGACCCATGCCCTTTGCCCTGCTGGCCTCCACCTTCGCCACCGTGTTCCTGGCGGAACTGGGGGACAAGACCCAACTGGCGATCGTGAGCATTAGCGGCACCACCAGTCGGCCGGGCGCGGTGTTCGCCGGCAGTGCCACCGCCCTGGTGCTCGCCAGCCTGGTGGGAGCCGCCGCCGGCGGCTCCCTCTCCAGCGTGATTCCCACCGACGCCCTGCAACTGGCGGCCTCGGTGGGCTTCCTGATCCTGGGTTCCCGCCTGATCCTCCGCTCCCGCGGCGATGGGACGGCAGCGCCGGAACCTCCTCCGGGCGACGCACCCCCCACTGCCTAAAGTCGACGAACCCACGCGCGGCGAGCGGCTGGCCGCGGGGCCCCACCCGCACGACATACCCCGATGAAGTTCACGGTCGCCGATCTGCTCGACCAGCTCTCCACCAGCGAGCCGCTCCCGATCACCAAGCTGGAGAAAGGGCTCGGCCTCACCGGCCCCGACGACCTGGAGCGGTTGCGCATCGGCCTCGATGCCCTCAGCCGCCTGGCCCTGATTGAGCAGACGGAGGACGGCCTCAGGCGCCAGGACAGCCCCGATCTGATCCCGGCCCGGCTGCGCTGCTCCAGCAAGGGCTTCTGCTTCGCCCTGCGGGAGGACGGCGGCGAGGACATCTACATCCGCGATCACCAGCTGAACCACGCCTGGAACGGGGATCGGGTGCTGGTGCGCCTCACTCGTGAGGGCGGGCGCCGCCGCTCGCCGGAGGGTGCCGTGCAGTGCATCCTGGAACGCACCACCGAAAGCCTGCTCGCCCAGGTGGAACAGCAGGAGGAGCGGCTGGTGGCCGTGCCGCTGGACGACCGCCTGCTCACCAGCATCGAGCTGCCCCCTGTCGATGCGGTCCACCTTCAGCCCGAGCAGGAGTCGGTAGTGGAGGTGCGCATCGACCGGTTCCCCGTGGCCCAGTTCGGAGCACGGGGCCACGTGGCCCGCAGCCTGCCGGTGCGCGGCGGTGAGCAGGCGGATGGGGAGCTGCTGCTGGCCAAACACCGCCTCTACGACCGACCAGCGCCGCCGAAGGCGGGTCTGCGTGCGGCAGTGGGCAAGGAGCGGGACGACCGCACCGACCTGGCCACCCTGTTGCTGGTGGGCTGGTCGCAGCCGGAGGCCCCGACCGTACCCGCCCTCTCCCTGGAGGAGCGGGAGGGCGGTGGCTGGCGGCTCTGGTTGCACGCCCCCTCCGTGGCGGAGCGCCTGGCGCCTGATGGCGCCCTTGATCTTTGGCTGCGGGATCAGGCCGAGAGCCTCTGCCTGGGCCGGCGCTGGCTGCCGCTGCTGCCCCCCTCCCTCAGCCGCGATGCCACCTTCCAGCCGGGGGTGAGCTCCCCAGCCCTCTCGGTGGCGATGGAGCTGGCCGAGGACGGCAGCCTGGAGCATTTCCGCTTTGCCCTCACCACCATCCGGCCGGACGCCAGGGTCGATGGAGACGCCATCAACGCCCTGGCGGAGCGCAAGCCCAAAGCCCGCACCGTTCCAGTTGCCCTGAAGTCCCTGAAGGATCAGTTGCCACTCCTGGAGCAGCTGATCGCCCTGAGCGCCAAGCTGAAGGAACGGCGCCGTGCTACCGGCTCGATCGAACTGGATTTGGCAATGCCCGATCTGCCGAGCCTGGGGGATCTGCGCCAGCCGCCGCCGGAGGTGGCGCCCAGCGGCTGGCTTGTGGAGCTGCCAGAGAACCACCCGGTGGCGATTCTGCGGGAGGCGGTCCTGCTGGCTGAGCGCTGCCTGGGCCAGCACCTCGCCGCCCTGGAGCTGCCCTGCCTCTACGCCGTCACCCCCCCGGCCGACGCCGCCGAACTCAATGAGGTGGCCAAGGCGTCCCTGGCCCTGGAGATCCCCCTGGAACTGAGCCCCGAGGGCAACGCCGACGCAGCGACGATGGCGGCCGCCTTTGCCGCCACCGACCGCCGCCGGGCCCTGCAGCAACTGCTGGGCGATGCCCTGCCGCCGCCGCGCTTGAGCGCCGAGCCCGGACCGCACGTCCTGGCGGGGGAACCGGTTGCCCTGGCCCCCTGGTGCTGTCCCACGCTCCACTACGCCGACATCTGGAACCAGCAGGTTCTGATCACCCTGCTGCTGGAGGGCAAGAACCGGCCGAGCGTGCGCCACCGCACCACCGTCGACCTGGCGAGCGACAGCTGCCACGGCGCCGTGGACTGGCCCCTGCTGGCCCCCTCCCAGCTCACCCCGTTCCAGGAGACCCTGGGGCGGGGCCTGCTCCAGCGCCTCAGCGCCCGCGGCCGTTTGCTGCAGGACGTAGCCCAGGACGTCCTGGCCCTGGCCCAGGCGCGGCACGCCGAATCCCTGGTAGGCCAGACCCTCCCCGGGGTGATCAGCGGCGTGCAGAGCTACGGCTTCTTCGTGGAGGTGCCCCCCTCCCAGGTGGAGGGTCTGGTGCACGTCAGCTCCCTCAAGGACGACTGGTATGAATATCGCTCCCGTCAGAGCCGCCTGGTGGGGCGGAAGTTCCGGCGCACCTACATGATCGGCGACCCGGTGGAGGTGGTGATCGAGAAGGTGGATCCCCTGCGTCATCAGATCGATCTGGCGGTGGTTCAACCGGATCTGCCCGAGCCCACGGCGGCGGAAGCCGGGGAGGCTGGAGAGGCGCTCGACGGGAGCGACGATGACGGGGACGACGACGGCAACCTCTACGCGGACTGAGGCGAGCGGATGGCCCCCACCTCCGACCCGGTGGTCCTGGCCATCTCCGGCGCCTCGGGTCAACCGCTGGCGGAACGGGCCCTGCAGCTGCTCCTCCAGGCCCAGGTGCCGGTGGAACTCGTGGTCAGCCGCGGCGCCATCCAGGTGTGGCAGGCGGAGCTGGGAGTCACGGTACCGGCGGACCCCGTCGCCCAGGAACGCTTCTGGCGAACGCGCACCGGCTGTTCGGGCGGCTGGCTGCGCTGCCACCGCTGGAGCGACCAGGCGGCGGCGATCGCCAGCGGCAGCAGTCCCAGCCGGGGCATGGTGATCCTGCCGGCGAGCATGGGCACCGTGGGCCGGATCGCCTCCGGCGTGGCCCTCGACCTGATCGAACGGGCCGCCGATGTGCACCTCAAGGAGGCCCGGCCCCTTGTGATCGCGCCCCGAGAGCTGCCGTGGAACCTGGTGCATCTGCGCAACCTGACGGCCCTTGCCGAGGCGGGGGCTCGCATCGCTCCGCCGGTGCCGGCCTGGTATCACCGGCCCACCAGCCTCGAGGAGATGGTCGATTTCCTGGTGATCCGCATCTTCGACAACCTGGGCCTGTCCCTGGGCGAGCTGCGCCGCTGGCAGGGCCCCATCACCCCGCCATCCCCCTGATCACGCCGTGCTGCGCCGCCTCCTGCTCCTGCCCCTGCTGGCACCCCTGCTGGCGGTGCTGCTGGTGGGGGCCCTCAACCTCCGGCCCTGGGTAAGCCTGCGGCTGCTCACCTGGAGCTCCGCCCCCCTGCCGCTGGGGGCCTGGCTGGCCCTGGCGGGGGCCGGTGGCGCCGCCCTCAGCGCCGGAGCCACCTCCCTGGCCCTCGGGCAGGGGGCCACCCCGCTGCGGCGCCAGGTGGGCCGGCGCATCGGCGTCGAGAGCCCCGAGCCCTGGGAGCAGGAGGAGCTGTTCGAACCGCCCCAGCGGCAGCGGAGCCGGCGCGAGGCTCCCCAGGCGGAGTGGGGATCGGCGGGGGGCACGCGGGCCCCGGGTGAGCCGGCACCGACGGTCTCCGGTCCCTTCCGGGTGATCCGCCGCGGCGAGGCCGCCGCCAGTCCGGCCCCCGCCCCAGCCACCGCCGCCAGCGGCTGGCGGCAGGCTTCGCCTCGGGCGCCTGAACCGGTGTCCGAACCGGTGCCCGCTGGCGAGGACTGGGGAACCCTTGCGAGCGACGACTGGTGAAGCTGGGGCGGCGGTGCGGCAATCACCGCTGCGCTGCCTAGAGTTCGCGGCACCGTCTGCCGTTCTGCCGCGGTGAGCACCAGCCCCAACCCCGAAGCCCAGGCCCCCAGCGGATCCCCCTCCGAGGCGTCCGCCGGCAAGCCGGCCGCCACGCCCGCCGAGAAGCCCGCGGCGAAAGCCAAGCCCCCCGCCCCGGAGGAGCAGCCCTTCGACACCTTCGTGCCCCAGACCTTCCTGCCGGCCCTGGCGAAGGAGGTGCAGAGCTACGGCGGGCCGGCGCCCGAACTGGCCTTCCTGCAGGGGCCCATGCCGGTGGTAGGCACCGACTGCTGGATGGTGACCGGCTCCTTGCCCGGGGAGCGGCGCTTCTGGCTCTGCTTCACCAAGGCCAACATCGCCTCCGCCAAGACCATCGCCCTGGCCGAGGCGGGTGCCAGCCCCAGCCTGCTGGAGTCGTTCCTGATCGACGAGAAGAAGATGAGCCTCGCCCTGCTGGTCTCGCGGCTGGTGCAACGCCTGAACGGGCAGAAGTGGCTGGGGCCCAACTGAGCCCTTCGCTCTTCACAGTTCATCCGCCAGGGACGCCGCGGCTCCTACGATGGCCGGACACGCTCCGCCGCCGAGCCGATCCGATGGTGCCTCCCACCGCCACCTCTGCCACCGCCACCTCAGCCACCGTCACCGCCGCCTCCACCCTCGGCACTCCTGAAGCGCCGGCGATCAAGGATCCGGTGAAGGACACGATCCTGACGCCGCGCTTCTACACCACCGACTTCGACGCGATGGCGGCGATGGATCTGCGGCCCAACCAGGAGGAGCTGGAGGCGATCTGCGAGGAGTTCCGCAAGGACTACAACCGCCACCACTTCGTCCGCAACGACGAATTCATCGGTGCCGCCGACAAGCTCGACCCCGACACCCGCAAGGTGTTCGTGGAGTTTCTGGAGCAGAGCTGCACCTCCGAATTCTCCGGCTTCCTGCTCTACAAAGAGCTCAGCCGCCGCATCAAGGAGAAGAATCCCCTGCTGGCGGAGTGCTTCGCCCACATGGCCCGCGACGAGGCCCGCCACGCCGGCTTCCTCAACAAGGCGATGGCCGACTTCGGCCTGCAGCTCGACCTGGGTTTCCTAACCTCCCACAAGGCCTACACCTTCTTCAAGCCGGCCTACATCTTCTATGCCACCTACCTGTCGGAGAAGATCGGCTATTGGCGCTACATCACCATCTTCCGCCACCTTGAGCAGCACCCCGAGAGCAAGATCTTCCCGATCTTCAATTTCTTTGAGAACTGGTGTCAGGACGAGAACCGCCACGGCGATTTCTTTGACGCCCTCATGAAGGCCCAGCCCACCACGGTCACCGGCCTGAGGGCCCGCCTCTGGTGCCGCTTC
>JBEIHT010000072.1:0-12157 GCA_040381155.1 Aphanothece sp.
CGCCTGGGGGTCACCGGCAGCTGGGGGGGCTGGAGCATCACCGGCGAAACCGGGGTAGACCCCGGCTTCTGGAGCTTCGAGGGCGTCGCCGCCGCCCACATCATCTTCAGCGGCCTGCTGTTCCTGGCCGCCATCTGGCACTGGACCTACTGGGATCTGGAGATCTGGCAGGACCCCCGCACCGGTGAGCCGGCTCTGGACCTGCCCAAGATCTTCGGCATCCACCTGCTGCTTGCCGGTCTCGGCTGCTTCTGCTTCGGCGCCTTCCACCTCACCGGCGTCTTCGGGCCAGGGATGTGGGTCACCGACCCCTATGGCCTCACGGGGCACATCGAGAAGGTGCAGCCCTCCTGGGGCCCCGAAGGATTCAACCCCTTCAATCCAGGCGGCATCGTGGCCCACCACATCGCCGCTGGCATTGTGGGGATCATCGCGGGCATCTTCCACATCACCACCCGCCCGCCGGAGCGCCTCTACAAGGCCCTGCGGATGGGCAACATCGAAACCGTGCTGGCCTCGGCCATCGCCGCGGTGTTCTTCGCGGCCTTCATCGTCGCCGGCACCATGTGGTACGGCTGCGCCGCCACCCCGGTAGAGCTGTTCGGCCCAACCCGCTACCAGTGGGACCAGGGCTACTTCCGCACCGAAATCAACCGGCGCGTTGAGACCGCCCTCGACAACGGCGCCACGCCGGAGCAAGCCTGGGCGCAGATCCCCGAGAAGCTCGCCTTCTTCGATTACGTGGGCAACAGCCCGGCCAAGGGCGGTCTGTTCCGCGTCGGCCCGATGGTCAACGGCGACGGCCTGCCCACCAGCTGGCTCGGCCACATCAGCTTCACCGACAAGGACGGCCGCGAGCTGACCGTGCGGCGCCTGCCCAACTTCTTCGAGAACTTCCCCGTGGTGCTCGAAGACAAGAACGGCATCGTGCGGGCGGATATCCCCTTCCGCCGCGCCGAGGCCAAGTACTCCTTCGAGCAGCAGGGGGTCACAGCCAAGGTCTACGGAGGCGCCCTCAACGGCCAGACCTTCACCGACCCGGCCGACGTCAAGCGCCTGGCCCGCAAGGCCCAGCTTGGCGAGTCGTTTGAATTCGACCGCGGGACCTACCACTCCGATGGTGTGTTCCGCAGTTCCCCCCGCGGCTGGTTCACCTTCGGCCACGCCACCTTCGCGCTGCTGTTCTTCTTCGGCCACATCTGGCACGGAGCCCGCACCCTCTACCGCGACGTGTTCGCGGGCATCGATCCCGATCTGGGCGAGCAGGTGGAGTTCGGTCTCTTCCAGAAACTGGGCGACCGCTCCACCCGACGCCTCCCCGAGGGCTTCGTGCCCCCGGCCGGCACCCCGCTCAGCTGACCGCCGGGCCCTTCCGCCACTCCCCCCCGAGAACTCCCCATGGAGAGCTTCGCCTACAGCCTCATCCTGGCCCGGGCCCTTTCCACCCTCTTCTTCGCGATCGCCTTCCGCGACCCCCCGAAGATCGGCAAGTGAGCCCCGCCCACGCAGCCCCCGCCCCTCCGGGCGGGGGCTTTTTCTTGTTCGCCCCAGCTCCGCGGCCGCCAGCCCCTTCTCAAGGTCGATTCGGCTGCTTACACTTTTTGAACACCCCTGGAGTTCTCGGGCATGCAATGCCCTTCCTGCCAACACACCGACAGTCGGGTGCTGGAATCCAGAGCCGCCGACGGCGGGCGCAGCGTGCGGCGGCGCCGTGAGTGCCTGAATTGCGACTTCCGCTTCACCACCTACGAGCGGGTGGAAACAGTGCCGATCACGGTGGTCAAACGCAACGGCAGCCGCGAGACCTTCAACCGGGTCAAGCTTCTGCACGGTCTGTTGCGGGCCTGTGAGAAGACCGGTCTGGAGCCGGGCCAGCTGGAGGTGGTGGTCGATGACCTCGAGCTGGCGCTGCAGCAGCGCAGCGGCCGGGAGGTCAGCAGCACGGAGATCGGCGAGTTGGTGCTCGAGCGACTGCGCGGCATGAGCGAGGTGGCCTACGTGCGATTCGCCTCTGTCTATCGCCAGTTCCGCAGCGTCAGCGATTTCGTGGCCACCCTGGAGGGCCTGGGCGGTGGCCGGGAGCGCGGCGGCGGCCGCAAGAGCGACCGACTGGCGATCGTCGGCTGAGCCACGGCGCCTGCCATCTGCAGGGGGGAGGTCTTCGATTGGTAGAGTCATGGATCGGACGTGTTCTGCAGGCGGGCAGGCACGGCTCCATCCCTTCGTCCTGCTTTCAGCAGCCGCCCCTGTTCCATGACCGTCACCCCTTCTTCCGATCTCGGCACCGTCGAGGCTCCCAGCGACGCCATCGCAGCCCCTGAGGCCGCTCTGGATCTCGATCTGGCCATTCCGGAAGAGGTGCCCAGCGCCGACAACTCCAGCAGCCGCACCACCGCCAGCCGCGAGAGCGACGGGGTGGGTTTCACCCTGGACGAGTTCGCCTCACTGCTCAGCAAGTACGACTACAACTTCAAACCCGGCGACGTCGTCAACGGCACCGTGTTCGCCCTGGAGCCGAAGGGCGCGATGATCGACATCGGCGCCAAGACCGCCGCCTTCATGCCCCTGCCGGAGGTGTCGATCAACCGGGTCGAGCACCTCTCCGACGTGCTCGAGCCTGGCGAGGTGCGTGAGTTCTTCATCCTCAGCGAAGAGAACGAGGATGGCCAGCTCACCCTCTCGATCCGCCGCATCGAGTATCAGCGGGCCTGGGAGCGGGTGCGCCAGCTCCAGAAGGAGGACGCCACCATCTACAGCGAGGTGTTCGCCACCAACCGCGGCGGCGCCCTTGTGCGGGTGGAAGGTCTGCGCGGCTTCATCCCCGGCAGCCACATCAGCACCCGCAAGGCCAAGGAGGAGCTCGTCGCCGACTTCCTCCCCCTCAAGTTCCTGGAGGTGGACGAGGAGCGCAACCGCCTGGTGCTCAGCCACCGCCGCGCCCTGGTGGAGCGCAAGATGAATCGCCTTGAGGTGGGCGAGGTGGTGCTCGGCACCGTGCGCGGCATCAAGCCCTATGGCGCCTTCATCGACATCGGCGGTGTCAGCGGCCTGCTGCACATCTCGGAGATCAGCCACGAGCACATCGAAACCCCCCACACCGTGCTCAATGTCAATGATCAGATGAAGGTGATGATCATCGATCTCGACGCCGAGCGCGGTCGCATCTCCCTCTCCACCAAGGCTCTCGAGCCGGAGCCCGGCGACATGCTCACCGATCCCCAGAAAGTGTTCGACAAGGCCGAGGAGATGGCCGCCCGCTACAAGCAGATGCTGCTCGAGCAGGCCGAAGACGGTGAGCCGATGGGCGTCACCGTCGACTGAGTGCCCCACCTGCTGCTGGGCGATGTTCCCCTCGGTCCGCCGGGCTGGGAGATTGAGGCTGTGCTGTTCGACAAGGACGGCACCATCAGCCACAGCGAACCGATGCTGGAGGCGCTGGCAGCCGAACGGCTGGCTCAGTGCCGCCGCCTGGCGACGCCGCTGCTGCCGGAGCCACAGCGGCTTGAGGAGCTGGCCGATCTGCTCAGCAGGGCCTATGGCTTCTGTGGCGGCCGCATTGATCCAGCCGGCGCCACGGCGGTGGGCTGCCGGGATCACAACCTGATCGCCACCGCAACCGTGTTCACTCAGCTGGGTCTGGGCTGGCCCGATGCCCTGGCGCTGAGCGAACGGGTGTTCGCCACCACCGATCGCCTGCACGGCCAGGGCAGCAATCACCGTCCCCAGCCCACGCCGGGCTTCACCGAGCTGCTGCACGCGTTGCACCAGGCCGACATCCGCTGCGCCGTGATCAGCAACGACCACGAAGCCGGGATACGCGATTTCCTGGCGGCCCATGGCCTGCAGCAGTGCGTGCAGGGGTTGTGGAGCGCCGACCACCGGCCCGCAAAGCCGGATCCGCGCGCCGTTCATGGGCTCTGCGGTGCCCTCGGTGTGGAGGTCGGGGGATGCGCCCTGGTGGGTGATGCCAACAGCGATCTGCGCATGGCCCGGGCTGCCGGGGTGCCCGTGGTGCTTGGCTATCGCTCCGGATGGCGCCAGCCTCCGCCCCTGGAGGGGGATGGCCCCCAGCTGCGCCACTGGAGCGAGTTGCGGGTGCAGCCCGGACCCACCCCCGCATCGGCAGCGGACGGGCCCAACGCAGACGGTGTCCACGACCACCGGGGCCCCAGAGGGTGAGGCCATAGGCTCACAGCCGTTTCCTTCATCCGCCAGGGCATGAGCCGTTACGTCTTCACATCGGAATCCGTCACGGAGGGCCATCCTGACAAGATCTGCGATCAGGTCAGCGATGCCGTCCTCGACGCTGTGCTGAGCCAGGACCCGGCCAGCCGCGTCGCCTGCGAAACCGTGGTGAACACCGGCCTGTGCCTGATCACCGGTGAGATCACCACCACCGCCCGGGTCGACTTCAACCACCTGGTGCGGGGGGTGATCGAAAAGATCGGTTACAGCGGCGCCCGCGCCGGCGGTTTTGACGCCAACAGCTGTGCCGTTCTGGTCGCCCTTGACCAGCAGTCCCCCGACATCGCCCAGGGCGTGGACGAGGCCGATGACCACGAGGGTGATCCCCTCGACAAGGTGGGCGCCGGCGACCAGGGGATCATGTTCGGCTTCGCCTGTAACGAAACGCCTGAGCTGATGCCCCTGCCCATCAGCCTGGCCCACCGGCTGGCCCTGCGCCTGGCCCAGGTGCGCCATGAGGGCACCCTCGGCTATCTGCTTCCCGACGGCAAGACCCAGGTGAGCGTCGTTTACGAAAACGACCAGCCCGTGGCGATCGACACGATCCTGATCTCCACCCAGCACACCGCCGAGATCGACGGCATCAGCGAGGAGAAGGCCCTGCGCGAGCGCATCCACGACGATCTCTGGACCCACGTGGTGCTGCCCGCCACCGCCGATCTCTCCCTCAAGCCCAGCGACGAAACCACGCGTTTCCTGGTGAACCCAACCGGCAAGTTCGTGGTGGGTGGTCCCCAGGGCGACGCCGGTCTGACCGGCCGCAAGATCATCGTTGACACCTACGGCGGCTACGCCCGCCACGGCGGTGGCGCCTTCTCCGGCAAGGACCCCACCAAGGTGGACCGCTCTGCCGCCTACGCCGCCCGCTATGTGGCCAAGGCTCTGGTGGCCGCCGGTCTGGCCCGCAAGGCCGAGGTGCAGCTCAGCTACGCCATCGGCGTGGCGCGCCCGGTGAGCATCCTGGTGGAGAGCTTCGGCACCGGCAGCCTCAGCAACGATGACCTCACCGCCCTGGTGCAGGAGCACTTCGACCTGCGTCCCGGCGCCATCATCGAGATCTTCGGCCTGCGCCAGCTGCCCCAGCAGCGCGGCGGCCGCTTCTACCAGGATGTTGCCGCCTATGGCCATTTCGGCCGCAACGACCTCAACCTCCCCTGGGAGGAGGTGAGCGCCATCGCCGCCACCCTGAAGCAGGCCACCGCCGATCGCGTTGTCGCGGGTACGTCTGCCTGAGGGCAACAGCGCCGTCCTGGGTCTGGACCTCGGCAGCAGCGGTCTGCGCCTCGCCCTGCTCCAGCGGGGTGAGGCCGGCCAGTCTGATGTTCTGGAACAGGCCTCTGCCTATCCCGGACCGTTCGCAGATCCCCGCAGCTGGCGCCAGGGTCTGATCGCCCTGGTGCGGGGGCTGCCCCCCGAGCGTCGCCGCGCCGTGCGCGCCATCGCGGTCGATGGCACCTCAGGCACTCTCCTGCTCTGCCGGGGGGACGGGAGCCTGTTGCCGGGGGAGATGGCCCTGGCCCTGCCCTATTCCCTGGCCTGTCCGGAGCAAAGCGAGGCCCTTGCTGCCCTCGGGGTGGAAGGTCCTGCCGCCAGCGTCAGCGGCAGCCTGGCCCGGGCCCTCCGCCTCCTCGCCGGCGCTGCGGCGGCGGGGCTGGGGCCTGACCTGCACCTGCGCCATCAGGCCGACTGGCTGATGGGCTGGCTCCTGGGGGACTGGCGCTGGGGGGAGGAGGGCAACAACCTCCGCCTCGGCTGGGATCTGGAGCGCGGCTCCTGGGCTGGGCCCATCGACGCCCTGCCCTGGCGCGCGGCGTTGCCCCAGATCCGTCCCAGTGGCGAGATCCTGGGACCCCTCAGCGCCGAAGCGGCGGCCCGCCTCGACCTTCCCGCCGACTGCCAGGTGGTGGCCGGCAGCACCGATGCCAACGCCGCTGTACTGGCGGCCGATCCCGGTCCGGGGGATGGCATCACCGTGCTGGGCACCACCCTGGTGCTCAAGCAGTTCGTGCCGCGGCCGATCCGGGGTCCGGGCGTAAGCTGCCACCGGGTGGCTGGCCGCTGGCTGGCGGGCGGGGCCTCCAACGCCGGGGCCGGCGTGCTGCTGCGCTTCTTCCAGCCCGAGCAGCTGACGGAGCTCAGCCGCCAGATCGATCCCGAGCGCCCCACGGGCCTGCGGCTTCGCCCGATCCCGGGCCGGGGGGAGCGCTTCCCCTGGGACGATCCCGATCTGGAGCCGGTGCTGGGGCCCCGGCCCGTGAGCGATGCCCACTTCCTGCAGGCCCTGCTGGAGGGCCTCACCGCCCTGGAGTGCGCCGGCTGGGAGCGTCTGCGGGAGCTGGGAGCGCCGCCGATCCAGCGGCTGATCACCCTGGGGGGCGGCGCTCGCAACCCCCAGTGGCGGGCCCTGCGTCAGCGGGCCCTGGGCGTGCCGGTGCTGAATCGGCCCCAGCTCTCCGCCTGTCGCGGCATGGCCCTGCTGGCCGCTGCCGCGCTGGCGCCAGGCAGGATGGGAGGCACCTAGCACCCCTTGCGCGAGATCCATGGGCGAGCGCCTGCGAACCATCGTCTCGATGGCCCTGTTCGTGCTGTTGGCCGGCTATGTGGGCTTCAGCGCCATTCGCCTGGGCTTGCTGCTCTGGCAGCGCTTCGCCGCCGCCTGAAGGCCCGCTCGCTGGCCCCCCTCTCCAGAATGGGGCCACCCCAGCCAGCAGCGCCATGGCCGCCGACCCCCTCACTGCCGTCGTGAGCGATCGGATCTGCAAACATATGAACGAAGACCATGCTGAGGCGGTGCTCGCCTACGCGCGCCACTACGGCGGGGTGAGCGAGGCCCGCAGTGCGCGCATGCTGGCGGTGCTGCCCGAAGCCATGCGTCTGGAGGTGGATGGCGGCGTGCTGGAGGTGCCCTTCGACCACACCCTCACCGACAGCGAGGATGCCCACCGCACCCTGGTGGCCATGCTGCGGTCGCTGCCCGGGAATCCTTAAGCGGTCCTCCGTGGCCGCCCGGCGGCCATCGCCGTGGCCTTCGCTTCTTTTTTTCGTGCGTCCCTGCACTGGTTGCTGCCGCCGGCCTGCCCCCACTGCCGAGGTCGCTGTGACGTCGATGGCGGCCTGTGCGGGGCCTGTGCGTGCCGACTGGAACTGCCCGAGGGGGGTCTCCGGGGCACCGCTCCCCTCCCCTGGTGGGCGGCCGGCTCCTATGCGGGGGGTCTGCGGCTTGCGCTGCTCGGGCTGCGGCAGCGACCGCGACCCGCCCTGATGCGTGCCCTGGTGCGCAGCATCCGCCCCCCCCTGGCGGCCGGCCCACTGCGCCCGCTGCTGGTGCCCATCCCCAGCTGGAAGCGCCGGGGCAACCCGCTGCCGCCCCTGGTCTGCCAGTGCCTCTCCCGCCAGCTGGGCCTGGTCGCCGCCCCGCTGCTGCTGCGCCGCCACCCGGTGCTCGGCCAGCACCATCTGGGGCGTGCCATGCGCTTCGCCAATCAGCGCGGTTCCTTCGCCTGCTGCCGCCCGCCGCAGCCCGGGGAGGCGCGCCGCCGCCCCCTGCTGCTGGTGGACGACATTCTCACCAGCGGTGCCACCGCCCTGGCGGCCGCCGAGGCTTTGCAGCAAGCGGGCTGGCGGGTGGAGGGGCTGCTCTGCCTGGCCCGAACGCCGGAGTGGCGGCACCTCCGTGATCTAGAGTGGATGAGTCGGCAGGCCGACAAGCCGGGATAGCTCAGTTGGTAGAGCAGGCGACTGAAAATCGCCGTGTCCCCAGTTCAAATCTGGGTCCTGGCATCCTTGAGTTTCCTGCGCTGCCTGGTTGTCCGGCAACGAATCCACAAGGAAATGCGCAATCCGTGGCTTCTGATCCCCAGCCCCACTCCGAGCGCCTGTTCAACAACGCCGACAGCTTTGCCCACGCCTTCGACCAGGCCTGGCTTGGCCCCGGCAGCGAAGGCCTGCCAGCCAACCTGCCCAGGCAGGAAAAGCTGGCCCTGATCCTGGCCAGGATCGCCGACCACCCCTTCGCCCTCAGCGATCCGGCGATGGCGCGCCAGGTGGCGGAATTCCGTATCCGCCTGCTGGGTCTGTAGGTTTTCAGGATGCACAGTTCCCTCCTCCGGCTGGTGCAGCTGCTGAGCGGCGGCTTCAGCAACCAGGCCCAGGCGTTCGACAACCCACCCCTTTACGCCCACATTCTCGTTCGCCTCCGCCCGTTGCCCCAGCTGGCCCCCGGTTCCCTGCTGCTGGAACAGTCGTATGCGCTCGATCCAGCGTCCCCGTACCGGATCCGCGTGCTGCGGCCCGAGCGCCGCGGGAAGGAGCTGGTGATCCACAACCAGGCCATCGCCGACGACCAACGCTTCTGGGGTGCCGTGGAGGATCGCGCCCTGCGCCTGCGCATCGAGCCGGACGACCTGCGCCCACTGGAAGGATGCACCTACGTGGTGCGCGAGCAGGGCGAGGGCTTTGTCGGCGAAGTGGAGCCCGGCTGTCGCTGTCTGGTAGAGCGCAAGGGGCGCACGGCTTACCTGGTGAGCCGCCTGGAGCTCTTCCCCGACCGCATGCAGACGATCGACCGGGGCCACGACCCGGTCAGCCACGAACATCTCTGGGGGTCCCTGGCCGGTCCGTTTGAGTTCGCCCGCACCGATGATTTCAGCGGCGAGATCCCGGCCGATTGGCTGCCCGCCCTCGCCTGACCTCCCCGTCGGCTCGAAACGTAACGGAGCTTGGAGAGCTGCCGGGCTGATGTGTCCGCCATGGGTAACTTCGCTTACCTTCTGCCGGGCCGATTCGGACCTCCCTTCGCCGCAGCCGCCATGAGCCTTCCCCTGCTGTCCACCCCCCCGTTGAGCCAGAACGCCCGGGTTCGGTCGTTCGCCGTCGGTGGTGACGAGAGCCCCCGTCAGGTGCCCCAGCCCCAGGCCCGCAACGCCGCCAATGTCGATGCCTTAATCGAGCAGGCGTACCGCCAGATCTTCTTCCATGCCTTCAAAGTGGACCGCGACGCGGCGCTGGAATCGCAGCTGCGCAGCGGCCAGATCACCATGCGCGATTTCGTGCGCGGCCTGCTGCTCTCCAGCAAGTTCCGCGACGACTTCTACCGCTGCAACAGCAACTACCGCATGGTGGATCAGATTGTCGGCCGGGTGCTGGGCCGCCAGGTGCATGGCGAGCGCGAACGCATTGCCCTATCGATCGTGATCGCCCAGCGGGGCCTGCCCGGCCTGATCGACAGCCTGCTCGATTCGCAGGAGTACCTCAACGCCTTCGGACTCGATACGGTGCCCTTCCAGCGCTCCCGCAGCCTGGCCGGTCGCGCCCTGGGGGAGATGCCGTTCAACCAGCAGGCCCCTCGCTATGACGCCTACTGGCGCGACGCCATCGCCAGCCGCAGCCCGGCCGGTCGTGGCACTTCCTGGAGCCCCTCGGCGGGCTTCTCCGGGCCCCGTCCCGCCTGGCTGGCCGACGCCCCGTCGCCCCTGGCTCGCCGCCTCTGGCAGAGCCTGGTGACCGCCGGCGGTTTTGCCATCACCGGCCTGGTGATCTACACCGCGGCGACGATGCTCAGCACCGCCGGCGCGGGCTGAGTCTCCGCCGGGGAGGGGGGATCAGGCGATCCGTTCATCCATGAAGGGTTGCTCCCCCTCCTCTGGAAAGGGGTCCGACTCGGCGTCGACGTCGGGTTCCTCGGCCGCCTCCAGGGTGAGGGGCCTGGGCAGCGCCCGCAGGGAGCGATCCAGGCGCTGCCCCCCCGAGCGGCGCCCGTCGCGGCCATCCCCGTCCCTCAGGAGGTCCTCAAGCTGGGCGAGACGCTCTTCGGTTTCCCCCAAGCGCAGATCCATCCCCTCGAGCGCCGCCGCATCGATGGCTGGCCCGGCTTCGATCAGCGGCAGCAACCTGCTTTCCTGATCGACAAGCCGTTCCTCCAGTTCGAGCAGGCGCACCGTGAGGCTCTCGGCCACCCTGGAGAGGGCATGCAGTTGGTCGACCAGACGAGGCAGCGCTTCGCCGTAGGGGTCACCTGTCGGCCAGCGGTGGGCCGGGATCGGTGAATCGGCAGCCATTGGGGTCAGGAGAGATTTTGGCGGATGGTATCGACGCTGCGCCGGCCCGCCAGGGGCCAGCTCCGCGGCCGTCAAGCCCCTGGGGTTGTAACGATTGTGAAGCGCGGGCGCCAAGGTCAGGGAAGCCCCATAGGATCCGCCTTGCAGGTTGCGGTGTGGGCTGTGCGCCGCTGTTCCGTCAGCCTGCCCGCCCAAGGTCGCCCCACGTTGCCGCAGGGCACCTCCGGCCTCCTGTCGGACACCCCTTCCCCCACCCCGCGCCCCCCTCAGGCCCTCGCCCATGACTCTCGCCAACGCCGCCTATCTGGGCATCGAGCGATTCGCCAGTGCCCGCAACAAGGAAAACTGGGAGAATGCCACCGAAAATGACAAGCAGATCCTGATTCGTGCCGTCTACCGTCAGGTGCTTGGCAATCAGTATGTGATGGCGAATGAGCGGCTTGAAGGCCCCGAATCTCTGTTCAGGCGTGGCTATCTGAGCGTGCGTGAATTTGTGCGCCAGGTTGCCAAAAGCGGTCTCTATAAAGCCAAGTTCTTCGAGAACTGCAACGCTTACCGCTTCATTGAGCTCAACTTCAAGCACCTGCTGGGTCGCGCTCCCCAGAACAAGGCGGAGATGCTGCACCACTTCACCATCCTCCAGGAGCAGGGTTACGACGCCGAGATTGATTCCTATCTCGACAGCGCCGAGTACCAGGAGCGCTTCGGCGAGGAGACGGTGCCCTACATCCACGCCTTCGGCTACTCCGTTGGCCAACAGGGCCTGCAGTTCTCCTATGCCATGCAGCTCGCCCGTGGCGTCGGTGCCTCCGTCCGCGGTGACGCCCTGCGCACCCAGTCCCGTCTCAATCCGGCGGTTCACGCCGAGCTGCCTCTGCCGGTGGTCAGCCCCAACGCCAAGGGCAGCGCCTTCCGCGCCGTGCCGGCCGATGGGGTCACCCGCCAGGGGGTGGGGGCTGGCGAGGAGGGCCGCACCTTCCGGGTGGAGGTCACCGGTTTCAACAACTACCGGCTCCACAAGCGCAGCAACCGGGTGCTGTTCGTCCCCTTCGACCAGCTGCTCAAGGTGCAGCAGCAGGTCCAGCGCCAGGGCGGTCGCATCGCCAGCCTGACGCCCGTCAACTGAATTCCCCCCCCCCCATCTCCGCAGAGGACCGACCCATGAAGGTTTCCGCAGGTACCCGAGGCACCAGTTCCGTCAGCGGCCGCCAGGTGACGATCACCGTCACCGGGCTGGCCCGCAACGATTTCATCCGCAGCGCCGACTGCGTGATGCAGGTGCCCTACACACGCATGAACGAAACCATGCGACTCGTCCACCGCCTCGGCGGCAGGATCACCGATGTGGCGGTGAGCGGTGGCGGCGACGCCGGTTCCAACCAAGCTGACGCCGCCGCTCCCCGCAAGGGCCGCCGCAAGTCTGAGGCCTGATCACCACGGCCACCACAGCCAGCAGCAGGGGCCCAGCGGGCCCCTTCCTTGTGGGCGATGACCGTTTGTTACGTGCCGGGCACCGGGCTCTGTGACTTCCACCACAATAGTCTGGTCAATCGCGCCGTAGGGGGCATCCTCACCACAGCCCGGGTTCGGGCCGTGTCAAGGCGCTCCCTCCAACGCCAGGCCGTCAAAGCCAGGGCGACTGACCAGAGAACGCTCGGATCTCCCTGGCTTGTCCAGGGCCTGGTCCCAGCGGCCTCCCCCATTTCCCACCCCCCTCCCGACTTCCCCCCTCGTCGAGACCCGGAGATCCTCAATGTTCGACGCCTTCACCAAGGTTGTTGCCCAGGCTGACGCCCGTGGCGAATTCATCAACGCTGGCCAGATCGACGCCCTGGCGGCGATGGTGGCTGACAGCA
>JBEIHT010000073.1:0-11779 GCA_040381155.1 Aphanothece sp.
CACGTAGCGGACGAGCTGACGTTCGGAGATGCCGTAGTTGAAACGCAGTTTCTGCTTTTCTTCGAGACGGATCGCGTATTCGGAGCGCTTGCGACGGGCTTGGCCGTGCTGACCGGGGGGATAAGCCCGCTTGGCGGACTTACGGGTGAGACCGGGAAGGTCTCCCAAGCGCCGCGTGATCCTCAGGCGAGGGCCGCGGTAGCGAGACATGGAAACGGGGGTGGGGGAACAACGGGCGGCGGCGCGCCATGCTGGGGATGCCCCCCGCACGCCAGCGGTGCCGGACCGATCCACCATCCTAAAGGGCGGCCCATCGCCCGCAGCCGCCGCCGCCGCCGGCCCGCGGGCGGCCCTGGAGGCGGCCTTGGCGGCCCTGCTGCTGGCCCTGATCCGTGCCTACCGCCGCTGGCTCTCGCCCCTGCTGGGTCCCCACTGCCGCTTCATCCCCAGCTGCAGCGCCTACGGCCTGGAGGCGATCCAGCGGCACGGGCCCTGGCGGGGGGGCTGGCTCACCCTGCGCCGGCTGGGCCGCTGCCACCCCTTCACCCCCTGCGGCTGCGATCCGGTGCCCGATTGATGGCGGCCCTGATCCTCTACACCCGCAGCGGCTGTTGCCTCTGTGAGGGGCTCGAGGAGCGGTTGAAGGCCCTGGAGCCGCCACCGCCGCTCACGGCGGTGGATGTGGATGGCGATCCGGCCCTGCAGGCCCGCTGGGGCCTGGAGGTGCCTGTGCTCGCCCGGGTGGATGGGCCGGCGCCCGGGGCGGCCCAGCCCCTGCCCCGGGTGCCGCCCCGGTTGGCGGGGGAGCGTCTGCGCCAGTGGCTGGAGCGCCACGGCGCCCTCTGAAGCCCGGCCGGCGGGGCGGCCCTCAGCAGGGTTGCGCCGTGCGGTTTGGCCTTAGAAAGGGCGGCGCCGGCGAAGGCGGCATCGCTCGTCCGGCCGCTCCCCGTTCCCCCATCCCCCATGTCGCCGCTGCTGCACCCGCTGCTTCGCCAGGTGGGCCTGGCCGTGTCCCCCGCCCTGGCCAACGCCGAGGTGCGCGGCATCAGCTGCGATTCCCGCCGGGTGGGCCCCGGCACCCTGTTCGTGGGCCTGCCGGGCACTCAGGTGGACGGGGGCAGCTTCTGGCCCCAGGTGCTGGCCGCCGGCGCCTGCGCGGCGGTGATCGGCCCTGTCGCCGCCGCCGCCAATCCGCCCGGTCCGGAGGATGCGGTGATCGTCGTCGAGGAGCCGGTGGCGGCCTGGGCCGGCGAGCTGGCGGCGGAGTTCTGGCAGCAGCCCAGCCGGCGTCTGGCCCTGATCGGGGTCACCGGCACCAACGGCAAGACCACCACCACCCACCTGATCGAGCACCTGGCCGCCGCCACCGGCCGCTCCGCCGCCCTGTTCGGCACCCTCCAGAACCGCTGGCCTGGCCACAGCGTCACCGCCTCCCACACCACCCCCTTCGCCGACAGCCTGCAGGCCCAGCTGGCCCAGGCGCTGGAGGCCGGCGCCAGCCTGGCGGCGATGGAGGTGAGCTCCCATGCCCTCGACCAGCGGCGGGTGGCCGGCTGCCGCTTCGCCGGGGCGGTGTTCACCAACCTCACCCAGGACCACCTCGATTACCACCTCACCATGGAGGCCTACTTCGAGGCCAAGGCGCGGCTCTTTGCCGAGCCGCTGCTGGCGGGCGGGGCGGTGGTCAATGGGGATGATCCCTGGGGTCGGATCCTGGCGGAGCGCCTTACGGCGGCGGGGCGTCCCTGCTGGCGCAGCTCCCTGGAGAATCCCGAAGCCGAGCTGCGGGTGACCGATCTGGCGATGGGGGCCGCCGGCGTGACGGGCAGCGTGATCACCCCGGCGGGCGAGGGCTGCTTCCGCTCCCCCCTGGTGGGTCGCTTCAACCTGATGAACCTGCTTCAGGCGGTGGGGGCGCTGGTGCAGCAGGGGCTGCCCCTGCCCCAGGTGCTCGCCGGCCTGGAGAGCTTCCGGGGGGTGCCCGGCCGGATGGAGCGGGTGCCGGTGCCCGAAGGCTTGGGGGGACCCGCCGTGCTGGTGGACTACGCCCACACCCCTGACGGTCTGGAGAGCGCCCTGGCGGCCTGCCGCCCCTTCAGCCAAGGGCGGCTGATCTGCGTGTTCGGCTGCGGCGGCGATCGCGACCGCAGCAAGCGCCCCCAGATGGGAGAGATCGCCGCCCGCCTGGCGGACGCGGTGGTGGTCACCTCGGACAACCCCCGCACAGAGGATCCCCAGCGGATCCTCGATGATGTGGTGGCGGGCATCCCAGCCGGCAGCGACCTGCGGGTGGAGATCGACCGGGCCCGGGCGATCGCCGACACCATCGCCGCAGCGGGGCCCACCGACCTGGTGCTGATCGCCGGCAAGGGGCACGAGGATTACCAGATCCTCGGCAGCACCCGCATCCACTTCGACGACCGCGAGGAGGCGGAAAAAGCCCTGCGGGCCCTGCCGCGCTGAGGCGGCCTCAGGCGGTGTCGCCCTCCCGGTGGCGCAGGAAGGCCCAGCAGGCGGCGGCCAGGCCCACCGGCACCAGCAGGAACCAGCCGCGGGCGCGGTCCACCGGGCTACCAGCATCGCCGGCGGTGCTCATCGACTTGGTGAAATCCTTGCCGAAGTCCTGGCGCTTGCTGTCGCCGCCGAGCTTCTCACCCACCGCGGCGAGCTTGCCCATCACCCCCTGCTTGGCGCTGAAGGGGCATGTGAGCCGCGCGGTGTTCTGGCCGTCGCGGCTGAGGTCGAAGACCACCTCCACCTTGTCGGCGTCGATGGCGCGGCTGGAGACCACCTTGGCGAGATCCCGCTGCCAGCCCTGCTGCACGGCGGCTTCGAGGCAGGCGGACTCGGCGGTGCGCAGCATCGCGTCGCCGCTGGCGGCGAGGGCGGCATGGCCGGTGGCGACCAGGCCGAAGCCGGCGGCCGAGGCCAGCAGGAGCGGCCGGAGGCCGGCGCGGAGGGAGACGGGCGACATGGATTCCAGCGCGGGGATGGAACGGGGTGGGGTCAGGGCGTGACCTGACACTCCAACGTATGCAGGGATGGTCAAAAGGCAAGTGATTGCGATGTTCGCCGGGCGATTGTTCTGGTTTGCCAGGTTTTTGGCGCTGGCATCCGGTTGCCTCGAGGCTTCTTCATTTTTTTTGCAGCCCGGGTTGGCAGGCTTGTCAAGCTCTGGCAACATGTTGGCCTTTTTGGGGTGTCCTTGGACCGGCAGCAAGCTGTTGCGTCTGCGATCCGTTACAGAGAGGGGATGGAATGACCTCCGTTTGGCACTATCCAGGAGACCCTTTCGAACCGTGGAATGGCTTCCGGCGTTCCCCTCTCCAAAAAATTTCTCGCCGAGGTCTTCGGCACTTTCTGGCTCGTGTTCGGCGGCTGTGGCAGTGCCGTGCTCGCCGCCGCCTTCCCCTACAACGACGCCACCAATCCCTTCGGCCTCGGTTTTCTGGGGGTTGCCCTGGCCTTCGGCCTGACGGTGCTCACCATGGCCTACGCCATCGGCCACATTTCCGGCTGTCACCTCAATCCCGCCGTGAGCTTCGGCCTCTGGGCGGGGGGCCGCTTCCCCGGCTCCCAACTGCTGGCCTACATCGTGGCCCAGGTGCTGGGGGCGGTCATCGCCGGCGGGTTCCTCTATGAGATCGCCAGCGGCCGCAAGGGCTTCTCCCTGACGGGCAGCAATCCGCTGGCCACCAACGGCTTCGGCAGCCACTCCCCCGGCGCCTACGGCCTCTGGTCGGCCCTGAGCATCGAAGTGCTGCTCACGTTCTTCTTCCTGATCGTGATCCTCGGCGCCACCGACAAGCTCGCCCCCGGCGGCTTCGCCGGCGTGCCGATCGGCCTGGCCCTCACCCTGATCCACCTGATCAGCATCCCGATCACCAACACCTCGGTGAACCCCGCCCGCAGCACCGGCGTGGCCGTCTGGGCGGGTCCGGAACTGGTGGGCCAGCTCTGGTTGTTCTGGTTGGCGCCGATCGCCGGGGCGTTGCTGGCCGGCTGGGTCTATCGCCATCTGCTCACCCACGAGAGCCGGGTGGACGGCGTCATCCCTTCGGACCCGATCTGAACCCAGCTCGCCGCCCGCCCCGGGCGCCGCTCACTCCGCCAGATCCGCCAGGGCCCCCAGCAGCCTCACCACCTCCTCCTCGGTGGTGGTGAGGTGGGTGCAGGCCCTTATGCAGGCCGGATCGGGCAGGGAGCGCAGCCAGATCCCCCGTTCGCCCAGGCGCCTCACCACCGAAGCCGGATCCACCGCACCGCCATCCCGGCGGTGCAGGGTGAAGCTCACCAGGCCGGCCGGCGGCTGGCAAGGCAGCAGGGGGCGGGCCGCCGGCAGCTCCCGCAGGCCCCGCCAGAGGCTGCCGCTGCGCTCCTGGATCCGCTCCAGTCGCGCCTGGTCACTGCCTTCGGCCTCCAGCAGCGCCAGGGAGCTGTCGAGCCCGGCGAGCAGGGGCGTGCAGGAGGTGGCCACCTCAAAGCGTCGGCCGTCGTCGTGGAAGGAATCGGCGGCGGCATTTTCGTTGCGCAGGCTGCGCCAGCCGATCAGGGTGGGCCGCCCCTCCGCCAGCAGCCGGGGCGAGAGCACCACCGCCCCCAGACCTTCCGGCCCGCAGCACCATTTGTGGCCCGTGAACGCGTAGATGTCGGCGGCAGCGGCGGCGGCAGCCACGGGCACGCTGCCCAGCGACTGGGCCGCATCCACCAGCAGCCAGGGCTGGCGGGGATGGGCCGCGAGCCGCTGGGCCACCGCTGGGATCGGAAGCAGGCGGCCGCTGTTCCAGAGCAGGTGGGAGAGCACCACCAGCCGGGTGCGGGGGGTGAGGCTCCGCTCCAGGGCCTCCAGGGCCGCGGCGTCGGCCTCGGCCTGATCGCCGGGCAGGTCGCGCACCGCCAGGGTGGCCAGGCTGAGCTGCTGGCGGCGGGCCAGCTCGTGGCAGGCCGCCACCACCCCGGGGTGTTCGGCATCGCCGATCAGGATCTCCTCGCCCGCCTGCCAGGGCAGCCCCCAGAGGGGCAGCACGCAACCGGCACTCACGTTCTCGGTGAGGGCGATGCGATCGGCGGATACCCCGCACCAGCGGGCCAGCCGCCCCCGCAGGCCGCTGGTGAGACCGCCGACCATGGGCCAGACCGCCTCGGTGAAGGGCCCGAGTTCCTGGAGGCGCCGCCAGGTGTGGACGATCGCCTCCAGGGAGGGGGTGGGCAGGGGGCCCTGGCCGCCGTAATTGAAATAGGTTTTGTTGGCGAGGGCGGGCAGGAGCGCCCGCAGGTCGCTCACAGCACCTGGCCCACGGCCACGGCCGCCACTGCCGAAAACAGGGTGATGCCGAGGGCGGTGAGGGGGTTCTGGCCCTGGGCCACCGCCAGGCTGGTGATCACACCGGCACCGAGGCAGGCCACCGCCAGCTGGGTGGTGAGTTCGCCGCGGGAATGGGGGGTGGGCAGCACGGATCTGGGGAGGCAATTGCTGGGACGGTAGGGAGAGGGATCAGGGACGCCTACGCGGAACGGGTGGCTCGTCATGGGTTGTGGTGCTTCGTAAAAGCGCGTTACACAGGAGCCGGGAGCGCGGGGCTGCCCGAGGGGCCGGCGGGGGCGCGGACGGGGGGAGGAGCGGAATCAGCTCTCTGGGTAGTCGAAGCTGAGCGGCACCTGGGCCAGGCTGCTGACCGGCAGATGGAGAGCCGTGGCGAGGTAGGCGGAGGGGGCGGCGGCCGGTCGGGCGACGGGGCGCTCGCCGGGGCGCTCGCCGCTCAGGGAGCTTCGCAGCCGGCGCAGGCGCCGGCTGCAGGCGAACGCGGCGGCCGCTCCGGCCGCGGGAAGCGGCGCGGGGACGACGGATCCATCAAATCCGGTGATCGAGAAGTCGCCACCACTGGACTGGTCGTTGAAGGGTGCGGTGATCTTGAAGAGGATGGAGGCCTTGGGCTGCACCTCCTGCCCACTGACGCTGCCCGACAGATTGCTGCCATCGGCGACAGTCGTGAAGTTGCCGACGGTGAGCTGGGCCTGCACATCGCCATCCAGGACAAAGGCCCAGGAAAAACTCACCACATAAGCGACAGACTGTGTATTTTTCCATTCCCAGGTGAGGATTGTTGCCTTCCGCTGATTGCCATTCGCCAGAACTTGCAGGGTGGCATTGCCTGCATCCTGATCATCGATCTGGATGCAGGCATATTCACCAATGGCGCAGTCATAGAGATCAACACTTTCAACTTTCGGATCGGTTTCCGCTCCGTAGCGCAATTCCGGCGTCCAGTAGAGCGGATCCAGGGACTTGGGGTCAAAAACCCCCGTAAACCCCATCGCCTGCACGGGCGAGATCCAGAGCAGAGAACTCAGCAAACCGATCCAGAGCGGGATGGGCTCCGCCTTCGCAGAGCGATCACGATCAGATACCCCTCTTTTTCCTGCCTCCAGCGGTGCTTGCCAGCATCCCAGCAGGCGCCGAAGGCGGAGCCCGTTCATGAACGCTCCTCAACCCATCCGCCGCTGCTCGTCGCCGGCCGGGAGCCGGGGCGGAGTGTTACAGATCCACGCCGCAACGGCAGGTGGAGTGCAGGAAAAAGGGTGATGACAGCCGAATCAGCGATAGGATTAGGGCAGATACGAAGGGAATGGGAAACCTGAGCGAAACCATTCCCGACCCTCATGCGGATCCGCCCATCGCTGCGGAGGATCCCTCCCCGACGGCTCGGAAAAAAGACAGATCTCCAACCACTCCCGGCCCCTCGCTGCCGGTGGTCGATCTGATCGGCCTGCGTTTTTCCCTGCTGCATCTGCGGTTGGCGGGCTACGGGCTGCTGGCCATATGGCTGGTGGAATTGCTGATGCTGCTGAGCGAATCCGATCTGGGCGCGATCGGTAGTCGCCTCTATCATACCACCCAGTTCCTCGATCTCTCGCCGATCCTGCTGGCGGCCATCGGCCTGATCGCCTTCCAAGGGGGTCTGCGGCGCCGGATCTGGGAGCTGTTGCTGCTGCCCCTGCTGCTGACGCTGCTGCCCCTGCTCAGCGCCCTGCATCTGTTTCTGGCTCCGGTGACGGTGGCCAACACCGTCACCCTGATGCACAAACAGCAGCAGATCAGCCGGGATCAGATGGAGCGCGTGGATCGGCAGATCAACCGCGCCCGCAGCATCCTGCAGGAGAGCGACACGATCGATGCCCTGGTTGGGAAGCTGCAGCGCATCCCCGGCCTGGTGGTGCGTGTGCCGGCGAATGCGCCGCTGCAGGTGGCGCAGCGCGAAGTGCGCCGCTCCCTGGAAAGGGATCGGGATCGCCTGCAGGAGCGCATCCGCCGCAACCTCAGCCAGACGCGCGAGGCCTTCATCCGCCGGTCCGCCGGCAACGCGGGCCTGGCGATCGTGGTCGGACTGGTGCTCTGGGGCCTGCACCGGGGGGCCCTGCAGGAGATGCAGCAGTCCACGCCCTTTCTGCAGTGGGTGCTCACCCAGGGCGAGGCGGGGCAGAGCCACGACGTGCTGCGCGAGCTGCTGCGATTTCAGCGGATCTGCCTGAGCATCGGCTGGCTTGCCCTGCTGGAGCGAAGCGTGAGAACGGTGCGCCGCCGCCCCGGCACCAACACCCTCACCACCGAGGCGGACGCGGAACCGGAGGATCTGCGCGCCACCACCCCGGAGGATGGCTCCCTCTCCGCGGCCTATCCGCCTCCGTTCGAACCGGGCCGCCTCTCGAGCCTCACCCCGGAGTTTCCGCGTGTGATGGGCCGCTTCCGGCTCTCCCCCTCCGACCTGCCACGCCCCGGTCTGGAGGAGGACGAACGAGACGGGGAAGCAAGAAAGCCACGGCGCCCCTTCTGGGTGGGCTGGCAGCGGGAACGCCAGTTGCGCCTGGCCCGGGAGGCGCTGCGCCGTCAGGGCGAAAGCCCGCTGTTCCGGGCCTTTCAGGAGGATGCGCGGCCCCATGGGCCGGCAGGCGAGCGCGAGGGTCTGGACTCGGAGGCGGAGGGCGCCGGCGCAGGGGCTGAACGCGATCCGCTCGCGCTCACCCCTGCCCAGATGCGGGCGCGGCAGCGCGATCTGCAGCGCTCGCGCAAAGCGCTGAGCCGCCTACGCCTGCCGGAATTCCTGGTGATGATCGGCCAGGAGGAACAACCGGCTCCCGAGCCTCCCTCGCTTCCGCCCGCCCGTCCGGGCCTGCTGGCCCGCCTCTGGCGCTGGTTCGTGTCTCACCTCTGACGACACAGCTCAGGCGCTGACGAAATAGGAGCCGACGTTGACCTCGCCGAGCACGGTGCCCATGGTCACGGCGTTGGCGCGGATCACCAGGTTGCCGTCGCGGCTGGCCAGGCTCGGGTTGTCGACGACGAGGTAGAGAGCGCGGGAGGAGAGACTGGGCCCCCAGACAAAGCCCATCGCCTCGCCCTCGCCGAGGGCCTGGCTGCCGATGTCCTTGCGGTTGGCGTCGGTGTAGGCGGAGGAGAGGGCGGCGCTGAGGCTGGTGGCCGACAGCAGGCCCAGATTCCAGAGCTTGCCGGGCAGGGCGATGGGGGCGCCAAGGCCGATGCGATCCCCCTGCAGGCTGGGGGAGAAGTCGCTGATCGTGTCGAAGGCCGCCGCGGTGGAGTCGCTGAAGGCCGAGTACACGAAGCGATCGACGCCGGCGCCCCCGTTGAGGGAATCAGCCCCACCGAGACCCGTGAGGATGTCGTTGCCACTGCCGCCGCTGAGGCTCTCGCTGCTGGCGGTGCCCAACAGGGTGAGGCCCGTGTTCGTGGGGCTGCTCGTGTCGTCGTTGCTGATCGTCACCGCCACGGCGAGGCTGGCGCCGCCGGTGCTGAAGGTGGGCATCGGGGAGCCGGGGGCGTCGATGGTGGGACCGCTGAGGGTGATCAGGAACGACTCATCGGACTCCACCGCGGTGTCCCCGACGATCGTGAAGGGGATGGTCTGGCGGGTGCTGCCGGGCGCGAAGCTGAGGGTGCCGGCGCTGCCGCTGTAATCCACCCCACCGCCCGTGGCTGTACCACCGGCGAAGCTGTAGGCCACCGTGACGCGGGCGGTGCTGCTCCTGTCGAGCACCACGTCGAGCCCGCGGCTGACGCTGCCGCTGTTGCCTTCGCTGAGACTGAGGGGATTGGCGGAGAGCACAGGCACCACTACATCCACCTCGTCGTCGAGGATCACGGCGGAAGCGCTGCCGCCGATCGAGGGAACCGTGTAGGCGTCGGGTTTGATCAGGGCAACGCTGATCGTGCGCGTGTTCGCGTTGCGGATGGTGTTGAAGCTGGTGGGCAGGGAGAGGGTGGCGGTGGCCGAACCCGCCGCGAAGGTGAGGGTCCCCTTGTTCTCGCTGCTGTTGTAGGAAGCGGGGAGGCTGTAATCCGTGCCAGCCACGGCACTGCCGCTGAGGGTGTAGGAGACGCTGCTGGATAGCGTGGTGTCGCCGGTGCGGGTGAGCGTGAAAACGCTCGGCAGCGAAGCCTCCAGGCTGGTGCGCTCCTCGCCGTTCTGACTGCGCGCAATCGTGATCTCCCCGAGGATCGGATTCGGTTCGGCCACATAGCTGAAGCTCAGCGGCGCCGAGGTGCTGGTGTTGCCGGCCGCATCCTGCAGGGTGGCGATGGCCGTGAGGGTGCCATCGCCGAGGCCGGCGGCCTCGGTGGCCGTGAACACCACGCTCTGGGAGGGGGAAGTGAGGGTGACGCCGGAGGATGTGAACACCTTCACCACCGGGCGGCTGCCGGCGAAGCTGCTGGAGAGCGTGAGGGTGACCGTGGCCCCGCTCTCGGCGGTGGAGACGAGGATCGCGCCGTTGGCACTGATGAGCTGCTGGCGGGAGACGATGCCGCTGAGATTGTTCAGGGCCAGCACCGGAGCCTGGGGGGCGACGGTGTCGACGGTGAGGCGCAGCGAGGAGCTGGTGGCGCTGTTGCCCGCGGCGTCGGTGGCGGTGCCGCGGAAGAGATAGGTGCCATCCGCCAGGGCGTTCTGGCTGGAGGGGGTGGCGCTCCAGCTGCTGCCGCCATCGCTCGAGTGTTGGAAGGCCAGCACCGCGCCGGGCTCGGCATCGGGCAGAGCGAGGGTGAAGCTGTTGGCGTTGCCGATGGCGATGCCGTTGCTGAGGCTGCCGCTGTAGCCACCGAGCAGGAGATTGCCGGTCCAGGTGCTGGTATCGACGGTGAGCACGCGGCTCCAGAGGGGCCCGTTGTTGTTGTTGCCGCTGCGATTCACCACCCGGGCCTGCAAGGTGGCGGAGGCGGTGAGGCTGGCGCTGGTGGTGAAGCCCGTGCCGCCGGCGGTGGGCGTGATCTCGCTCCAGTTGGCGCCGTTGTTGAAGGAGATCTCCAGGCGCTCCTGGTGGGTGAGGGCGCGGGAGAGGGTGCCGTTGAAGGTCTGGGAGGATTGGTTGGTGATCCAGTCGCCGACGGTGCCGCTGTCGCTGCCGGCCGCGAGGCTGAGGGAGGCGATGGAAGGCAGTTCCTGGGCGGTGACGGGCGGAACGGTGTTGACGGCGAGCACGAGCCGGTTGTCGGCGTCACTGCCGTCGGCGTTGGCGTTGCCGGCCAGATCGAGAACGGCGCCGGAGGCCACCTGGATCACGGCCGCCGCCGTGCTGTTGGCCAGGGGGGTGAAGGTGGCGGTGAACTGGGTGTTGTTGCCCTGGAGGTTGGCGAGGCTGCCGCCCGTGACGCTGATGTCGGCGAGGTTGAAATCGCTGGCTTCCGAAAGGGTGAAGCGGATGCTGGCGGTATCGACCGCCGAGGAGGCACCGGAGCCGTTCACCAGGCCGAGACTGGTCTTTTCGATGCTGATCGCGATCGTGGGCAGCGTGCGATCGATCGTGATGGCGGTGCTGTTCATCGCGCTGGCCCCCACGTTGCCGGCGGCATCCACCTGCCGGACCTGCACCGCATCCTTGGCGTAGCTGCCAGCCGCCAGGGAGAAGGAGGTGCCACTGCCTGTGAACCAGGTGACGCCCCGGTTGGTGGAGAACTGCCAGGTGGTGCCCGCCTCGAAGCCGCTCACCGCGATCGTGCCGTTGTTGGTGATGCCGTCGTTGCTGAACGCGCCGGCATCGCTGGCCAGGGCGAGGCTGAGGGCCGGGGGCGGGGTGCGATCGACACGCAGGCCGAAGGCGGTGGAGGGGAGACTGGTGTTGCCCGCCACGTCCTGGAGCTGGGCAGTGAAGGAGTGGGTGGTTTCCGCCAGGCTGGCGGGCGTGATCCGGGCGTAGCCGGCGGTGATGTCGCCCGCGCTGAGGGTGAGGGGCGCACCGAGGGCGGTGCCGTTGTTGAGGAGCTGCAGGCGGTTGCCGGCCTGGGCGCCGCTGCCGAGCAGGGAGATCTGGACGGTGGGGGTATCGTCGTTGCTGACGGCACCGCTGGCGAGGTTGGCGGTGCCGGGCAGCACGTCATCGATGGCGAAGGTGATGCTCGGCGCGCCGGGGGCGGTGGTGTCGAGGGTGATCGCCTGGCTGGCGGTGGTGCCGACGTTGCCGGCGGTATCGATCAGGCGCACCTGATAGGTGAAGCTGCTGCTGCGAGCGGTGGGGTCGGTGTAGCTCCAGGTGGTGGCGCTGAGCTGGCTGACATCGAACCAGGTGGCGCCATCGGTGCTGATCTGCACCTTCTCGCCACTGCCCAGGCTGCCGTTGCTGCCGTTGACTGTGAGCGTGGTGTCGGAGGTGATGAAGTCGGAGCTGGAGAGGCCGGTGTCGCTGGCGATGGCGCTGATCGCCAGCGCAGCGGTGGGGGCGCTGGCGTCCACCGTGATCGCCCCTGCGTTCTGCGACGGGGTGGCCATGG
>JBEIHT010000074.1:0-11665 GCA_040381155.1 Aphanothece sp.
AGCCTTCGACTACGACGAGAACTGTCGCCAACGAGGCAAGGATGAGAGGGATTCCCCATGGCTGGGCCGTGGGGACGAGTAGGCCAGCAATAGGGACATCATTACAGGAGGAGTACAGGGCAATCAGGCTGATCATGAGGCCATCCGGTGCCTGAATACCTAAAAACGGCCGGGCAGGTTGACAGACTACAATATCGGGATGGATAGCTCCAACCGTTGCGCCCCGAACCCATGGCCAATGGCTGCAGACAAGCAGTTGAAAACACTAAACATCAAGTGACTACCCTTCTCTCAATGAGACCCCTCGAAGATCCAGCTATGTAGATTCATGCCTGGAATCATTCGCCGCCCTACCTCCCAGACGTTACCGCCATCCCGACACTTCAGGCGATCACTCCCTTTCAAACCCCAGAGCATGTGGGCAATCACGGTGGCGCAGACAAGCATCAGCCCCATCCCCCTCACCCTCCGAAATGGCGCACCACCGCTTCGGCGAAGCCCGAGCAGCTCACCGGCTCGGCGGGCGGTTCCATCAGCCGGGCCAGGTCATAGGTGACCTCCCGGTTGGCGATGGCGGCGCTCAGCCCGGCGGTGATCAGATCGGCGGCCTCCTGCCAGCCCATGAACTCGAGCATCATCACGCCGCTGAGGATCACGGATCCCGGGTTGATGCGATCGAGGCCGGCGTGCTTGGGGGCGGTGCCGTGGGTGGCCTCGAAGATCGCCGCGTTGTCGCCGATGTTGGCGCCGGGGGCCATGCCCAGGCCGCCCACCACCGCGGCGGCGGCGTCGGAGATGTAGTCACCGTTGAGGTTGAGGGTGGCGAGGATCGAGTAGTCGGCCGGGCGGGTCTGGATCTGCTGGAAGATGCTGTCGGCGATGCGGTCGTCGACCATCACCATCTGCTTCCACTGGCCGTTGCCGTGGCTGGCGCCGATCGCATCGAGCACCTCGCGCACCTCGTTGCACACGGCCGCCTGCTTCTCGGGGGTCATCGCATCGAAGCCGGGATCGATCTGGCGGGCATTGGCCTCGATCGTGAGGCCCGGATCGCGGTCGAGGTTGTCGAGGATCCAGCTCTCCCGCTCCGTGACGCACGCGGCCCGGAACTCGCTGGTGGCCAGCTCATAGCCCCAGTCGCGGAAGGCCCCCTCCGTGAACTTCATGATGTTGCCCTTGTGCACCAGCGTCACGTGGCGCTTGTCGCCCTCCAGCCGCAGGGCGTGCTGGATCGCCTTGCGGATGTGGCGCTGGCTGCCGTGCTTGCTTACCGGCTTGATGCCGATGCCCGAGCCCTCAGGGATGCGGCGCTTTCCGAGCTTGCCGTTGGCCGGGATCACCACATCGTTGAGATGCTGGATCAGATCGAGGCACACCGGATCGCTGGCTTCCCACTCAATACCCATGTAGATGTCTTCGGTGTTCTCCCGATACACGATCACATCGAGATCCTGGGGGCGCTTGTGGGGGCTGGGGGTGCCCTCGTAATAGCGGCAGGGCCGCACGCAGCAGTAGAGGTCGAAGATCTGGCGCAGCGCCACGTTCAGCGAGCGGATGCCACCGCCGATCGGCGTGGTGAGCGGCCCCTTGATCGCCACCCCGTACTCCTGGATGGCGGTGAGGGTGTCCTCCGGCAGGTACTGGTAGGTGCCGTAGAGCTCGCAGGCCTCATCGCCGGCGAACACCTTGAACCACTCGATGCGGCGCTCACCGCCGTAGGCCTTGGCCACCGCCGCATCCAGCACCCGCTGGGTGGCGGGCCAGATGTCCACCCCCGTGCCATCGCCGCGGATGAAGGGGATGATCGGATCGTGGGGCACCACGGGCTGGCCGTTCTCGAAGCGGATCGGCGTGCCGCTGCTGGGGGCGGTGAGCTTCTCGTAGGTGGCCATGGAGCGCCCGGTGGCGGATGGAATCGGGCGAGCCTATGCCTGGGCGTGGGAGCCGAAAGGTTTGTGGTGGTCGGCGCTGGGGCAGGGCGCTGTGCTGGGGCGATCGCCAGGCCCCCCATGTTCGCAACTGCCGATCGGGACGGCGCCGGCCGGCCGCGGGCATCAGGATGGGGGCCATGAATGCCGCTGATCAGGTTCGCTCCCTGGAACTGGCCCAGGCCGTCGCCTCGGCGGCGGCCCTGTTCCGGGAGCATTTCCCCGATGCCAGGGCCAATCTCAACCCCTGGCGCGACGATCCCCTCACCCGGGCCTACGGCGAGGCCGAAACCCTCGATCTCTCCTTCCATTTCCCCGGCTGGAGCCCCCGCATCCAGTGTCGTTCTGTGCTCGTGCAGCTCCGCCTGGCCGCGGCTCCCGGGGCCGGCGCGGGCTCGCCCGGCCGGCCGCCGCTGCTGGGGGTGACGCTGCGGGGCCTCACCTACGCCGGCGAACGCTGGTCGCTGGCCACGGTGGGGGACTGGCGCGCCAGCGGACCCCATCTGCCCAGTCCGGCGGTGGAGGAGATCCTGCGGCGCTTCTGCCGCCAGATCTTCGAGCTGTTCGCCGACAGCGATTCCCAGGTGGCCTGACGGCCGTAATCGTTCGCAACCTTGCCGGCGACCCGAGGGGTGACACCCCTACGGTGTTGAGCCTGCCCGTGCATTCTCCGAAATCCGATGGCTGTCGCCCTGGCTTCCCAGCTCCGTGAAGGAACGAAGAAGGCCCACACCATGGCCGAGAACACCGGCTTTGTGAGCTGCTTCCTCAAGGGTGTGGTCGACAAGGCCAGCTACCGCACCCTGGTAGCCGACCTCTGGTTCGTCTACAGCGCCATGGAGGAGGAGATCGGCCGGCTGCGCGACCACCCCGTGGTGGGGCCGATCGCCTTCAGCGAGCTCAACCGCCGCGACAGCCTGGAGCAGGATCTCGCCTTCTACTTCGGGCCCGCCTGGCGCCAGCAGATCCAGGCCACACCCGGCGCCCAGGACTACGTGGCCCGCCTGCGACAGGTGGCGAAGGAATCCCCCGAGCTGCTGGTGGGCCACCACTACACCCGCTACATCGGCGATCTCTCCGGCGGCCAGATCCTCAAGAACATCGCCCAGAAGGCGATGAGCCTCGGCGAGCACGACGGCCTGCGCTTCTATGAGTTCGACGCCATCCCCGACGAGAAGGGCTTCAAGGCCAACTACCGCGCCACCCTCGACGCCCTGCCGATCGACCAGGCCACCGCCGACCGGATCGTGGCGGAGGCCAACCAGGCTTTCCACCACAACATGAAGATGTTCCAGGAGCTGGAGGGCAACCTGATCGCCGCCATCGGCAAGGTGCTCTTCGGCTTCCTCACCCGCCGCCAGCGCAGCGGCAGCACGGAAACCGTGGCCGCCTGAGCCCCCTCCAGCCCCCGCTCCCCTGACCTCCGCCGGCCTCAGCCCCGTCCGCTTCCTGGTGCCCGGCACCACGGGCCGCTTCCGCTGCGGTGGCCTGCTCGTGGAACTGCAGACGGCGCGGCTTGTGGGGCAGGTGCGGGCCAGCGAGGTGGTCACCTATCGGCAGCGGGAGCCTGATCACCCCTTCCTCAACGATCTGCTGCGGCAGGAGCCGCCCCCGGGAGACGGGCTGTGGGTGGTGAGCTGGGGCTTCGACGTGCCAAGTCTGTTGCGCCGGCTGCGCGGGCGGCCGGTGGCCTACCACGCCCACAGCAGCGGCTACGGCTTCGATCTGCCCACCGGGGTGCCGGTGCTGGCGGTGAGCCGCAACACGCTCGGCTACTGGGGCGACCGGGCGCCGCGCAATCCTCTGTTTCTGGTGCCCAACGCGCTGGAGAGCCAGTGGCTGGAGCGCGGTGAGCGGGGCCTCCCGCCGGGTGGCGACCATCCGGGCGGAGCCCCGCCGCGGCGACCGATCGACGTGCTGGTGCAGCAGCGCAAGAGCAGCGGCTATGTGCTCACTCAGCTGGTGCCGGAGCTGCGCCGCGCCGGCCTGCGCGTGGTCGTGCAGGCCGGCTGGGTGGACGACCTGGTGGCTCTGTTCAACAGCGCCACCGTGGTGCTGTACGACTCCGCCGACTACTGGCGCGGACGGGGTGTCAGCGAGGGGTTCGGGCTGCCGCCGCTGGAGGCCCTGGCCTGCGGCTGCGTCGTGTTCAGCAGCCTCAACCACGCCTTGGCGGACACTCTCGACCCTGGCCTTGTGGGCCATCAGATCGGCTGCGGCACCCTCACCGGTGACCTTCAACGGATTCGAGAGGCCGTGGCGGATCCCGCCGCCTGGAGGCCCCCGCCGGCCAGGCTCGAGCCGCTGCTGGAAAGCTGCGCGGAGCCCGTGCTGCGGGAACGCTGGCAGAGGTCCCTGGGAGCGATCGACGACCACTGGCGACAGCGCAACCACGGCGCGCCGCCCCTGCGTCCACCGCCACAGTGGTGGTTGCGCACCGCGCCCCTGCGGGGGCGGCTCAGGCGCTGTCTGGCGCCGTGGGGAGCCGGAAGGGCTTTCCCATAGGGTTAGCCCATGGGTGTTCGTCCTTCCCGAATCTGTCTGCTCGCGCGGATCATCGCCCGGAGCCGCACCGCCCGCCAATTAAGGGCCTTAATGGGCTATCTGCCGCCGGAAATGCTGCGGCAGTTCCGTCTGGTCCTGGCCGTCTCGCTGATCCCGGGAATCATTGATCTGGCCTCGGTGGCGGTGATCGCCCGACTCATGGGATCGCTGGTGGGCACCCACCTGGAGGATCGGCTGCCGGGCGTGAAGGTATTCGGTGGCAACTCCAGCGACCAGAGCCTGTGGTTGATCCTGATTTTTGTGATCCTCTCCTGGCTGGCTTCGTTCAGCAAGTTCGGCCTGCAGTACTTACAGCAAAGGCTGACCGCCCGGGTTTGGATTGAGCTGTCGAATATGATCCACGCCAAAGTTCTGGCGCAAGGCTACGAGTACCACCTCACCAAGAGCACGGCAAAACTCTCGACGATGGTTCTCAGCCACATCAAAAAAACTTCCAATTCCGTTGTCAATCCGCTGCTCAAGATGGTGGGCAGCATCTTCTCGATCATCCTCCTCTCGCTCGGCATCGTGGTGATCGGTCGGTGGCCGGCAGCACTGCTGATCTCATCGCTGGTGGGCGCTTATCTGCTGATTTCCCAGCTGATCACCCCCTATCTCCGCCATGCCAGCAAGCAAAAGTTGAGACTGGAATCGCGAACGGCTCACATCCTTCTGGAATCGCTTGGCTCAATTCGGGACATCAAGCTCACCGCCTCTGAGGATCACTTCCGTCAAGCCTTCGTGCGCACCGGCGAAAAAGCCAAGAGTTACTCCTGGAGCACGGAGCTGCTGCCCACGATTCCACGCATGCTGATCGAGCCGCTGGGGATCACGCTGATCTTTGCCATCGGTGCCGTGCCGGTCCTTCTCAGCGGCGAACGCTCCGACATCCGCAGCATCCTCCCGTTCCTGGCCTCCCTGGCGGTGGCGGCCCTGCGGCTCACGCCGCCCCTCCAGGACTTCTTCGCGTCCCTGAACCAGCTGCGTGGTGGCCTGCCGGTTATCGACAGCATCCTTGGCTATCTGCGTCTCCCCGACCGTGGGCTGGCCCTGGGCGATCCGGGCGTGCCCACCCCCCAGGGGGTCTTCCCCAAACGCACGATCGGCCTCCAGAATGCCTGGTACGCCTATCCCAACAGCCACGACTGGGTACTGCGCGGCATCGACCTGACGATCCCGGTGGGGTCCCGCGTTGCCTTCGTCGGCTCCACGGGCAGCGGCAAGACCACCACGGCCCAGCTGCTGCTGGCCCTGCTCGCCCCGGCCAAGGGTGCCCTCACGCTCGATGGCATCCCCGTTTCCGAGCAGGACGTGCCGGCCTGGCAGGCCTGCTGCTCCCAGGTGCCGCAGTTCATCAACCTGCTGGACGGGAGCGTTCTGGAGAATGTGGCCTTCGGCAAGGACAGCGACGCGGTCGACCAGGATGCCGTCTGGACGGCGCTGGAGGCGGCTCAGCTCGAGGAGTTCGTGGCCGAGCTCCCCTACGGACTGCATACCCCGATCGGGGAGAATGGTCTGCAGCTTTCCGGCGGCCAGCGCCAGCGCCTGGCCTTGGCACGCTCCTTCTACCGGGGTTCCGAGTTTCTGCTGCTGGATGAGGCCACCAGCGCCCTCGACAATCGCACGGAGAATGAGATCATTCAGTCCCTTGAAGTCATCGGCCGCCGCTGTACAACGGTTGTCATTGCCCATCGCCTTTCAACGGTGATCCGCTGCGATCGCATCTACGAATTTGACAAAGGGCGCATCAAGGCCTGCGGCACCTTCGACGAACTGCGGCAAAGCTCCGAAACCTTCCGCGACCTCGCCTCGCTGGAGAGAAGGCTGGTTGGCTGAACAGCGTCCTGTAGAATGGTCGTTACTTTCCTGCCCTGATCTCGATGGCAATTGCCGGCGCACCTCTCACCCTGATTGCCGGCCCCTGCGTGATCGAGAGCGAGGAATTGGTCTTCGGAATCGCCGATCAGGTACAGGCGATCTGCCAGAGACTGGGTATCGAGTACATCTTCAAGGCCAGCTTTGATAAGGCCAATCGCAGCTCCGGTCGCTCCTTCCGCGGTCCGGGGGTGGAAGAAGGTCTGGCCATCCTGGCGGAGGTGAAGAAGCGCTTCGGGCTGCGCGTGCTCACCGATATCCACGAGAGCCATCAGGCGGCACCGGTGGCAGAAGTGGTGGACGTGCTGCAGATCCCCGCCTTCCTCTGCCGCCAGAGTGACCTGCTGCTGGCCGCCGCCGAGGCCACCCGCGACACCGACAAGGCGATCAACGTCAAGAAAGGCCAGTTCCTGGCTCCCTGGGACATGGCCCAGGTCGTGCACAAGCTGCGCGACGCCGGAGCCGGACAGGTGCTGCTCACCGAACGCGGCAGCAGCTTCGGGTACAACACCCTGGTGGTCGACTACCGCAGCCTGCCCCAGCTCCAGGCCCTGGGCTGCCCGGTGATCTTCGACGCCACCCATTCGGTGCAGCAGCCGGGCGGGCGAGGCAGCTCCAGCGGCGGCCAGCGCGAGTTCGTCGCCCCCCTCGCCCGTGCCGCGGTGGCCGTCGGTGTGGACGGACTGTTTCTTGAGGTGCACCCGGATCCGGAGAACGCACTCAGCGATGGGCCCAACATGGTGCCGCTGCACCGGCTTGAACGCCTGCTGGAGCAGTTGCTGGCGATCCGGGCACCGCTGGCGGCGGGCGCGGCGGTCAGCAGCCTCTGACCCTGGTGACCATCACCACGCTGCAGCGGCGCTGGCGCCACATCAGCGGCCGCTGGCGCTGTCGCCGCCGGCTGGCTGACCTGCGCCTTCTGGTGCTCGATGTCGATGGCGTGCTCACCGACGGGGGTCTGTGGACCACCGAGAGCGGTGAGGTTCTCAAACGGTTCGATGTGCGCGACGGCCTCGGCATCCGTCTGCTGCAGCGCTCCGGCCTGGAGGTGGCCTGGCTGAGCGGCGGCAAGAGCGGCGCCACCGAGCAGCGAGCCCGTTACCTGGGCATCCGCCATGTCCTCACCGAAGTGAAGGACAAACCTGCGGCCCTCTCGAAGCTCCAGGATTCGCTCGGCCTGAGCGCCGCCCATTCCGCCTTCGTCGGCGACGACCTCAATGATCTGGCGGTGCGTCCCGCCGTGGGACTGCTGATCGCCACCGCCGATGCGGTGCTGCCCCTGCGCCGCCGGGCCGACTGGGTGCTCGACCGTGACGGCGGCGATGGGGCGGTGCGGCGGCTGGCGGAGGAGATTCTGCGGGCCCGCGGCGAATGGGCCACCCTGGCCGGTGCCGGCTGGCGCGACCGCAATGACTGACCCGCTTCGCCGCAAGCCACGGCTCGACCTGCGCACCCGACTGCGGCACCTCCTCCAGGCTGCGGTGCGTTCCGAGCACCTCGGTCCCCTGCCCCTGAATCCCCTGGAGCGCCTGGGGAGCCTCGATCGCGATCAGTGGATGGCGCTGGCCGCCTACCGGGGTCTGGTGCAGCAGGCGTTCGCCAGCCGCCCTCTGGCGCCCCAGGTGTGTGCCGACCTCTGGGAGGGCGGTGCCTTCCGCTCCTCGGGCGATCGCAAGGCCTTCTTCAGCCCGGCGCGGCGGGAGCTGGAGAACTCTTCCCACCACTACGGCCACGATGTGCAGCTCAAGCGCCATGCCGGCTTGCCCCTGATCGGCACCCCCTTGCCCTGGCTGCTGGAGCACGGCCTGAAGGTGAGCCGCACCGCCACCTTCGAGAGCCCCCGCCCCTGGAGCCGCGGCTATCTCTGCATGGGTCCGCGCCGGGCCCGGTGGCTGGAGGAACGCTTCGGACGGCCCGCCGTGGCCATCGGCCCCTGGATCGCCTACGCCCGGCCCCTGCTGGAGGCCGACGAGATCCGGCGCCTGCGGCAGGAACTCGGCCCCACGCTCCTGGTGGTGCTCGCCCACAGCTGGGATGAGGTGGAGCGGCGCATGGATCGGCAGGCCTGCATCGAGGCCGTGGCGGCCACCGCCACGGCCGGCGGCTACCGCTCGGTGATCTGGCTGCGGCACTGGAAGGATCCGGAGCTGACCGGGCTGCCACCACACTGGATCGTGGCCTGCAACGGCCACCGCTCCAACCCCTGGTTCCTCGACGCGATGCGCACCCTGCTGGAGCTCAGCGACGGACTGGCCAGCAATGCGTTCGGCACCCATCTCGGCTATGGCACCGCGCTGGGGAAGCGGCTGCACTGGCTCTCCGTCCAGGCCGAGCAGGAACTGTCCGGCCTGAGTGGCGACAAGTGGAAGGAGGAGAGCCTGGAATGGGAGGAGCGCCGACGCCTGAGTGGCGAACTCGCCGCTCAGCTGGCCCGGCCGGGGGGTCAGGAGGCTGGCGCGGTACAGGCGTTGCTTGATCCCTTCTGGGGCTTCGATCGCGTGCGGGAGAGCTCCGCCCTCCGTGAGCTGCTGGTGAGCAGGGCTGGCGCCGCGATGGGAGACCCGCCTTGAGAGAGATGACATCAGCCGCTCTGATCACACTCGGGGCCTTTCCCAGCAGCGCCCCCTACCGGATTGATCAGGTCACGGCAGCGCCACAGGCCATGGCGCTTCTGTTCATCGCCGAGGGGCTGCTGGCAGGAGCCATGAGCTGGGCGGCGGCCACGGCCCGTTCGCGGCTGTGGCATCTCCTGGCCGCCATCCTGCTGGTTCTGGTGGCGCTGTTCTTCACCCTGGCCAGCTGGGGCAACAGCGACACCACCAAGCTCAGCCATCTCCTCCCCCAGCGACCGGTCCCGATCCCGCTGGAGCCCCTGTGGACAGGGATCGCCCCCCTGGTGGTGGCTCTGCCCTATCGGATGTCGATGGTGCATGGACTGGTGGCGGCGGGTTATGCCGCAGCTCCCATGCTTCTGGCCAGGGCCTGGGGTGCGGCCTCCTGGGGCGGCTGGTGGGCTCTGCTGATCACCTGCAGTCCGATGCTGCGCGGTTTCCTTCAGAACGCCCACACCCGCCAGGCCCTGGCGGTGCTGCTGCTTTTGCCCGTGCTGCTGGGCTCAGCCCGGCTGGTGTCGATCCCAGGACGCTGGCAGGGGATCGGGGTCCTGGTCTCGGCGTTGAGCCACAACACCTTCGTGTTCAATCTCACGACCAGCCTCCTGCCCTGGTTCCTGCGGCTGCCGGCGCTGCTCCGTTCCCTGCTGGCGGGACGCGTCGGCCTGGGCTCCAGGCAGCTGCGCCACCACTGGCCATGGCTGCTGGCCGGAGCAGGGGTGCTGGTTCTGATGGTGGCTCTGGCTCCGAGCCTGCTGGAGCGCCTGCGGAACTACGCCCTCGACCCCTATTTCAACCAGTACCCTCTGCGCCCCGTCGTCGGCCGGCTGCAACGGGCCCTGGCCCTCAGCCTGGTGCTGGCCTGCCTGCAGCGACGACTGACGCCCCTGCGGCTGCTTCGCTGTCCCCTCACGCTGCTGCTGCTGGGCTTCGGCCTGCTTTACATCGGCATCCAACAGTCGATCGTCGCCCTGTGGCTGCCCGCGGTGACCAGCCGCCTGGCCGATGGCATCGGCTTCTTCCTGCTGATCCTCTACCTGGCCTGGCTGGATCGTTACCGCGCCCACTGGTGTGTGCTGCCGGTGCTGTACGTCACCTTTCAATACTGGCTGGAAGGGCGGCTCCTCTCCGCCCGTGAATTGCCCTGCGGCCTGAATGACGATTTTCTCTGCATCCCCGATCGCTGGCCCTGGCAGGTGCGCTACTGAAGCTGGCCGGGCTCCAGGCCGCGGGTGAGACGGGCCATGCGAAACCTCCGCAACCAGCGGTGCACGAACTCCAGAGGTTGCCGGCGGTAGAGGGGATTGCCCTGCCAGAGCGGGGCCATCGCGAACCAGACCACCTCGGCTCCCGTGAGTTGCCGCACGCCGTAGAGAGCGGATGTGAGCCCTGCCACAACAATCCGGCGCTCGGGTGAGGCCTCGCGCAACACCTGCACCAACACCTCCAGCGCCACCATGGAGCGCAGAGGACCGACCAGCCAGGCTCGTTCAACAGCCCCGAAACTGCCATCGGGCGGGGCCTTGGGGTGATCGATCAGCAACAGTCGATCTCGCAGACGATCGAAACCATGGTGTCGCTCCAGGCCCGCCAGCCAGCCCTCCAGCACGGCGGTCGGAATCCGGCGGCCGGGGAACTGGTGGGCGAGGTTGGGCACCGAGCAGAGCCACAGCGGCCGCGAAGGATCGCCTGCAGCCAGAAAGGGGGCCACCGAGGCGCTGGCCTCCCGGCGCTGGCTGTCCACCAGCAGTCCGAACAGTCGGGTTCTCTGCGCCGGCGACGGCCCCAGGGCAGGCTGCGGAGGTCGATGCCAGAGAGGCTGCTGTCCGCTGAGCCCGTAGCGCACCCGGCGCCCCGGCTCCGCAATCGGACGATTCAGCAGGCTGGGCAGCAGCGCCCTCAGCTCGCGTGCGCAGCGGTAGTACAAGCCGAGACCATCGCCGCAGACCACCAGATCGCGGAGGTCGAGCCGCTCGATCACGCTGCGCTGGCCCACCACCCACTGGTTGTTGAGAAGGCAGAGGTGCCAGGGGCCCTCGGGCAGGGAGGCCTCCTCAGGGATCAGGACAAGATGGCCATACCGCTCGGGATGGCGCTGCCGCAACAAGGTGAACCAGCGCTCGATCGCCTCCTGAAGCATCGAGAGCGCCAGTGGATCCCGGGTGAGAACGCCGGTGACGAGCACCGCGATGCAGGGGCTGACACCGCCGCTGGCAGCGGATTCCGGCAGTGCTTCGAGCACAGCCAGCTGATGCACCAGATGAATGAGTCCGCCGGTGAGCACCAGGACCCGGGGGCCCGCAGGCAGCACGCTCAAGAGTCGCCGCCCGACAGGGGCTCGATCGGCGCCAGGCGCGGGTCGAGGATCTTCGGCCCCATGCCCGCAAATTTCACCGCCACCGACACCTTCTCCCCCGAACCGAACAGGTGGGTGATCGTGCCCTCGCCGAAGCTGGCGTGCTGGAGGCGATCCCCTACCGCCCAGACATGGGCGGGGGCACGGCGGCGCACGGCGTTGGCGGGGGCGGCGGCATCACCCCCGGCTGCCACACGCCGGCTCTCCTCCCGATCCACCCGGGTGAGGCGCTCCAGCCGCTGCTCGCGCCGGATGGCGGCGCCGCCACTGCGGGGGATGTCGCCCTGAATCAGGGCCTCGGGCAGTTCCGAGAGGAACACCGAGGGCACCGCCGGCTCGCGCATCCCCCC
>JBEIHT010000075.1:0-11434 GCA_040381155.1 Aphanothece sp.
CAGCGTGTCTGGCTTTGGTCCGCTGGGGGATACGGTGAATCCATCAGGAAGTTCTCCAAGCGGAATTTCCAGAGATCCTGTCAGGAAGCCAAGGAGAAAATCGCCAAAGAGGATGTCCGTACCATCGCCGCCGAGGATTGACTCGCTGACGCCACCACCGAGGGCAAAGTCATCACCGTCTCCCGAATTGATATAGTCATTACCATCTAAGCCACCAAGGAAGTTGGGGGCAAGAAAATCGCCAAGCAGGATGTCGTTGCCAGTGCCACCATTGACGGTATCGGCACCAGCCCCGCCAACCAGGATGTCAGCTCCGCCATCACCATTAAGGGTGTCTTGGCCCTTGTCGGCAAAGATGATGTCATCGTCGTCTCCGCCGGAGAGCGCATCATTGCCCTCATTCCCTGATCCGATCGGCAGGGAGCTGTTCAGCAGGGTGATGCTGATGTTCGCGCTGGTGTCCCCTGGGAGGACAGGGATGTTCAGTGGGATATTGAAGGGTGGAGTTTTGAGGGGAATCGATCCCGAGATAAAACCAAGGAAGTAATCGCCAAAGATGATGTCCTGACCGGCGCCGCCGTTCACCACATCTCCCAAGCCACCGCCAATGAGAAGATCATTGCCATCATCCCCATTGATTGAGTCGCTGCCATCAGCTCCAGAGAAATTTGGAGCCAGCGTGTCGCCGAAAATGGTGTCGTTTCCTATGCCACCATTCAAGGTGTCATTGTTCGCATTGCCGAAGAGGATGTCATTGCCGCCCTCGCCATTCACGCCATCGTTGCCCCTGTCGGCAAAAACCACATCATTGCCATCGCCAGCGGAGATGGTGTCATTGCCTTCGTTGCCGGAACCGAACTCGATCGTGGCGTTGAACACCACATTGACTGAGGCGCTGAAACTTCCGCCAGCAAAAAAGTTGCCGCCACTACCGGAATCTGAGTAGACGTTGCGATTGAGGTTGATGGGGATTGATGAGATTGGTATGCCCAGGAAGTAATCTCCGAGGATAAAATCATTACCGCTGCCACCAAAAAGGGAATCTCCCAAGCCTCCGCCGATCAGAATATCATTGCCAAAGCCCCCATCCAGGGTGTCGCTGCCATCACTGCTGCCATCATCGTTTGGCGTCAGTCCGTCACCCAGCAACACATCATCGCCAGCGTTGCCGAAGACTTGGTCGGCCCCTCCGAAGCCAGCCAGGAAGTCATCGTCGGTGTTGGCGACGTTGAAGGAAACGGCCGTGGTGACGAAGCTGGTGGTGGTGGACGTGAGATCCAGACCATCGAAACCCGGAACGGATAATGTGATTGCGACGCCCGGGATGGTGACGGTGCTGCCTGTTTTGGGCGTGAGAAAATTGTTGGATGAATTCCCGATGGTGATATCGGGTAATGAAGAAAAGCTAAATAGGATAGGACCTACGGCTGTGCTGAGATTGTTTGTTGTTGCGACGCTGTCAATCGTATCAGAGGCGGAGAAATTAATGTTGCCTGTGATTTTGGGGCGTTGGGTGAGCAGGTCGAACAGTGACATTTTTATTTTTTACCGGTGGTCATTTTGATTCTAGCGCGGCTGTGGGGGCTTGGCTACGTGTTTTCGCACAACTCAGCATGAAATGCCCAACCCCGATCCTGTTGCTCCTTTCTTGGTCTCCTGCCGCTGGCAGGGAAGGCTTGGGTGTGGTGTGTTTTCAATCACCCGGTCCCGTATTCTCTGGCGGCCCCCTCCCCAGCCTGGGGGAGCCGATCCATGGCCCTGAGCCGAGAAGCCGCTTGCGGCAAGGGATCCAGCTAGGATTCTGATTGGTGTACGAGCTTGCAGGTACTGCATTTCTCAGGCCTGCAACCAATCTCCGTCGCACGTCACCGATGGTTGAGCCAGAACATCCCGGTCCCCTGGTGCAGGGCGATTCCATTCCCGCCAGCCTGCAACGGGCTCAATCCCTGATCCAGGCCGGTGATCTTGCCGCCGCTGCCGCTCTGTTTGCCGAGCTGATGCGTCAGCGGCCCGAGGATGCCAGTCTGGTTGGCAATGCCGCGGTGGTGTCCAGGCGCCTCGGGCGCCTGGATGAGGCGATTGAGTTTCTGCAGAGAGCCATCCTGCTGGACCCCACCCTGCCGGAACTGAGCTTCAATCTTGGCAACGCCCTTGCCCAGAAGGGCGACTGGGACAGAGCCATTAGCGCCTACAGGCGGGCCCTGGAACTTCGGCCTGATTACCCTGGTGCCTTATTCAACCTCGGCAATGCTCTCTTGAGTGTTGGCCAGATTGAGGGGGCGATCGGCAGCTATGCCAAGGCAATCTGGCTTAAGCCTGATTTCCCTGATCCCTATTTTAACCTCGGCAATGCCTTGCGGGATCAGGACCTCTTCGGGGCGGCAATCCGTGCTTATCAGAGTGGGTTGAAGCTTGATCATAACCGCGCTGAGGCCTGGTTCAATCTGGGCTGTGTCTACAGCCTCTCTGCCGACCCAGAAGGGGCAACGGCTGCCTTGAGGCAGGCTCTGCTGCTGCGTCCGCAATTTCCTGAAGCCCGCATCAAGTTGGCCAATATTCTCCATGAACAGGGGTGTTGCTCAGAAGCGCGTTCTCTCTATACGGAGGCCCTTGCGCTCCGCCCTGGCAATGCAGAAAGTCATTTCAATCTCGGCATACTCTGTCGTGAAGCAGGAGATCTTGAGGCCGCCATCAAGGAGTTTCGGGTTGCTCTCGAATTGGATTCGTCGAGTCCGGAGATCCGGCGCAATCTTGCCATGGCGTACTTGTTGACCGGCAATTTCAAAGAAGGCTGGCCGTTGTATGAGTCTCGCCTTCATGACTTGGCTCGCGGTCGCTTTCGTCCCTGCCCCTCCCCATGGCAGCCGGGTCATGGTTCGGGCGGGCTTCTGGTCACGGGTGAACAGGGCCTGGGCGATCAGATTATGTTCTGCTCCTTGTTCAATGAGTTGCATCCCTATGTTTCGCGGCTTTCTGTTCAGCTCGACGCACGTCTTCGTGGTTTGTTGCAGCGTTCCCATCCGGAGATTGACTTTTACGATCCTGGGTTTGAGATTCCTGATCATGCGGCTGAAACCTGCATCCCAATCGGCAGTCTGGCGAGGTATTTTCGCCATGGCTCCGATGATTTTCGCAGATCGACGGCCGCCTATCTGGTTTCCGATCCTTTGAAAACCGCAAATCTGCGAGCCCAGCTTTCTGCTGCAGGTGCGATTCGGATCGGGATCTCATGGTGCAGTATCAGTCCAAAGGGGGGGAAGGATAAGTCCATCGATCTTCAGCAGCTGGCTGCGTGTTTATCTCTGCCTGGCGTGCAGCTTGTTAATCTTCAGTATGGTGATGTCCGCGATAGTCTCGGGGCTCTTGCTGAACTCACGGGCATTGATGTGAGCAACGTTGATGGCGTTGACACCTTCCACGACATCGATGGCCTGGCGGCTCTGATTCAGGCGTGTGACCTGGTGGTGACCACCTCGAATACCACCGTGCATCTGGCCGGCGCCCTGGGGACGCCCACCTGGTTGCTTCTCCAGAAGATCCCCGACTGGCGCTGGGGGTTGGCTGGTGAGTCGTGTCTGTGGTATCCGAGCGTTCGCCTCTTCCGTCAGGCCTCGCGAGGCCAATGGGATGACGTGCTCCGCCACGTGAGCGAGGAGCTGGCCATGCTCCTGGCTGCTCTGCCGTGAGCAGGATTCCAGCCGCTGTTGGCGACTTTCCGCGGCGTCAGCCCCCCAGCTCCACCCCCTCCATCAGCGGCGCGGCCACCATCAGCATCAGGCTGCGGCTCTCGAGGGGCGCCCCGTTCGGGAGCCAGCGTTCGGGGCGCGCCGGCAGGGCTTCCTCCGGCGGCAGGGCGGTGTCGATCACCCGCAGCCAGCCCACCCGGCTGGTGGGCAGGTCGAAGTGCATCGCCTTGTAGTACGCGTTCATGCCGCACCAGAGCAGCGGGCCGTACTCGCCGTCGTTGAGGCTCCAGGCCAGGCAGTGGGACCACTGGGCCCAGTCGGGCTTGTAAAGCTCCACGCCGTGCCATTCGCGCCAGGGCAGGCCCGCCGCGGCGCTGCCGCTGGGGCGCTGGGCGGGATCCGGCAGGGGCGGATCAGGGTTGAGGAGGCCCGCCAGGTGTCGGCGCAGCAGGATCAATCGCCGTAGGAAACCGCGCATCGCCTCGTCCTCACCGTCGGGTTGCCAGTGCATCCAGCCCAGGGGATTGTTCTGGCACCAGGTGTTGTTGTTGCCCCCCTGGCTGCGGCGCACCTCATCGCCCATCAGCAGCATCGGCACCCCCGGGGCCAGCAGCAGCGAGCCGAGCAGGTTGCGCATCTGGCGGTTGCGCAGGGCCAGCACCGCCGGATCGCTGCTGGGGCCCTCCACGCCGTGGTTCCAGCTGTTGTTGTGGTTGTCGCCGTCGCGGTCGTTCTCGCCGTTGGCCAAGTTGTGCTTGCGGTCGTAGGCCACCAGGTCGGCCAGGGTGAAGCCGTCGTGGGCTGTGAGGAAGGTGATCGAGCGGCCCACCGGCGCCGGACTGTTGCCGTAGAGATCCGGGTTGCCCGCCAGCCGCTGGCCCAGGGACCACACCATCCGCTCATCCCCTTTCCAGAAGCGGCGCAGGTCGTCCCGGAAGCGGCCGTTCCAGCTGGCCACCCGCCGGGCCGGAAAGTCGGCCAGCCGGTACAGGCCGCCGCAATCCCAGGGTTCGCTCACCAGCTTGAGGTCGGCCAGCTCAGGATCGGCCTCCATCTCCTCGAACAGGGGCGGGTTCTCCAGGGGGGCCAGGTCCTCGCCCCGGCTCAGGGCGATGCCCAGGTCGAAGCGGAAGCCATCCACCCCCAGCTCCACCGCCCAGCAGCGCAGCGATTCGATGATCAGCCGCCGCACCAGCGGCCGGTTGGCGGCGATGCTGTTGCCGCAGCCGCTCACGTCCTGGTAATCGCCGCGGGCGTTCTGGTGGTAGTAATACGAATCCGCCAGGCCGCGCCAGCTGAGGGTGGGCCCCGCCTGGTTGCCCTCGGTGGTGTGGTTGTAGACCACATCGATCAGCACCTCCAGCCCGGCCCGGTGGCAGGCGCTCACCAGCTCCCGCACCTCGGCCCGAGCCCGCAGCGGGTCGTTGCCGCAGAGGTAGCCGGGATGGGGCGCCATCCAGCTCACGGGGCTGTAGCCCCAGTGGTTGAGGCGCCCCGCCGGGGCGTCCTGCGGGTCGAAGGCCATCACCGGCAGCAGCTCCAGGGTGGTCACCCCCAGCTCCTGCAGGTAGGGGATGGTGTCGATCAGACCCCTCAGGGTGCCCTGCCGCTCCGGCGCCACCGGGCAGCCCTCCCCCTGGGTGAAGCCGCCCACGTGCAGCTCGTAGATCACCGTCTTCTGCCAGCGGTGGCGGGGCCGGGGCGCCTCCGCGAAATCGAAGCGATCCCGCTCCGTCACCACCCCCTTGAGGCAGCAGGCCGTGTTCGGGCTGGCCCCCACGGCCTTGCCCCGCTCATACACATCCCAGCCGCTGATGGCGCGGGCGCAGGGATCCACCAGCACCTTGGAGGGGTTGAAGCCGTGGCTGCCGGGCAGCAGCGGCCCGAACACCCGGTAGCCGTAGCAGCAGCCCACCCCCACCCCCTCCACTTCCACATGCCAGTAGTCGCCGGAGCGGTGGCCGCCATCCAGCTCGATCACCTGGTGCGGTTCGGGCGCGGCGCCGTGGTCGAAGAGCAGCAGCTCCACACGGGTGGCCAGCGGGGCCGCCACCGCGAAATTCACCCCTCGGGCGGTGGTGGAGGCTCCCAGCGGCCAGGGATGTCCGATCCGGATCGCCGACAAGGCTGGGGATACCATTCCGGGCACGCTACGCCGGCAGGCTGCGGCGCCGCTGTTCGCCGCCGCACGCGGCCTCGCAGTTCAATGGGAACTCGCCCACCCCGCTGCCCTGGCGGCCCCCGCCCTGGACTCCGCCGCGCCTCCCCCTCCCGAGCCGGGCCGCCCGCCCCAGCCGGTGCTGCCAGGCCTGTGGCTCTTCGCCCCCAGCCGGGACAGCCAGGGGGGCAGTGCCTGGTGGCTGGAGCTGGCCCACCTCGATCTGCTGATCGACGTGCCGGCGCTGACCGCCGCCAACCTCGCCTTTCTGCGGCAGCGCTCCGGGCGCCGCAGCAGCGAGGCCACGCCGCCCTGGATCGTGCTCACCGGCCGCCATGGCCACGGCCGCTGCCTCGCCCTGCAGCGCCAGCTGGGCTGGCCGGTGCTGGTGCAGGAGCAGGAGGCCTATCTGCTGCCCGGAGTGGCGGCGCTGCGCCGCTTCGGCGACCAGCAGGAGCTGGGTGAGGGGGTGCGGCTGCTCTGGACGCCGGGCCCGAGCCCCGGCGCCTGCGTGCTGCACGTTCGGGCCGCCAGCGGTCTGGACGGGCTGTTCTGCGGCCGCCTGCTGGTGCCCCTGGCGCCGGGGCGGCTCGCGCCGCTGCGCACCCGGCTCAGCTTCCACTGGCCGCGCCAGCTGGCCAGCCTGGAGCGGCTGCGGCGGTGGCTGCACGCCGGCTCCCCCGACTGGATCGCCACGGCCGCCGCCCTGGGGGCCCTGCGGGGCGAGCGGCTGGTGAGGGAGGGGGCCAGGCTGCTGGCGGAACTCGATTTGGAGGGGCTCCGCGACGCCCCGGCGGGCCCCGCCGAGCCGGCGTGATTCTTCGCTGATTTTCTGATTTCGCCCCCGCTTCGGTGAGATCCGTTGCCAGAAGCGGATTTCTGGGTTGCCGCCCCGGCCCCAGCCTCATACGATTGGCGCGCTTCCCCCGAAGCGACGGCGGTCGGCATCTCTCCGACCCGCCTCCCCACCGCCGATCCGGCTCCCCACGACCGCCAACCTGGAGGCCTTTCCGCCTTATGAACAAAGCTGACCTCGTCAATCTCGTCGCCGCCCGCACCGAGCTCACCAAGACCGACGTCTCCAACGTGGTCGATGCGGCCATCGACACCATCATCGATTCCGTGGTGGAGGGCAAGAAGGTGTCGATCCTCGGTTTCGGCTCCTTCGAGCCCCGCGAGCGCTCCGCCCGCCAGGGTCTGAACCCGAAGACCGGCGAGAAGATCAAGATCCCCGCCAAGCGCGTCCCCGCCTTCACCGCTGGCAAGCTCTTCAAGGACCGCGTCCAGGGCTGATCCGCCGGCTTCCGGCCAGCAGGGCGGTCCCCGCACGGTTCGCCCTTTTTTGTTGGCCATGCCGGGCCCCCAGTCGCCGCCCCCTGACACCCCTGCCCCCGCCACCCTGCCGCGGGTGCTGCGGGCCGCCCTGGAGGAGGGGATGGCCCAACGGCGCCAGGGCTATCGCGGCCGCTTCGCCCCCTCCCCCACCGGCAGCCTGCACCGCGGCAACCTGCGCACCGCCCTGCTGGCCTGGCTCGATGCCCGTCTGGCCGGGGGCGAACTGCTGCTGCGTCTCGACGACCTCGACACCCCCCGCAACCGCCCCGGCTGTGACGAGCAGATCCTGGCCGATCTGCGCTGGCTGGGCCTCGACTGGGATGGGCCGCCCATCCGCCAGAGCGGCCGCAGGGGGCTCTACGCCACCGCCCTCTCCGCCCTGCGGCGGGGCGGCTGGCTCTACCCCTGCCGCTGCAGTCGCCGCCTGCTGGCCGACATCTCCGCCCCCCATGGGGCCCTGAGCGTGTATCCGGGCCATTGCCGCCAACGGCCGCCCCACTGGGGCGTCGTCGAGGGGCGGCTGCCCAGCTGGCGCCTGCGCCTGCCGACCGGAGACCTGCGCTGGCCCGAGCGCTTCGGGCCGCCCGGCTGCCTCGATGGCGCCCGCCAGGTGGGGGATGGGGTGCTGCGCCGCGCCGATGGGGTGGTGGCATATCACCTGGCCACGGCGGTGGATGACCTCAGCCTGGGGATCAGCGACGTGGTGCGCGGTGAGGATCTCTGGGCCTCCACCGGCCCCCAGGTGGCGGTGATGGCGGCCCTGGGGGCGTCGCCGCCCCGCTACGGCCACGTGCCGCTCTGGCGGGATGGGGCCGGGCAGCGTCTGAGCAAGCGGGAGGCCGCCGAGGGGCTGGCGGGCGCCCGCCAGCGCGGGCTGGACGCGGCGGCGGTGATCGGCGAGCTGGCCGCCAGCGTGGGCCTAGTGCCGCCAGGGGTGCGGATCTCCGCCCGCGAACTGCTCAGCGGCATCGATACCGCCGCTCTGCAGGCGATTCCTTACTCCGATTGTCGCCAACCGACCAACTCTTAAGGATGGTTTCGGGATGGAGGCCACCGTTCCCCGTCACAGTGAGGAGATACAGACAGACCGCCGCCCGATGGCCTCCTCCCCCGCCCATTCCCCTCCCCTGGTCGCCGGCCAGGCCGATGCCCGCCAGGTCGAGACCGGTCGCCCCTGCCCCCACTGCGGCGGCAGCGGCAACCTGCGACTGGCGGATCAGCGCTACCGCACCTGCCTGGAGTGCCTCGGCCGCGGCCGCCTGGTCGCCATCGGCGAAACCCTGCCGCTGGCGGCGCTCAGAACCGCTTCGACTGCTTCTTCTTCTGCTGCCAGATGAAGAAGGCAGCCGTGCCCACCACCGCCGCCAGCGGCACGGCCGTGAGCAGGAGCAGGATCACAGCGGTCCAGTCGGTGTACATCCCGGTTGCCGAGGTGAAAACGCTGCCATCATCCCAGCAGAGCCGCCCACCCCGATGCCCTGCCCCCGGCTGATCGCCCTTGCGCTTCTTGCCTTCACCCTGACCCCCGCCCGCGCCGGCATTCAGTTCGAGAACTGCGTGCGCGGCCCCGGGGGCTCCCTCACCTGCGACACGGTGCCCACGGGCGACACCCTCCTCAACGACCGGGACGCCCAGTTCGGCCTGTTTCAGAACGCCAGCCCCGGCTGGAATGAGTTCAATCCCTTCCAGGGTTACGACGAGGACTTCGGCGACGACCCCTACTGACCCTCGGGCCACAGCCCACCGGGGCGCAGGGCGGACGGGGTTCGGCCGTAGGTGCGCAGGATGTCGCGGCTGAAGCTGGAGAGATTCACGTAGCCGCAACGGCGGGCGATGCGCGCCACCGGTTCGCTGGGGTCGGCCCCCTGGAGCGCCAGCCGGGCCGCTTCGAGGCGTCGCTGGCGCACCCACTGCATCGGCCCGCAGCCGAAGCGCCGCTGGAAGGCGTACTGGAGGGTGCGCGGCGAGCAGCCGCTGCGTTCGCTCAGCTCCGGCAGGCTCAGGCCGCGGTGCAGGTTGGCTTCGATGTGGGCGATCAGGTCGTCGAGGCGCCGATCCCGATCCGTCGCCGTGTCCAGGCCCTCGCTCCGCACCGGCTCCAGCAGCAGCAGCAGCGCCAGGGTCTGGAGGATCCAGGGCGCCAGCGCCCGGGCCGCCAGGGGAGTGGGGGGGGTGGGGGACGCGTCGGTTTCCTCCAGGAGCGGCAGGAGCTGACGCAGCAGGGCCAGCAGCTCCCGCTCCGGCCCCTGGGCCTGCCGCCATTGCCTGCAGCGGCCCAGCTGGCCCTGGAGTGCCGCGCTGGCCTCGGACCCGGCCAGGAGCGCGGCAGCGGCGGCCAGGGCCTGGCAGGGCACGGCGATCAGCAGCACGCTCAGCTGGTCGCAGCGGATCCGGAAACGGCCCGGCGGCACGAGCAGCACCGAATCGCAGGCGTCCGCCGTCAGGGCCGGCCGGCGGCGCTCCGCCTGGGGCCAGAGGGTCGCCTCGCCGGCGAGGGGCACCACCAGGCAGAGCCGCTGGTCGCTGGCGAGGGTGAGGTGGCAGCGGCCCAGCACCAGGGCGTGCATCGCCAGCTCCCCCAGTCCGTGGCGCCGGTGGCGGAACGGCAGGGAAGCCTCCCCGTGCGGCCCTGCGGCCTCGGCCAGGTGCAGCTCGGGCTCCAGACGACGCCGCAGGGCCGCGGCACCCCGGGACGCGAACATGGGCGGCGCGTCGGATCTGGGCGCATGTTGCTGAGGCGCAGGCCGGGCCGCTGGCTGGAGTCAGGGTCCGCCGATGTCTGATTTGGTGTCCGTCGCTCGGCAGCGGGCAGGGCGCTGCGGTAGGTCTGAAACAAGCAACCCCTGGGCGCCGCCATGGTCGATCACCGCCGCCACGCCCCCGCCGACACCAGCCCGGCGCCGATCGTGACCCCCGCCGGCTCCACCATCGAACCGGAGCAGGAGGGCGGCTACCGGGTCTGCGATCGCGATCAGCACTGCTCCCATGCCGACAGCCTCTGGCAGGCCCAGCAGCTGGTGCAGTGGGCGGAGGTGCACCACCGCCCCCTCGATCAGTTCGGCCGCGGCTGACGTCGGCAAAGGCCCACCGCTGCCTGGTGGGATGGCCCTGCTGTCCTTACCCTGCCGCCAACGCTCCCCGACCCCCAGCGGTTCGATGCATTTCTGGTCCCCCGGCCTCGATCCCGACCACCCCATGGTCGGCTCCCAGCCGGAGCGCTACGTGCTGCGGCGCCTCGGCACGGGCCACTACATCGCCATCGACCCCGGCGATCAGAGCCTGGTGGATGTGGAGGAGGCGGGCCGGGCCCACGGCTTCCACACCCACGAGGCTGCCCTGCGGGCGGTGGGGGAGCTGCGCAAGCTGGGCCAGGCGGGTCTCGACATCGTCAAGGTCGACTGAACCGGGCCGCCCCAGCCGGGGCCGGGCGGGGAGGTCGTGATTCATGACGGCTTGCGCGGCTGGATCTGCCGGCCTCGGTAGGGTCGAAGCAGCCGCCCAAGGCCCATGAAGAACCACCATCTGCGCACCCTGGAGGCCCTGTTCGCCCACCCGCTGCAGCACGGGGTGCGCGGCGCCAAGGTGGAGGCGCTGTTCCGCAGCCTCGGCGCTGAGGTCACGCCCCTGGATGAGCGGCGCCTGCGCATCCGGATGCCCAACGGCGCCGAAACCTGGATCCGCCTGGGCTGTGCGGTCCGCCAGCCCGATCTCGACGGCGAGTCGGTGATGCGGGTGCGGCGCTTCCTGGAGGAGGCCGGCGTCAGCCCCGCCCATCCGAAGCCCGATGTCGCCTCCCCCCGCGGTGACCAGAGCCATCGCCTGGTGCTCCATCTCAACCACCACCAGACCGATGTCTTCCGGCTGGAGGGCGAGGCGGTGGAGCAGGCGGTGCTGCGCCCCCATGGCCTCTGGGGCAGCGACCAGAACCTCAGCCACCGCCACGACCGCGACCTGGCCGGCCAGCGGGCGCCGATGGACGTCGACTACCTGGCGCGGATCACCGCCGCCATGGCCGACGCCGACGCCGTGCTGCTGCTCGGCCACGGCACCGGCGAGAGCGACATGCGCCAGGTGTTGCTCCACCATCTGCAGAGCCATCGCCGCGACCTGCTGGATCGCATCGTCGGCATCGAGACCCTGGATGACGGCGGCCTGAGCGACGCCCAGCTGCTGGCGATCGCCCGGGAGCATTTCGGCAACCTGCCCCACCGCCGCCCCCTGGTGGCTCCCGGCCAGGAATTGGTTCCCGGCTGAG
>JBEIHT010000076.1:0-11265 GCA_040381155.1 Aphanothece sp.
CCTAAGCTACTGTAGCGTACTGGTTAAGCTAATGGGAGTGTTTTGTGGGCCTTGCGTGAGGCCTTGCAACGGCAGCAGATAATTTTCTGCAAACTCGCGAGACGATGTCGGCAACTCTGAGGTAATACATAACTATTAGAAGTAAAATAGAGGCTAGATTGATTCGGTTGTCCACGGCCAATGTATCCCCACCCTGATGAAAGGAAATGTAGTGATATTGGCCCAGGAATGCAAGAAGATCCTTGGTTTTCTTTTCTGATAGATTGTGTCTCTCAAAGTAGATTATTGCTGGCCTTGTGTGGCTGAGATTGGAGTTGTATATCACTTCATCATCATAACCTTCTGCATCTATTTGAAGAACATCGATGGGTACGGGCCAGTTCAGCTCGGTGACAAGGATATTGAGTTCTTTGGCGGTAATGTTTATCTGTTCGCAGTTGTAATACCCGTGGGAGCTCGGTATAGAGGCCAGTCCTTGGCATAATTGGGTTGGAAGCTGGCCCACGCCGATTGTTTTATGGCGTACAGGGTCAGAATTCCTGGCTTGCCTATTGCGCAGTTAGCAACTTTATGGGAGGGATGGGAGGAGTAATTGCTTTCTAGATATGGCAATAGTGGCTTATTTGGTTCGGTGAGAAGTATGCTGGTGGACCCTGAATTGCTCATGGCAAAATCGTAGATGGGGTCATTGTTCTTGCCGTCATTCGCGCCGACAACAACGATGTTGAGTTTATGTTTGATGTTGATCAGCGTGCGAAGTGCCACCTAGTATTTGTCGATTCCCATGGCGGTCGAGCTGCGATATGATGCAGTTTAGCAGAGCGCTGCCGATCTTTGCCAAATCCTCCTCCTACCCTGTGCTTTGCCGTCTCGGACCTGGTGGGCAGCGGCAGGCGCCCGTCCGGCTGTCCACAACGCCATGCGCTCTGACCTCGGCCCGAATCATCCTGGGCCAGATGGGTGCCATGGTGCTTCTCTCTCCATGCTGTTACAACACCCTGGCAAGACTATGGCTCGTTGAGAAGCGACACGGCTGAGCAAATGTGGGTGGATGATTGCACTTTGGATTTCTTTGTGTCCCCTCGGCTGTTGAATTTCTGCGGGATCCCCAGACGTCTTTCCATCTCCTGGTTGCCAACGACTGGTGGAGCCTGTGGATGATGGGTGGTGTGAGGATTCCAGGCTTGACTCCCGAATACGGCATGGTCAGGTATCAAGCTTCGGGTTGTGCTGGTGATAGTGTACAGAGACCACCCCCTCTCGTCGTGCCTCTTGATCCGGGAGCGCTGCGTCAAGGTTATGGTTCCTCGATGTAATGCTTCCATGAGCCGTAGTCCTCTTCCTGCAGCTCACCAGCACCAGGGACTACTCCCCCAGCCGCTTGCTTCAATCCCCTTCTTGTCTCTGCAGTCGTCAGCGCTTCAGGCAGGCGGGGATCAACAGCGCTTGGATGATGCCTTCCCACTGCAGATCCTGCTGGAGCAATTCCTGGATGAGAAGAAGCAGCGCCGACAGCACCGGATCCTGGTTTGATCCGCTCGGTTATCCCTCTGCCGCCAATGGTGAGATGGCTTCTGTGCCGAAATCGCAACCTTCGTTATCGGCACTGCATCGGTTGCTCTCCGTGCGGCCTGCGTTGCAACCCGATTTCATCTCCTCCCGACGGCCCAGGAGCCGTCCGGCAATGCTTGGGAGACTCGCCGACAGCCTTCGGCTGCTCAAGGGATCAACAGCTCCGCCGTGATCGGCGCCAACGACGCGGGCTCCGCCATCAGCAAGCGATGTTGGAGCACAGGCAAACGGTGGCGAGGGCCCACCGGCAGCACGGCCCGCCAGCCCGGGATCACCATCAGGTCGCCGGGGATGTAGAAGCTGGTGCAATCGATCCGGCGCAGGGGTTCGAGATCGGCATCGAGGCGGCGCAGCAGGGGGCTGCCCGGTTTCATGTCGGCCACGCCGGCCAGCAGCAGGCGCGGCCAGGGCAGGGCCACCAGGCTGCCGGCGTGCGGGCTGGCCACGGAGATGAAGCGCCGCGTGCGGGTCGCGCCGCCGAACAGCTGGATCCAGGTGCGGGCGATCAGGCCCCCCATGGAGAAACCGAGCACGTCCACGGGTTGCTCCAGGCCGAAGGCCGCCTCGACCTGCTCGGCCAGCCGCTGGGCGAGGGTTTCCAGGGAGGTGGCGCCGAGCCGGTGGGGCAGGTGGGGCGCCAGCAGCGGATCGCGGCGGTCGGCGAGAGACCCGCGCAGGCCGCGGAAGATCTCGGGGGTATCGAACAGCCCATGCACCAGCACCAGCGGCGGCGGGCTCTCGCTCACAACGGCAGCGGCCGGTGCGTGAAGTGGCGTGCGCCGGCGGCGTAATCGGCCACGGTGTGGCCCGCGCCGCGCAGCCGGTAGCGGTAGGTGATCAGCCCCTCCAGGCCCACCGGACCCCGGGGCGGCAACGTCTGCGTGCTGATGCCCACCTCGGCGCCGAAGCCGTAGCGGAAGCCGTCGGCGAAGCGGGTGGAGCAGTTCAGGAACACCCCGGCGCTGTCTACAGCCGCCAGGAAGCGTTCGGCCGCCTCTGGATCCTGCGTGCAGATCGCCTCGGTGTGACGGGAGCCGTGGCGGGCGATGTGGGCCAGCGCTTCCTCCAGATCGGCCACCACCTTCACGCTCAGGATCAGGTCGGAATACTCGATCCGCCAGTCGTCCTCGCTGGCGATGCCCGCCACCCCCAGGGCCCGGGCCTCCGCGTCGCCCCGCAGCTCCACGCCGGCGGCCTCCAGGGCCGGGATCGCCGCCGCCAGAAACTCCTTGGCGATGGCGCGATGCACCAGCAGCGTTTCTATGGCGTTGCAGGCCGCGGGGTACTGGCTCTTGCTGTCCACCGCCAGCCGCACCGCCTGCTCCGCCGCCGCAGTGCGATCTACATACAGATGGCACACCCCATCGGCGTGCCCCAGCACGGGGATGCGCGTGTGCGACTGGATGAAGCGCACCAGCTCGTTGGAGCCCCGGGGGATGATCAGATCCACCAGGCCATCGAGCTTCAGCAGCGCCAGGCTCTCCTGCCGGCTGGTCAGCAGCTCCAGGCAGGCCGGATCCACCTCCGCGGCGGCCAGGCCCGCGCGCAGGGCGTCCACAATCGCCCGGCAGCTGGCGGTGGCCTCGCGGCCGCCCTTCAGCAGGGCGCCATTGCCGGAGCGGATCGCCAACGAAGCGATCTGCATCACCGCATCGGGCCGCGCCTCAAAGATCACCCCCAGCACCCCCAGGGGCACGCTCACCCGCTCCAGCACCAGGCCGTCGTCGAGTTCGGTGTGCAGCTGGCGCTGGCCCAGGGGATCCGGCAGGGCCGCCACCTGGCGCACCCCCTCGATGGCGCTGGCCAGCTTGGCCCGATCCAGCCGCAGGCGGGCCACCAGGGGGGCGGCCAGCCCATCCCGTTCGGCGGCCGCCAGGTCCTCGCCATTGGCCGCCACGATCGCCTCGGCGCCGGCCTCCAGGGCCTCGGCCATCGCCAGCACCGCCCGGCGTCGCTGGCCATCCGCCAGGCGACCCAGGGCCATGGCGGCCCTGCGCACCGCCGCCGCCCGCTCCAGCAGCTCCGGCGGTGGTTCGGGCACCGGGGCACTGGCAGGGGCACTGGTGGTGACGGATTCGGGCAGGCTCATGGCTCCATCATCCCAAGCCGCCGGCGGCCAGGCGCTGGCTCGCCAGCCAGGCGGCCCCCAGCCGGCCGGCGCCGTTGCCCAGGGCGCAGCGCTCGATCCGCAGCCCCTCCCGGCTCACCTCCAGCACCCGCTCCTCCACCTCCCGCCACACCGCCGGCAGGAAGTGCTCGCTGGCGGCGCTGAGGCCGCCGCCCACCAGCACCAGCTCGGGGGTGAGCAAATACAGCAGCGAGCTCAGGCCGATCCCCAGCCAGCGGCCGTAGGCGTCCCACACGGCCCGGGCCTCCGCATCGCCCGCTTCGGCTCGGCGGCAGAGCTCGGCCGGATCCAGCGGGCTGAGCCGCGCCAGGCCGGCGATGCTGCAGTGCTGCTCCAGCGACCCCCGATTGCCGCTGCGGCAGGGCGGACCCTCCGGGTCCACGCCGATCAGGCCGGGTTCGGCCGCCGCGCCGCCATGGCCCAGGAACAGCTCGCCCCCCAGCAGCACCGCCCCCCCCACGCCGGTGCCCAGGGTGAGCAGCAGCGTGTCGTCGGCGTCCTGGGCCGCCCCGCGCCAGCGCTCGCCCAGCAGGGCGCAGTTGGCGTCGTTGGCCAGGGTGACGCGGCGGCCGATCTGGGGCTCCAGCCAGGTCGCCAGCGGCACCTCCCGCCAGCCGGGCAGGTTGATGGCGATGCGGGCCACCCGGCCGGCCCGGTCGCTGGGGCCCGGATGGCCGATGCCCACCCGGTCGGCCTGGCGGTCTGGATCGATCGCCTCGATCGCCTCGGCGATCGCCATCGTCACCGCGCCCGGCACCGCCGGCTGGGGCGTGGGCCATTCCGCCTCCGCCACCAGGCTGCCGTCCAGCTGGAAGCGGCCCAGCTTGATGGCGGTGCCCCCCAGGTCGACGCCGATCAGCTGGGCGCTGGGGCTGGACTCGGTGGTGTGGCTGGGCTCGGCGGGGGCGGGCATCGCGGTGGAGGGCATCGCGGCGGGGATCAGAAGCGCAGGAACAACCGCAGCTGGGTCTGCCAGGCGCCCTGGGTGTCGATCGATCCCTCCAGATTGAAGGTCTCGGAGGCTTTGTAGTTCAGCGTCACCTGCGGCGGCACATCCGAGCGGTTCGGGGCCGCCAGCACCGAGGCGTTGATCCGGTCGGTGATGTCGTAGCCCACCTCGGCGCCGAACACCAGCTGGGGTGGCACGCGCCGGGATTGACGCTCCGCGACGCTGCTCACCGAGGGATTCACATAGGTGGGGTACAGGGCAAAGCTCACCCGCTGGCCGAAGGCGTCGCTGAGGGTGCCGAGCAGCGGCGAGAGCAGCGACTGGCCCAGCACGGTGGCCAGGGCGGTGCCGGCCTGCCCGCCGCTCAGACCCGCCAGGGAATTGCCGCCGATCAGCGCCACCAGCCGCTCCTGGGGCAGCGGTGGGCTGCTGCTGAGCCGCAGGTTTTCGGCGATCCGGTCCGCCGGGCCGCTCACCGACACCGTCACCAGGATCAGCTTGAGCTGGTTCAGCCGGGTGAAGCCCCCCTGGGCCTCCACCTCCGCCAGGCTCGGCGCGTTGGGGGTGCCCAGGCCTCCGCCGGCGCTGAGGCCGCTCGGGGCGATCACATTCAGGCTGTCGGACACCCGCGTGCGCAGGGCGATGTCCAGGTAGGGCACCAGGCCCAGGGAGGGGGTGAAGACGGCCACGTTGGGGGCGTCGGGATCGAGGCTGAAGCTGGTGGTGAACAGGTTCAGGCGACCGCCCAGCAGCCGCACCACACCGGAGGCCTTCAGGGAGGGATCCAGCCGGCCGGAGAGGCGCAGCCGGCCGCCGGTGCGGAAGCTGCCGACGTTGCCGAGCGTCACCTTCAGGTTCGGGCCCAGGCGCAGCAGCAGGTCGTCGAAGCCCAGCCAGGGCACGTTGGGGATCGCCTGGCTCAGCGACTCGCCGGTGGACGACTTCACCTCCGGACCCAGCAGCACCAGCGGCTGCTGGAAATCCCATTGCGACTCCAGCAGCTGCTCGAAGCGCACGGGCTTCACCGCCTGGTTGGAGCGCGGTCCGCTCTCCGGGCTGGTGGCCAGCTCCCCCGGCGTGGCGTTGAGGGTGCCATCGCGGATCGTCACATCCCCCCCCAGCCGGGGATCCGCCAGGCTGCCCATCAGCCGCAGGCTGCCGTCGCCCACGGCGCTCAGGCGCGGCACCTGGAACGGCACCCGCCGCAGCCGCACCTGCAGCCCCGAAGGCTCCGCCAGCGGTCGCACCAGACCCAGCCGCCCCTCGCCGCTGATCCGCCCCTCCCGCCCCACCCTGGCGCTGAGCTCCTGGAGCAGCAGCTGCTGGAAGTCGAACAGCACCGTCGCCTCCACCTCCCGCAGGGTCTGGCCGATGAACCCCACTTCGCCGCCCCGCAGGCGCAGGAAGCCGTTGGCGATCGGATCGCTCAGGCTGCCGCGGATCAGCAGCTGCAGGTCGGTGCTGCCACGCTGCACCGCCACCGCCGTGCCCGCCAGCCGGGTGATGAAGCGCAGGCCATCGCCGCGGCTGGCCAGCCGCAGCTCCAGCCCCGCGCGCTGGGGATCGAGGGGAACCGTGCCCGCCAGCTCCACGCTGTTCTCTGCGCCGGCGGAGCGCAGGGCCAGGTCGAGCGTCACCCCGGCCGGCCCCAGCGCGATCCGGCCCCGCTCCAGCCGCAGCTGCCGATCCCCCAGGTGGGTGTCCACCAGCGCCAGGTTCACATCCAGCTCCGGCCGCCGACCCCCCAGCCGGTAGCGACCGCCCATCGCCAGCTCCCCCCGCAGGCCCTCGGGCACCGGCGTCAGCAGCGACAGCAGGGCCAGGGACACGCCCGCAAGGTCGAACTCCCCCTCGCCCTGCAGCAGCGCGCCCCGCAGCCGCAGCGTGAACGGGCGGGCGGCCAGGGCCTGATCCCGGTCCTGGTGGCGCAGCCAGAGGTGGCCCCGAGCGCTCAGATCGGCCCGAGCCCTGGCCAGCTCCGCCCCGGTGAGGGTGAGATCGGCGTCGATGCGGCTCTGCAGCCGTCGCAAAAGCTCGCGGCGATCCACCCGCTGCTCCAGCCGATCGCGCTCCGCCAGCCGCTCCAGGGCGGCCTGCAGGGCCAGGAGCTGATCATCCAGGCTGCGCCCACCGCTGAGGATCGCCGCCTCCCCCAGGGCCGCGGCGCCGGGCAAAGCCGGGGCGGCGCCACCTCCCCAAAGGGGCCAGGCTGCGAGCACCTGCCGGAGGAGGCCGGCGCTCAGCTGGCGGGCGTGGAACTCGAACCGGAAGGGACCGCTCCAGCTGCCGTTCAGGCGGGCGTCGATCCGCCCCCGGTCGAGGGTTTCCACCGCCCCGTGGACGGCGTAGCGGCGATCGGCATAGCGCACATCGGCCCTGATCTCCCGGCCGGCGATACCCAGGAAGCGGGGGTCGGCCAGCCGCACGCTGCCGGCGAAGGCCAGGGGTTCGAGGCCCAGGCTGCCGGCGCCGCTCAAGGTGCCCTGCAGGGGCCGGTAGCGCTGGCGGGGGCCAGCGGCCAGGGTGAGGCCGGCGAGGGGGAACTCCCTGGCCTGCCAGCGGTAGCCCTCCGGCCGGCCCGCCAGCTGCAGCTGGCCGCCCTGCCGCGCCAGCACGATCCGCTCCGGCAGCCAGCGGCGGTCGAGCCAGGCCTCCAGCCGCCCCGGTGCCGCGGGGACCAGGGCCCGCAGGCTGAGGCGGCCGCGTTGCAGCCGCCCGGCCCAGCTCTCCTGCAGCCACAGGGGCCCCGCCCCGGGCTCGCGCACCCGCACCGCCAGGTCGGGTTGCAGGTCCTCCAGCGGACCCGCCAGGCGGCCCTCGATGTCGAGCAGGCCCCGCAGCTGGGTGCCCACCAGCGGATCCAGCCGCTGCAGGGGGAACTGCCGCAGGTCCAGGCGAGCCTCCAGCGGGCCGCGCACCAGCCCCCGGCCGGCCTGGAACGCCAGGGGCAGGCTGGCGCTGGCCCGCAGCAGCGGGCTCTCGAAGCGCTGCAGGCCCAGCAGGCCGTCGCTCCAGCGCAGCGACGCCCGCCAGGGGCCGATCAGGGCCAGCGGGGAGGGGGCGGTGTCCACCGCCAGGCTGGGCCGACCGAGTCGGCCCTCGAGTCGCAGCGCCCCCAGCAGGGGCCGTTCCTTCAGCCAGGTGGGCAGCCGCTCACCCCCCGGCAGTTCCGCGGGTTCCAGCACCCAGCCACCGCGCAGGTCGAGGCGCTTGCCGAGGCGGCCCTCGGCGCGCAGCCAGGAGGAGCCGCGGCGCCCCTCCAGCCGGCTCACCTGCAGGACACCGGCCCGCCAGCGGCCCTGCAGGCTGCCCCGGATCGGCCAGGGCCCCAGCGGATTCCCGGGCGGTGGCAGGGCCTCGAGGCGCGCCGCCAGGCGCCACTGCCGATTCAGGCGCCCTGCTACCCGGCCCCGCCAGTCTCCGTAGCGCCAGGGGCTGTCCGCCAGCAGCAGCTCGCCGTCGCGGCAGGCCAGGGGCGCCCGCTCGCTGCGCAGCGGCTGGCCGCCCCCCAGGGGCTGCCAGACCAGATCATCGATCCGCACCGCGCCCCGGCAGCCCCCCATCCCCCGCTCCAGGCTGAGCCGCACCTGGCCGTGGAGCCGCCCCTCGAGCCGGCCCTGGGGGGGCAGCAGCGGTCGCAGGACCTGGATCGGCAAGCCCTCGGGTTCCACCAGCGCCTGCCAGCGGTGCCGCTGCCAGTTGCCACCGCCCCGCAGGGCGGCGCTGCCCGCCAGGTCGGGGGCCCAGGCGCGGGCCCGCAGCTCCAGCTGCCGCCGCCGCAGCCCCAGGTCGGCCTGGCCGGCGACGCGGACGCTGAGCGGCCGCAGCCGGTCGGCGGAGAAGCCCCAGAGCCTCAGGTTGCCGCGCTCCAGCACCCGCAGGCGCAACTCCAGGGGGGGCGGCTCACCGCCGGGGGGCAGGTCGCCCATCACCCACACCTGGCCCTGGCGGTTGCGGCGCAGGTCCACCTCGACGCCGCGGAAGGTGATGTCGAGGAGCAGCCGCCGGCGGCGCCAGCTGGCCAGCGGGTCGACCGCCACGCTGGCGCCCCGCACCCGCACGCTGGAATCGTCCTGGGGGCCGCCCAGCAGCCGGCTCGGACCGATCCGCAGACCGTCCGCGCCGATGCCCTCCAGCGGCCCGAGCTGGAACGGCCGCCCCAGGGCCCGGCCCACCTGCCGCTCCAGCTGCGGGCGGGCCTGCAGGTAAACGCGGCGCAGCAGCGCTTCCCAGCTGTGCACCACCGCCCAGAGCAGCCCGCCGGCCAGGGCGCTGAGCAGCAGCAGCTGCAGCAGGCAGCCCCGGGTCGGTGGCGCGGCATCGGACCGCCGCCGCATTCGCTCCGGCGACCGCCGCATCCGCTGGGACCATCACCGCCGAGGTCGGCCGCAATATAAGGACCTTGTTCCGCTTTCCCCAGCCCCCATGGCCGCCGATCCGATCCTCTTCGTCGCCGGCGAATGGCTGGGGGCCGCCAGCGGCCTGCTGGCCCTGCTCACCGTGGCCGGGTTTCTCAGCCGCTGGGGGATTCGCTTCCGGCTGGTGGGGGTGACCAGCTTCACCGCCCTGCTGGCGATCTCCTGCCTGGCCTTCTCGGTGAGCTACGTGGAGCGGGTGAGCGTGGCGGGGGCGATGTCGGTGCCGATCGTGTTCGACAACGGCGGCGATCTGGTGATCGCCGCCCCCACCACGGAGCTGCCGCGTGAGGCCTGGGGCCCCACCGCCGAGCAGGTGGCGCGCAACCTGCGGGGCAGCGGCCGCACCAGCGCCAACGGCCACGTGCGCGTGCGGCTGCGCCGTGTGGAGGCGATCGACGCCGGCCGCGGCCGGCCGGTGATCCTGGCGGAGGCGGACCGGGATCTGGCCAGCGGCGCGGTGACGGTCACCACGAGCCCCTGAGCGGCGACCGCCGGAGCTCCGGTCGCTCCACGAACTGACCCCGGCCGAACCCCGCCGTTGGTGGTGGATCCCTGAAATGGGAACAGTCAGGACGCCGATCCCGGCCTGCCCTGACCCTCTCCCCCCGCCCCCCATGACCCCCCGCCCGGTCCGCAGTGTCCGTTGGCTGGCCGCCGGCCTGGGCCTGCTGCTCTGCCAGTCGCCCGTGCCCGCCGCTTCGGCGCTGCTGGAGACGGTGAAGCAGAACCCGGCCCTGGCCCGCAGCCTGTGCGAGCGCTTCAAGCAATACAACGCCGAGGGCAAGTCGGCCACCTCGAAGGAATCGATCGCCTGGGTGGCCTCCAGCCAGGGCCTGGCCCCGGTGGATGCCGAGGTGCTCAGCACCTACGTGATCGGACTCCACTGCCCCGACGTGCGCTGAGTGGCCCCCGGGTTCCAGGACGGCGGCCGGGATGAGTGGATGGTTGGCCCGGACGGGGTGCGGCTGGCCACCCGTCTCTGGCGGCCCCCGACCGGGGATGGCCCCTGGCCGGCCCTGCTGATGCGACAGCCCTACGGGCGCGCCATCGCCTCCACCGTCGTCTACGCCCATCCCCGCTGGTACGCGGCCCATGGCTTCCTGGTGGCGGTGCAGGACGTGCGCGGGCGGGGCGATTCGGAGGGGGAGTTCGGCGGCTTCCCCCAGGAGGCGGCCGACGGCCGGGCCGCCGTGCGCTGGTTGCGGAACCATCCCGACTGCAATGGCCGCGTCGGCACCTATGGCTTCTCCTATCAGGGCCTCAGCCAGCTGCTGATCGGCGTGGCGGGCGAGGGCGAGGCGGGGGAGGGCGATCCGGCGGCGCTCCCCGACGCCCTGGCGCCGGCGATGTGCGGCCTCGATGAGCGGCGCCACTGGGCCGGTGAGGGCGGCGCCCATTGGTGGGGCCTGCTGATCGGCTGGGGCCTGCAGCTGGCCTGCGAGGGCTGCCGGCGTCGGGGCGACCGGCAGGGTTGGCAGGAGATCCGCCGCTGTCTGGAGCGGGGCGACGGGCCCCGGGAGGGCCTGGCCCTGCTGCGCCGCCATGATCCGCACGGCATGGTGAGCGGCTGGCTCGAGCTCGATCCGGCCGAGCCGCGGGGCTGGCGTACCCACAGCCCCTGCGCGGCGCTGCTGCGCCGGCCCCTGCTGCTGATCGGCGGCTGGCACGACCCCCACCTGCGCGGCGTGCTTGACCTCTGGCATCGCAGCCGGGCCGCCGCGGGCGACCCCGAGCTGCTGATCGGCGCCTGGAGCCACCTCGACTGGCGGGGAGGCGTGGACGGGCGGCAGCTCGCCTTCTTCCGCCGTCACCTGGGCGAGGCCGGCTCGGGTGAGGAGCCCGGCTCGCCGCCACCACCGCCACCGCCACCACCGCCGTCGCCGCCGGTGAGCCTGCAGTGCCTCATTCGGGGCGACTGGCGCAGCCTGGCGCCCACCAGCCTCGCCGACCCCCCAGCCGCCCCCGGCTGGAGCCTGTACAGCGGCGGCCTGGCGGCGGTGCGCAGCGATGAGGGGGAGCTGCGCCCCCGGGAGGTGGCGGCCGGCGGCACGGTCTGTCTGGTGCACGATCCCTGGCGGCCCGTGCCCGGCCGCGGCGGCCATCTGGGCGGGGAGGCGGGGCTGGCGGAGCGGGGGGATCTGGATGGCCGCACCGATGTGGCCTGCTTCACCTCCGCTCCCCTGGCGGCGGAGCTGGAG
>JBEIHT010000077.1:0-11121 GCA_040381155.1 Aphanothece sp.
AAACTCTCTTGCAGTCCTCAGTCGCTTTTCCCAGCGCTGGTGTCGCACGACCAAATTGCCACCAGCTCTGCTTTCGCCGGCGCCCATCTGCATTGTCCTTCAGCTGATCACGCTCTGGCTTCACCTTTCGCTCCACAATCACCATCAGTTCCGGCCACTCCCGCCGACACTCTTCTTCACTTCGTTCCCCGAAGTTGACCACATGCCGATGGTGCGCATGGGTAGGGCTGCTATTGACCTCCTCCCCGCCGATGTAAGGGAAGATCACCGAAGCATTCTTGGGGTTCTCGGCGATCAGTCGCTCCATCGTGGCAATTGGCGAGGGAATGCCAGGCGTCTCGTCGTCCGCCGGGCCGGAATCATCGAAGGTGAAGCCCATGCCCAGCACGATCGAGCCCTGGAAGCTCTTGCCGGCATTTGCCGCCAGCTGTTTGGGGTCCTCACTGCCACCATTGGCGAATAAGAACGCCGTGATCTTGTCCACCGGTCTTCCATCCAGCAGTTTGCGGCCTCCGTAGGGCCCCTTCTGGAGGTGAACCACACTCACCACAACAGCCGCCACACCAGGCCATTTCTTGCGCTTTTGCGCTGCATAGATCATGCCCTTCTGATCTTTATGACAGATCCAGCGCAGGCCAGTGCTGCGGGTGTCGCCCTGGGCGATGGTGTTCGTGGCGATCAATCCCAGCGCACCGCCAGGCCGCAGCAGATCAAAACAGCGGCGGAAGAAGTGGGCCACCAGATCGGCATTGCCGTGGCTTTCTGGATGGAGCTGCTTGAACCAGTCGAGGCTGCCCTCGGGGCTGCCTTCAGCGATGGTGTTCTTGCCGGCGAAGGGTGGATTGCCCACGAACACATCAAAGCCATCGCGCCCGTCGCCAAACACCTCTGGGAACTCCAGGTCCCAGTGGAATGGAGTGAGGCCCTTGTCACCCGTTGTCAGTGCGTCGCGGATGCGGCGCACCTCTGCTGGTAGTTCGTGATCATGAAAGTTGCCGCTGATCTTTGAAAGGTTGAGCTGCTGTGCTTTGGCTCGTTCTTTGGGCGTTTTTTCGACAAAAAAGGCCGCCACCATCAGATCAGCTGCTTGGCGCAATCCCTCGCTGGCCTGTATCTGCTGCTTCAACTTCTCCTTCTTGCTGTCGTAATCGGCATCGGTGAGGCTGTCGAAAGCAAAGCTCTCACGCCGGTCGATCCCCATCTGTTCATAGATGCGGTTCTGATCGTCGATGAAACCAAGCTGCACCTCCCGCATCGCCGCACGGATCTCCTGCACCGAGTACCCCACCAGCGAATCGCCGCACTTGAGCGCGTGATCGACAAAGGTGAAGGGCAGCTCCTTGCTGAGCGTCACCAGCCAGAGCGACAGCTTGGCCAGGTTCACCGCAAAGGGATTTTTATCTACTCCATAGAGGCAGCTCTGGGAGATCAGTCGGCGGGCGTAGAGGTCTTTATCCAGGGTGGAATCCGTAGGGGCTTTGTTGACATCACCGTTGTCCCACGCCTTCACCAGCCACCCCGCCAGATAGCGGCACACTGCCACCAGGAACGCGCCTGATCCCATGGCCGGGTCACACACCTTCAGCGCCAGGATCTGCTCGGCGCTGGGTTGGCCGTTGCAACGCTCCAGCCAGGGGCGGAAGGCCTCCGCCACGATCGGTTCGGTGAGCGCACGCGGCGTGTAGTGGCTGCCGCTGCGTCGCCGCTCGGCCGTGGGCTGCAGGATCAGCGAGCCGCTCGCCAGGCCGTTGGGGGTGTGGGGGGAGAGGCGGTTGCCCAGGGCCAGGCACAGTTCCGCCAGGGAGGTCGCCTGCCTGAGGCCCTCCTTGGCCTTCGCCGGCAGCTTCAGGGGCACCCCGGTGTGATCATCGAGCCACTTCTCGCGCTTGCCGGCGGCCACCTGCAGCAGCTGCTCGGCGTCCACCACCACGGTGATCGTGATCTTCTGGCGCGAAGGCCGATAGGTGATTCCCACGCTGGGGCCGCTGGCCCCTTCCACCGTGAAGCCCATGATCCCCTCGTACACCGAGCCGATCTGCTCCACATCCAGCGAGCGGTAATTCAGCCGCTGGGCCACCTTGCTCTCATCCGCCAGCCACAGCAGTCGGGTAAGCACCTTCTCCACCACGTCATCGCTGATGGCGGGCAGGTTGGTCAGGATGTGGTCCTTGTAGGAGCTGCCCGCTATGCGGCCCTCCAGGAATGGATAGGCATCGGGGTCGAACAGCTCGCCGTGGCGGGCCGGCAGGTAGGCGGGGTCCGCGCCGCCACCGTCGTACACGAGGCGGAACAGGCTCAGCAGTGACGCCCAGGCACCGCGCCGATCAGCCATCGCCCCTTGGTGTTCATAACGCTCCTGGCGCAAGCGATCGGTCAAAGCGCTGACGCTGTAGTGCTGGCCGTAGAGCGAATCGGCGGGCATCAGGGCTTCGTCTTCCGCATAGAGCAGAAACACCAGCCGCAGCAGCACCGTGATCAGGCCGCCATAAAGCTGCTTCTGGCCCTCTGCTGATTTGGGGAGATCGCCCAGCACCGTGCCGTTGGCGTCGCGGGCGATGCGCTCGGCCGCATCGAAGCCCAGCAGCAGCTCCCACAGGGCTTCGAGCACCTGCTCGGCCAGGCGGGTGCTCACCTCGTTCTGGTTCTTGCGGCTGGCCGCCAGCACCGCCGGTAGGCGCTGTTCCGGGTTGCCGCCGAACAGCCGGTCCACCCCCAGCAGCAGCTCCAACGCGCCCAGCATCGGCCGACCCGCCACCTCCGCCATCGGCTCCAGCGGCATGGTGAGCCAGCCGCTCGATTCACCCCGCGGCGCATGCACCAGCCGCAGCTGAGAGCCGTTGAATAACAGGCCGATGGGGATCTCCGTTTCCTTCAGCAGCCGCTCGAAACGCTGCTGCGGCGTGGCATCCCAGCCGTGACCCGTGGGGTTCCAGTTGGCGTCGAAATCGCGGCCCCACTGGGGATCTGGCTTGCCGCCGGCGTCGCGCCACTGGGTGAGGTCGAGCACCAAGGCCTGCAGACCTTCACCCTCGAACTTCGGCACACCGTGAGAGGGGCGCAGGGTTTCGCCGTACTCGGCCAGCACCACCTCGGGCACGGCTTGCAGTTCAGCGGCAGCCACCAGATCGGCATCGCCCCAGTCGAGTAAGTCGGTGGAGAGCAACGCAAAGCTCGGCACCACGGCCAGCGGTTGGCCGCCCGGGCCCTCCACCTCCTCCAGCAAGCCTTCCAGCTGGCGCTGCCTGGCTGAGAGATACGGAGTGCTCTGGTTGGGAAACAGCTGCAGGGCGCTCAGCACCGCAGGAGCCACCACCAGGCCCACGGGCTGAACCAGGCCGAGCCATTGCTCATGGGTGTGGGGGCCTGGGGTGAGCGATGCCATCAGCGCACCTCCCTGGGATTTGCTCCCTGCGGCCAGAGATAGATCGCACCAGCCGGCTCCACCCGATAGGTCTGCAGCGCGAACGTGCGGCGGATACGTTCGGGCTCCCGCTCCAGGTCGGAGTCGATCGACGCCAGCCGCTGCTCCCAGTAGCGCCAGTTGTCGGCCACCTGGCGGCGCACGGCTTTGAGTTCATCGGCATCAGGGATTTCGCCCAGATCGATCAGCAACTGGTCGGGATTGGCCTTGAAGCGGCGGCGGGTGCTGATAATCCGCTGGCGCTGCTCCTCGAGCACGTTGCTGAAGCGGGTCGCTTCCTCTTCAGCACGTTTGGCCAGCTTGTCGGTGGCCTTTTGCTGCCGCTGCTCTACGACTCGATCGAGGGCCTCGCGCATCTGGGCCACGTCCGCGCTCAGATGGCCCTTGAGGGCCTCGGTGATGCCCTCCGGCGCCTCAAGCCGCTGCTGCAGCGACGCCTCCAGATCCGCCAGCGCCCTTTTCGTCTTCTCTTCGCCGAGCTTGTACAGCGTGCGGCTGGGATCGCCGGGACGCCATTCGGCCACTACCGCCAGCACTTCATCGTGCAGCCGTGCCGCCCCGTGGCCATAGAGGCTCAGGCGGGCCAGCACGATCAGCTTGGCGGTGTCGTCGCTGGTGCCCAGCACAGCCGCGCGGCTGAGGGCATCGCTCTGGAAGCCTCGCATCAGAAAGCGGCGCAGCAGCCGCTGCACCAGGGGATGCTCCAGATGCAAATGCACCCGATCGGCATTCACCTCCTGCGGGTCGCGGAACACCACCGGCTGCAGGGCCGTCTCCTGGCGCCACTGCCATAGCTTCTGGCCGGGCTGGCGCGGTGGCCGCAGGGCATCGAGCACATCACCCCAGACAGCATCGCCGCCGGGCAGCTCTTCAGCAGTGGGGAACTCCCAAATGGCTCGATCGGGATCCACGGCTGCCTGGGCGGGATCACGGGGGCGCAGGGCCAGCGGTGTGTTGCCGTCGCCCTTACTCGTGAGCTGCAGGCTGGTGTTGAGGGCGCCGCGGAACAGACCACTGCTGAAGTTGAGCCACTTGCTCGAGCGCTCCAGGTAGCGCTTCAACGTGCCCACCTGAGTTTCCAGCTTCTCCTTACGTTCGCGGCTGCCTTCGAGCTCCTCCTCCAGCAGCGCCCGGGTGCGGCGGAAGGCCTCCTCCTGATCCAGTCCCTCGATCTCCGCCAGCGTGGCGGCCAGGGCCGTGGGATTGATGCCCTTGGCCAGCAGATCGTTCAGTTTGCGGATCACCACCGGTGGCAGGCAGCCCAGTTCGGTGCGGATCTGGTCGGTCTTGCGCACCACCGTGTCGAGCACCGTGTCTTCCGGGCGCTGAGGCAGCACGAAGTAGTGGCAGTACACCTGGGGCGCACGCTGCAGGGTGCGGTCGATGCGGCCGTTGCGCTGTTCCATCCGGCCGGGGTTCCAGGGCACATCGAAGTGAACCAGCCGTTTTCAGTGGTTCTGCAGGTTAACGACCGCGCGCGCCGCGTCGGTGGCGATCAGGATCCGCAAGGGATCGGCATCGGGCGGGCTGTTGAAGCTGCGTTTGATCGCCTCACGCCGCTCATCGCCGATGCCGCCATGGAAGGTGGCGAGGCGCGATTCGGCCTGGTCGCTGCCGGCGATCAACTCGCGCACCCTGCGCTCCAGCCAGTCCTTGGTGTCGGCGTATTCGGTAAAGATCAGCAGGCGCTCGCCGGCCCATTGCGCGCCGTCCTGCCCCAGGCGAGGGCAGAGGTGGGCACGGATCAGCTGCTCCAGGCGCCTGACGCGGCTGTCGGGCATGTAGCGGACCGCCTGGGCAATCTCCTGCATCTGGTGGAGCAGTTGCCAGTCCTCCTCGGTGGCCTGCAGGGCTGCACTCACCGCCGCTTCGTGCTGGGCGTCGGCCTCCTGCAGCAGCTCCTCCTCGTCGCCCTCCGCGCGCTCGTCGTCGCCATCAATCGAATCGGCGAGCAGATCGAGGGTCTCCAGCCGCGGCGGCCGCCGCCGGCTCTCCTGGCCTGAGCGCTTCTGCAAGGTGTTGCAATGCACCTGCAACGTGCGATCGAAGGCGGCGATCGAACTCAGCAAACGCTTCTGCAGGTTGGCGATCACCAGGTTCTCGGCCGCCCGCTCGCGCTTGCCGGCGGCGGTCAGGCGCTGGTTGCGCTGCTCGCGGTAGCGGCTCAACAGTTCCGCCAGCCGCAGCTCTGGTGTCTCGGCAGGCAGGCCATCGATCACCTCGGGCACTACCAGCCGCTCGGGCAGCTCCACACCGATCTGGCGCAGGTCCTCCTTGAGCCGCCGCACCATCACGTCCTGCAGATCGGGCTGGCGCACCTTCATGCCACGGCAGAAGCGCGTGGGATCGAGGATCTCCAGCAGGGCCGAGAAGCTGTTGCTGTGGCCGTTGTGGGGCGTGGCCGAGAGGAACAGCTTGTGCTCGAAGCGCCCTGCCAGATCACGGATGGCGCGGGTGAGCTTGGAGTCGATCGCGAACTTCGAGCCGCTGGCGGGTGCCGCGTTGTGGGCCTCATCAAGGATCAACAGCGCTTGTTTGCCCTCCTCGCCTAGCCAGTCGCGCAGCGGACCCGCATAGGCCTCATCGCGCACCAGCGCCTGGCTGAGGATGAAGCGGGTGTGGGTGGCCCAGGGGTTGATGCCCCAGCCCCGCTGCCGCCGCATCTCGGCGATGTACTGGCGGTCCATCACCGCAAAGCCCAGCCCGAAGCGGTTGTCCATCTCCCCCTTCCACTGGAGCACCACCGAAGGCGGGGCGATCACCACCACCCGGTGCACCTTCTGGCGCAGCAGCAGCTCCCGCAGGATCAGGCCCGCCTCGATCGTCTTGCCCAGCCCCACGTCGTCGGCGATGAACAGGCTCACCCGCGGCATCCGCAGGGCCTTGCGCAGCGGCTCCAGCTGGTAGGGCTTCACGTCGATGCCGGCCCGCAACGGCGCCTGGAACAGGCCTGGGTCGGTGCTGGTGACGCAGTTCCAGCGCAGTGTGTTGAGGTAGCTGCCGAACACCTGCGGCTGGTCGAAGCCCCGCTGGCCCACCGTGTCCCAGGTGGAAGCACCGAGCACCTGTCGGTCCACCTCCCGCTCCCAGAACACCTCCAGGCGCTGGCCGTTGGCGTCGTCATCCAGGCACGCCAGCCCCACCACCGTGTCCCCCTCGGGGTGCTCGGCCGGCTCCACCTTCTCCACCAGCCAGCGGTGGCTGCGGCAGAGGACCACACAGCCCTCACTGGGGATAATTTTTGGGGAGCTCAATGTCATCGTTTCACCGCCTGCAGCGGCGGGACTGGCATGGGGGTGAGGGGACGCTGCGGCCAGTCTGCATCTAGCGGAGCCCAATTGGCACCACTAAGCCAATGATGGAATCATCTGATCTCAAAACTATGCACTCCCTGCATAGTTTCAGGTTTTCTCCCTTTCTACTCCCTGCAATCACTGCATGTTCCCCTATCCGGCGGGGAACTCACTCGGATACTTCTTGCCGTGCTGCTTCCCCATCCCCTTCGCCATCTCGTACTCCCTCCCCAGGTCAATCCCCGGATCCTGCCCTGGCAGAAGCAGCCTGATGCCCACGTAATAAATGCAAGCGGCCTGCAGCGCCGAGACCGTGGCCCCTCCCTGATACAGCCGAAGGGAGTGCTTCTGGTTCGGGTCGTTAATCGCCAGGCCCTTCTGTCCCAAGGTTGCCGCCTCTGCCAGCAGTTGCTTCTGCGCCTCTGGCTCTAGGGACTGGTAGGCCTCCAGGGCACTGCTGAGGTACAGCACCGCATCCATGCGAGGTAAGCCCTGAGCGTTGGCACGCATCACCCGGCCTGCGAGGCGGCGCTGCTGCTGTTTGATCTTCTCCGCCAGATCACCCACGGGGGCCAGGCGCAGGGCCCGTTGGAACAGATCATCGGCTTCCTCTTCGTGGGCCTCACCCTCGATCGCCAGTAGGCACTGGGCATAGGTGAACAGGTTGATCGGATCGTCCTCCGCCACTGCGGCTGCGGCCCGCAGGTGGGGCAGTGCCGCGGGCGCATCGCCCTTCATCAGGTGCAGCTGGCCGAGGGTGCGCAGCGCAAAGGGATTGCGGGGGTGGAGCACCACCGCCTTTTCCAGGGGGCCCTGGGCGCCTTCGGGGTCGTTGTCCCGCAGGGCCGCAACACCAAGGGCCACCTGAGCATTGGCGTCTGCAGGATCGAGCTCCACGGCCCTCCCCAGCAGCTCTCGGGCTTCTGTGAGCTTCATCTGGTCGCTGTAGACCATGCCCAGGTTGTAGAGGCTCTCCACGTGATCAGGCTCCAGCTGCAGCCGCATCCGGAGCAGGGGAATCGCCTCCTCGTAGCGGCCGGCTTCCAGATGCTCAGCGATGGTGGCACTCGCAGGAACCTGCCCCGCCTGGGGCTCCCAGTTCACCTCGATGGCCCCTTCTGAGAAGCCCACATCCACCCGGCCGCCGGCTTCGCGGTAAGCGTCCTTGTAGTAAGCGGTGACCGCCTCCCGGAAGGCCTGGCTGCCCCGCTGGCGCGCTGCCTCCGGCAGAAGGCTCAGATCGAACCCTGCCTCCGGCACCGAAAAGCGGATCGGCTGTGGCTCACTCATGGGCCAGGCCTATGCAGACAGCTCGCTCCACTCATACCAGTCGGCAATACCAAGCTCCTGGGCCCAGCCATCGATGATCTGCCGATCTGTTGGCCCATGGGCTGGATTCCCCTCACCCAAAGCCAACCCCACCAACCTCCGGCCCCTGTCCCCATAGCCCTGGGAGATGTAAGGCACCGCCAGATAGGGCTTGCCCAGCAGATCTCCCCCATGAATCGCATAGGCCGCATTCATCGCAAGGCTCGCCTCCACGATGGCGGCTGGATAGTTCGCGCGGGTGCTGGCCTTGAGGCCCCCCAGGTTGTTGCTGATCTCCGCTTCCATCGCCTGCTGCTGGGGATCCCGCAAATCAGGGCAATGCTCCCGGATCCAGCGATCCACCCCGATCCCAGGCCCCATGGAGCGCAGCTGGAGGATCAGACCGTCATACAGAAAGTTGCCCAGCTCCCGCGCCTTGGCCAGCGGCAGCTGCTGCTGCAGCCTCTCGCACTCCCTGATCACCTGCTCACGCACCGGTCGCCTGGCCTTCACAACGGGCTGCGGCCCCGGGCCATCCCTCAGGGCCATCCGGCACTCGAACACGATCAGATAGTCGGCCAGCCGGTTGCCGCCACTTTTGATGCGCAGCAGATGGCTGGCCTCCTCCGGCCCGGCGCGGCGGATCGTGGCCAGCACGCCCAGCTCTGGTGCTTCCATCACCATCACGGGCTTGCCGGTGGCCTCCTCCAGATCCGCCAGCGCCTGGTTGGCCGAGGGCAGGAACTCCCGCTCGCACAGGGGGCTGGGCTCTGGCATCAGCGGGCCCGGATTCCGGCGCAGGGCGCTCAGGTTAGCCAGCGCTGCAGAGCCTATCCAGCCGCTGTTGGCCGCCAAGCTTGGCAATCTGGAGCCACCCATCTGCCACTGCCCCATGCCTCGGCGCTTCTCCCCAGGCCCCTCCGGTGGCGATGAGCGGTTCATCCGCCAGCTGCCGGAGCTCCTGCGGGAGCACCGCCCGGATTTGATGCTCGGCGAGAAGCTGTACCGCTCCCCGCCAGGCTTCTCCAGCTGGAGCGGCCACTGGGCCAAATCCGTGGCCGTGGAGCTGGCCTTGGAGCAGAGCGAATCCATCGCCGATCACGTGGGCATCTGGGGCGCGATGGTGTGCCAGTGGGCACGGGAGATCGGCGCCGAACCCCGCTTTCTCTCGCCCGCCCTGGCCCAGGCCTTCCTGCAGACCGAGCGGCCGCCCCTCACCCCCGATCTGCCCAGGGATGTGCCTTGTTTTCTGCTGCTGCTGCCCAAGGGCACGCTCTTCAGTGAAGAGGGCCCGGAGATCCGCTCAGTGGTGGTGGCCGATGTGCGGGCGATGGAAGGCTGGCTGCCGGACAACGTTGAGCTGGCCGGCGGCGGCCTGGCCTGCGTGGGCCTGGGGGAAGACGGCGCCACCTATCTAGCCAGCTCCCTCCTGGATCCCTCCGCCAAGGCCCAGCAACCCGAGCACACAGACTTCAGCCCACCCCTCTGGGATTGGGATGCCGAAGGGGTTCGGGGCACCTCCGCGCGGATGGAGCAGCTGTGCATCCATGCCCTCCTGGTGCAGCTCTATGTGCCCCAGCTGGTGAGCGAAGGTGAGATCCCGCCACCACCGAGCGCCAAGGGCTTTGGCGGGCGGGCTTCTGCGGCCTCCAGGCCAGTGGAGGACTCCCTGCGGCGGCCTGTGTGGCTGGGGAAGGACTACCACCTGCAACGCCAGAGCGGCGGGCCTGCTCAGCGGGGGCACTGGCGCGCCCTTTCCCCCCTCGCCGGCCCGGTTGCTGCGCCACTGGAATGGGTAGAGCCCGTGCTGGGGTGAGAGGATGAAGGGGGCCAATAGAAAGGCGCCCCAGGTGGGGGCGCCTTCACACCGGTTGCGGCGATTGCCTCCTCACACCAAGAGCAGCCGATCGGGTGTCTGGGGTTCACGCATGGCCTGTCTTGGGCCTGGCAGGGAAGGAAAGGGACCACGTCTCTGGGAAGAGATGCTCGGGGCTTGACCTTCTCGGCTGTGATCCCGGCCCGGGTTATGCAGCCCGGGGTTTTTAACACGCGGGAATCAGAACTGGCGTATCGCTCTCTGCTGCTACGGGATGACGTTCACGCCACGCCATCGAGTTCACCTGTTGTGTGTCGCATCGTTGGCGCACCTCCGCTCTGCGCACCGGCTCGGATGATCTCTGGCCGGACTCTTTGGGAGGAAGAGGTTCGGGTTGGCTCCCGGGCCTCCCCTCAAGTTCAAATTACGCCTTTTTGCTTGTGGTGGTGGGCTCTGGGGGTTCCTCTTTCCGTACCCCGAACGCTTCCACGATCCATGCAAGTGCCTATGGGACTACGACAAGCTTTGGAAGGATGTCGCTGAGTCACTGCCCAACTACATGCCCCCTGGATCAGGAAGGCCAGGACCAGGCCTCTCATGCCACCGCCTCTTCCTCTGCATCCGGCCCTTCTCTGACCATCTCCAATGCCTCAAGCAGAGCCCCATCCCCCCGGGCCACGGCCCGGAAGGCGCGGCGCTGGATCACCCGCAGCGTTGCCTTGGCTGCTGCGGGGGCCTGCAGATCCTCCGGCAGCAGCAGCCACAACTGCTCCTGCAGGCTCAGCCCATCGGCCACCGGAACCAGGCCCTGCTCCTGCCACCAGCTCCTTGGGGCCAGGGCCGGGCAGACCGGCACCGCCACAGGCCGCAGGTGCAGCTGCTCCAGCCAGGCCTGGGGGTCCTGCCAGACCCGCGAGGCGCGCTCCAGGTCGTCAAAGCAGGGCTCCAGCTCCCCATGCAGCAACGGCATGGCCTGGGCAGCGGGGAGCAACACCTGCTCCTCCCAAACCTCAGCCCAACGTTGATGGGCCACCAGCTGCACCAACAAGCTCCCCAGCGGGAGCACCTTCACCCCCGGCCAGTGCGGCAGCTCACCGGCTCCCAACCATCGGTTGTGGCAGAGGGAGGAAACGATCGCCCCATCGAGCACCCCCTGGGCCACCAGCGTTGCCCAGTCGCCGGCGGGGTGGAAGCAGGGCGGCACCTGCAACACCCCGGGCAGCCCAGCAAGCAGCGACTGGTGCAAAGCATCGGTGGCCAGCCGCAGCCGGCCGTCTTCTAGG
>JBEIHT010000078.1:0-11089 GCA_040381155.1 Aphanothece sp.
CTGGCGATGACCGCCGGCATCCGCACCCTGGAGCTGCTCAAGAAGCCAGGCACCTACGAGCGCCTGGAAACGATCACCCGCCGCCTCAGCGACGGCATCGGCGCCGCCGCCCGGGCCGCCGGCCTGCCCTACAGCGGCGGCAGCGTCAGCGCCATGTTCGGCTTCTTCCTCTGCGAGGGGCCGGTGCGCAACTTCGAGCAGGCCAAGGCCACCGACACCGCCCGTTTCGGCCGCCTGCACCGGGCCATGCTCGAGCGGGGCGTGTATCTGGCCCCCAGCTCGTTCGAGGCGGGCTTCACCTCCCTGGCCCACAGCGACGCCGACGTCGACGCCACCCTGGCGGCCTTCCGCGACAGCTTCGCGGCGATCGCCTGACCAGCCCCGCGCCGCGGATGCGCGACCTGATCGCCATCCCGGTGCCGCCGGCCCTGGAGATCCTGGCGCTGCTCGGCGCCCTCTTCGGCCTGGCCCTGCTGCTGCGGGCCGCCTTCGGGCGCGAAATTCTCTATCGCACCATCTTCCAGGCCGACACCACCGCCGGCCGTCGCTTCGACCTGGCCCTGCTGGCGGCGATCGTGCTCAGCGTGCTGGCGGTGGTACTGGAGAGCGATCCGGAGCTGCGCCTGCGCTGGTTGCCGGAATTCCGGGCGGCGGAATGGAGCTTCACCGTGCTCTTCACCCTGGAGTACCTGCTGCGCCTGCTCTGCGCCCCCGATCCCCCCGCCTACGCCCGCAGCTTCTTCGGCCTCGTCGACCTGCTGGCGATCGTGCCCAGCTTCCTGGGGCTGGTGCTGCCCGCCGCCTACACCTTCATCGTGGTGCGGGTGCTGCGGCTGCTGCGCATCTTCAAGGTGCTCAAGCTCGGCGATTACCTGCAGGAATCCGATCTGCTCTGGACCGCGCTCTGGGCGGGCCGGCGCAAGATCGCCGTGTTCCTGCTGGCGATCGTGGCCCTGGTGGTGCTGATCGGCTCGGTGATGTTCGCCCTGGAGAGCAACCTCAACCCCGCCTTCCGCAGCATCCCGGTGGGCATCTACTGGGCGATCGTCACCGTCACCACCGTGGGCTACGGCGATGTGGCGCCGGTGACGCCGGTGGGGCGGCTGGTGGCCTCCGCCACGATGCTGATCGGCTACAGCATCATCGCCGTGCCCACGGGCATCCTCACCGCCGAGCTGGGCAGCGCGGTGGCCCGGCGGCGCGATGGCGACGGCACCCAGCCCAGCGAAGGCTCCGCCAAGGCGGAGGCCCGCTGCCCCCACTGCGGCGGGCCCCTCTGAGCCGCGGCCGCGCGGGGCTCCCGTCTCAGAACCCCAGGTTGCGGCCGCCGTCGACGGCGATCACCTGGCCGTTCACGTAGCTGCCGCTGGTGGCCAGATACAGCACGCAGGCCGCCACGTCGGCGGGCGACCCCTCCCGGCGCAGCGGGATGCGCTCCAGGATCGAGCGGTCCCACGACACCTGGTCCAGCTCGTCGGGCCGCAGCACCGGCCCCGGCGCCACGCCGTTCACCCGGATCTCCGGCCCCAGCTCCCGCGCCATGGCGTAGGTGAGCATCTGCAGGCCGGCCTTGGCGGCGCAGTACAGCGGAAACCCTCCCAGCGGCCGGCGGGCGTGGATGTCGACGATGTTGACGATCAGCCCCTGGCGCCGCCTGAGCCAGGGGAGAGCCGCCTGGCTCAGGAACAACGGCGCCTTGAGGTTGCTGCCCACCAGCTCGTCCCAGTCGGCTTCGCCGATGGCCCCGAGGGCGGTGGGCCGGAAGCTGGAGGCGTTGTTTACCAGCAGATCGAGGCCATCGAAGGCGGCGGCCGCCGCCGGCACCAGGGCATCCCGCTCCTCGGCCCGCAGCAGATCGGCCTGGCAGAGGGCGGTGCTGCCCGACCGCTGGCCCTCCAGGCGCTCCGCCAGCCGCTGGGCCGCTTCGGCGGAGCGGCCGTAATGGATCACCACGTTGGCGCCAGCCCCATGCAACTGCTCGACGATGGCGGCCCCCACCCGCTTGGCCGCGCCGGTGACCAGGGCGACGCGACCGGCCAGGGGCAGGGGGGAAGCACGCATGGCCGCGCGGGCAGGCCCCTCACTCTGCGCCCCCCCGGGGCCGCACCCCCAGAAATACCAACAGCGTGGTATCGCCAAAGTGAGAGCCTCCAAAGAAAATTCAGATGCCGTTCAGCGAAATTTTGGCAATGGTGAGCTTCCGCTTCGGCCCTTACTGTCTGTCCTCGGATCAGACCCTCTGGTGCCGCGGCCGCCTCGTGCCCCTCGCCCCCATGCAGCGCCGCCTGCTGGCCTGCCTCTGTGAACACCGGGGCCGGGTGATCAGCAAGAACGAGCTGATCGAAAAGGTGTGGGGCCACACCAGCGCCAGCGAGATCAGCCTGGCCCGCACCGTGCACGGGCTGCGCCGCAAGCTGGCCGATCCGGGTCTGGGCCGCGACCTGATCCAGACCGTCTATGGCCACGGCTACGTGTTCACCCAGCCGGTGGAGCCGCTGCCCGCCGATGCCGACGCCATGCGCCTGAGCCAGGAGGTCAGCCTCGTCTCCTGAAGGGCGCTGCGGTCCGCAATCCAGCACCGCCCGGGCGGAACGGTCCCCGTCGCTACCGGTGGCCTCCCCCAGCGCCCATAGCTTGAACATCTCGCCGCCACGGCCGGGATGGCTCCAGAGCACTTCTTCCTCGAGCTCGACCCACCCCAGGAGGCCATGGCCGAGTGGCCCCACGTGGTGATCGTGGGCGGGGGCTTCGCCGGCCTGCGGGCCTGCCACCTGCTCAGCCATCAGCCGGTGCGCGTCACCCTGATCGACAAGCGCAACTTCAACCTCTTCCAGCCCCTGCTGTACCAGGTGGCCTCGGGCCTGGTGTCCGAAGCCGATGTGGCCTCGCCGCTGCGCCAGATGGTGGGCCAGGCCGCCAACGTGCAGATTCTGCTCGGGGAGGTGGTGGACATCGATCCCCAGGCCCGCGAGATCGTCTTCCATGGGCACCGCTACCGCTACGACCGGCTGATCCTGGCCAGCGGTTCCGGCAGCAGCTACTTCGGCCGGGAGGAATGGCGCCCCCTGGCGCCGCCGATGAAGATCCTCGAACACGCCGACGAGATTCGCCGCCGTCTGCTGATGGCCCTGGAGGAGGCGGAGCAGACCCGCGATCCAAGCCGCCGCCGCTTCCTGCAGACAGCCGTGGTGATCGGTGCCGGTCCCTCCGGTTGCGAGCTGGCCGGCTCGCTGATCGAGCTGATGCGGCGGGCCGTGCGGCGCGATTTCAAGCAGCTGCGGGCCGAGGATTGCCGTGTGGTGCTGGTGGATCTGGTGGATCGGGTTCTGCCGACGATGCCCAGTGCGCTCTCCGCAGCCGCCGCGGCCTATCTGGAGCGGGCGGGGGTGGAGCTGACGCTGGGGGCGCGGGTGGAGGAGATCGCCGCCGGGGAGGTGCGTCTGCGCAGCCTGGAGGGGGAGCGGCGGCTGGAAGCCGCCACCATCTGCTGGACCGCCGGAGTGCGGGCCTCCCGCCTCGGCCGGCTGCTGGCGGAGCGCTGCGGCTGCGCGGTGGACCGCGGCGGCCGGCTGGAGGTGGAGGCCGATTTCTCGGTGCCCGGCCACCCGGAGATCCGCGCCGTCGGCGACCTCTGCTGCTATCGCCACACCGCCGACGGCAGCCCCCTGCCCGGCATGGCCGGCCCGGCGGTGCAGGCGGGGGGCTGGGTGGCCCGCGACATCCTGGCCGGGCTGCGGGGGGAAGCGATCGCCCCCTTCCGCTGGACCGACCTGGGCAGCATGGCGGTGATCGGTCCCTGGTACGCCGTCGCCGACCTGCGGGGCTGGCATGTCACCGGCCTGGCGGGCTGGATCCTCTGGGCCCTGGCCCACCTGGCCTTCATCCCCGACACCGAAAACCGCATCGCCCTGTTCAGCAAGTGGATGTGGCAGATCGCCACCCGCCAGCGCACGGCGTTGCTGATCACCGGCCGCCCGGATCAGCATCTCGGGGTGGACGTGGGCCTGACCCGGGCGGAGCAGGGCGAGGCCAGCGCCGCCGAGGCGGCGGACGGCGTGGCGGCGGCCTGAAGGCCGACGAGCCCTCCCACTCGGTGGTGAGCCGGCTGATCAACACCCCCATCACCACCGCGATGTAGAGGGGCCCGGCGATGCTGAGCATCAGACTCGTGAGCTGCGCCAGCGGTTGAACCAGAATGATGTCGCCATAGCCCACCGTGGTGAGGCTGACGAAGGCGAAATAGTTGACGCGCATGAAGTTGCGCTCCCAGGTCAGCGTCAGCGGCGCGGCGCTCTCCAGGCCGCCGCCACGCATCATCGGATCGCTGCCATCGAGGGCGCTGCGGAAGCTGCCCGGGTTGAACGACTCGATCACGCACAACAGCAGACCACCACAGATCCCGAGCAGCAGATAGCCCGCCAGGGCGCCGCTCAGCACCTGCCCGCTCACCCGCCGCTCCTGGGCCAGGGCGCTCACCAGCCGCACCAGCGTCCAGAGATAGAAGAGGCTGAAGCTCACCGCCAGCAGGCCGGCGCTGAACACCACATGGTGCGGAACCAACAGCCAATAGGCCTTGGCGAGCATCGCCGCCAGGCCGAGGCCGCGGTAGAGGACATCCTTCCACTGGGGCGCCCCGCCCGCCAGGTTGCCCCCCAGCTCCAGCAGCACCATCAGCGTCAGCAACTGGTAACCGGGAAAGAGCAGGAACGACCACCGGCCCGGCAACACCAGGGTGGCCATCAGCAGCAGACACACCACCAGCAGGTGGCGGTAGAAGCGATGGCGACGGCGCTCCAGGGCCTGCGGGCGGATCGCCATGGGGACCAGCGGCAGACCCCAGGCTAGGGACGGTTTCCCGACTCCACCCCAACCCCTGCAGCGGCGCGCGGGGCGGCGATACTGCGCCAGCAAAAACAGATGGGCGGGGAATGGCCTCCCGAAGCGAACGCAAGATCAGCTTCCTGGGAAACTTCCCGCCCCGCCAGTGCGGCATCGCCACCTTCACCCGCGACATCCGCCAGGCGGTGGCCGAGCAACGGCGGGTGATGGAGGAGCTGATCCAGCAGAGTGACGCCCTTGTGGTGATGACGGAACGGGGCCAGCGCATCCTGCGGGAGGTATACGCCGCGCCGCAGGAGAAACTGGAGGTGATCCCGCACGACATTCCCGACCTGCCGTTTGTGAATCCGAATTTCTACAAGGTTCAGTTCGGCGTCGCCGGCCGACTGGATCCGGTGCCCCTGCCGGCGCTGCTGGAGCGGCTTCGCCATGATGCGCCTCGGCACCTGCACCGCTGAGATGGGTCGCGACGATGGCCTGCCCCCCCCCGAGCTGCTGGAGGCCTACAGCCAGTTCTTCCGGCTGCTGAGCGAACCGGCCCGCCTGCAGCTGCTCTGCCACCTGCGCGTCGGCGAGCGGGATGTGGCCTCCCTGATCGCAGCCACCGGCTTCTCCCAGTCGCATGTGAGCCGGCAGCTGGGGCAGCTGGAGCGGGCCGGCCTGATCCGCTGCAGCCGCGAGGGCAACCGCAGCCTCTGGCGGGCCGAGGCCGACTGGCTCGAGGAGCTCTGGAGCCTGGTGCAGAGCCGCCTGCGCCAGCGGCTGGAGGAGCAGCGGCGCTGCCTAGGGTGAAGCAACCCCAGCGGGCGTGATGGCAGCCGAACGCTTCTTTCTCGAACTCGATCCACCGCCCTCCCTGCCCCAGCAAGCCCCCCACGTGGTGATCGTGGGCGGGGGCTTCGCGGGCCTGAAGGCCGCCCATACCCTCGCCGGCAGCCCCGTGCGGGTGACGCTGATCGACAAGCGCAACTTCAACCTCTTCCAGCCCCTGCTCTATCAGGTGGCCACGGGGCTGGTGGCGGAGAGCGATGTGGCCTCGCCCCTGCGCCAGCTGGTGGGCCAGGCGCCGAATGTGCAGGTGCTGATGGGGGAGGTGCTGGACCTGGACATCCAGGCGCAGGAGGTGGTGTTCAACGACCGCCGCTACCGCTACGACCACCTGATCCTGGCGACGGGCGCCACCAGCAGCTTCTTCGGCCACGACGCCTGGGGCGAGAGGGCAATCCCGATGAAGAGCCTGGCGGATGCCACCCGGATCCAGCATCAGGTGCTCTCGGCCCTGGAGGAGGCGGAGCAGACCCCGGATGCGGAGCGCCGGGAGCTGCTGCAATCGGTGGTGGTGATCGGCGGCGGCCCCACGGGCTGCGAGCTGGCCGCCTCCCTGATCGACCTGCTGCGCCACACGCTCGCCCGCGATTTCAAGCAGCTGGATCCGCAGCGCTGCCGCGTCACCCTGGTGGACCCGGGCGATCGGGTGCTGCGGGCGATGGACCCCGAGCTCTCCCGGGCCGCCGGTGAGCGCCTGCGCCGCAGCGGTGTGGAACTACTGCTGGGGGGCAGGGTGAAGGCGATCGACGCGAACCGGGTGGTGCTCACGGTGGGGGAGGAGGAGCGAAGCCTGGCGGCGGGCACGATCTGCTGGACCGCCGGCGTGGCCGCCTCGCCCCTGGGCCGGCTGCTGGCGGAGCGCTGCGGCTGCCCGCTGGACAAGGGCGGTCGGGTGATCGTGGAGCCCGATTTCTCCGTGCCGGGCCATCCGGAGATCCGGGTGATGGGAGATCTGTGCAGCTACAGCCACACGGCCGATGGCAAACCGCTGGCGGGCATGGCGGGGCCGGCGGTGCAGATGGGCACCTGGGTGGCCCAGGACATCCTGGCGGCCAGTGGGGGCCGGCAGCAGCGCCCCTTCCGGTTTGTGGACTTCGGCTCGATGGCGGTGATCGGCCCCTGGTTCGCCGTGGCCGACCTGCGGGGCCTGAAGGTGAGCGGCGCCGCCGGCTGGCTGCTGTGGGGGCTGGCGCACCTGGCCTTCATGCCGGCCCGGGAAAACCGCCTCACCCTGCTCACCAAGTGGTTGTGGATGATCGTGGTGCGCCAGCGCTCGGCGCTGGTGATCAACGAGACGGCCTGAGCGGGGCGGGCGGCAGCAGCAGCTCGCGCAGGGCGTGATACAGAGGCACCGGCTGCAGCAGGCGGCTGACGTAGGCGGCGAGCACCGCGGCCACCAGCAGACCGGGCAGGAGTTGCTGGTCGGCCGCCAGGCGCAGGCTGAAGAGCACGGTGACCACCGGCAGCTGGGTGGCGCCCGCCAAGCCCGCCGCCATCCCGAGGGCGGTGCCCAGCGCCCCGAGCCCCGCCAGGCCGGCGAGGCTGTGGCCCAGCAGGGCCCCGAAGGCGAGGGCGGGATCGAGGAAGCCGCCGGGAATGCCCACCCCGAGGGCCAGCACCGGCCCGAGCAGCCGCAGCACCAGGAGGCCGAGAGCCGCGAGGGGAGCTGGAACCGGCCCCCCGGCGGCAGCGGCCTGGATCCAATGGCTCATCAGCCGTTCGCCATCGCCGCCGCTGTGGCCGCCGCTGAGCAGGGCAAAGGCGGCCAGCAGGCCGCCCACCACCAGGCCGAGGGCCACGGGGCGGTCCTGACGCAGGGGCCGGCAGCGGCGGGTGAAGGCCAGCAGCAGCCGCCCGAACACCGCCCCCAGCACGCCGCCCAGGGCGCCGATCGGCAGGGCCCAGAGCAGCTGCAGCGGTTCCGACACGGCGATGCTGAGCTGGCCGAAGGCAAACAGGGGCTGGCCGGTGAGGCCGCTGAACGCCGCCGCCACGGCGCAGGCCACCAGGGCCGGCCAGAGCAGGGCGGGGGCGAAGCCGCCGCCGAACTCCTCCAGCACGAACACCACCGCCACCAGCGGCGTGTTGAAGCCGCCGGCCAGGCCGGCGCCGGCGGCCAGGGCCAACCCATCCCGGGGCGAGAGGCGGGGCAGCAGGGCGAGGAAGCGACGGCGCAGGCCGGCAGCCACCGCTGCCCCCACCTGCACCAGCGGTCCTTCCCGACCGAGGGGCAGCAACGCCAGGCTGGCGGCGGCCCAGAGCCCGAAGCGCTCCAGGGTGGCTGTGGGGCCGAGCAGGTGATCCGCCTGGGCGGGATCCTCGAGGCTCACCAGCGTCTGAGGGATGCCGGAGCCGCTGCCTTGCCGCCAGGGGCCGCGTTGCAGGAGCAACAGCAGCGGCACCACCAGCAGCGGCGCGGCGGCCAGGGCCAGGCCGACGGCGGTCCAGGGGCCGCCGCTGTAGGCGGGCAGCAGTCCGAGCCAACGATCCTGGGCGCGATCGATGAGGTTGAAGGGCCAGCAGGCGAGCCCCACCAGCAGGCCGAGCAGGCCGAGCTGGAGCACCTCCCGGAGCAGCTCGCGCAGGGCCGTCACAACCCCAGGCTGCTCTGCATGATGCCGCCGTCGGCGAAGAGGCTGGTGGCGGTGATGTAGCTGGCAGCGTCGCTGCAGAGGAAGGCGACGACACGGGCGATCTCCTCCGGCTGGGCCATGCGGCCCATGGGGATGGCGGCGTTGAGCTTGGCCAGAAGTTCGGGATTGTTCATGGTGGAGTCGTTGATCGGCGTGGCCACGGCTCCGGGGCCCACATTCACGATCGTGACCCCGTGGGGGGCCAGCTCCACGCCGGCGGTGCGGGTGAGCATGCGCACTCCACCCTTGGCCAGGCAATGGGGGTGTTGTTGGGCATGGGCCAGTCCTCATGCACCGAAGAGATGTTGATGATGCGGCCGCCACCACCCTGGGCGATCATCTGCCGGGCCGCGTACTGGGTGGAGAAGAACACGCCGCGCAGGTTCACATTCACAACTTTGTCGAAATCCTCGGGCGTGGTGTCGAGGATGGAGGTGCGCGTCTCGATGCCGGCGTTGTTCACCATCACATCGAGGCGGCCGTAGCGGCTCACGGCCTCCTGCACCAGCCGCTGCAGGTCGTCGAGGTTGGCCACATCGGCCTGAATGCCGATGCAGGTACCGCCGAGCTCACCGATCTCCTGCTCCAGGGCCTCGGTGGCTTCGGGATGGGAGCGGTAATCGATCACCACCCGGGCACCCATGCGGGCCACCACCTCCACAATCGCCTTGCCGATGCCACTGTTGCCACCGGTGACGATAATCACCTTGCCTTTGAGGTAATTGGCAAGGGTTTCGAGGGCGTAGGGGTTGGGCGCGCTCATGCGGGGGCTGGGGAACCTTCCGGACCTTAAGCACTGAGGCGGGATCGCGCCGCAGGGGTGGCGGGCCAGGTGCTCCAGGCGCAGGGGGCTTGGAGTGGCCGGCAGCTGGGGTGGAACTGGATGCGCAACAGGTGCCGCGTGTGATGGCAGCAGTATGCGATCGGGGTTGCCGGGGCGCCGTGGAGCCGGGCAAAAACATGAACGGCCTGAGCAAGACACTGGTCGACCGATCGTATTTCCAAGACTTCAAGCCAATGCTTCAAGCCGCACAACGATCTCCACCGGCCATGGCGCTTCTATATTTATGAAGGAGTTGCGGAGTATTGAAGCGTAGACTCCGCAAGTATTGCTATATTTTCTGCTGAAAGCGAGCGAGCCTAGTCATAGATTTGATAACGTGATGATGATATGAAATCGATAGCAGATGCCATCAAGTTATTTTTTGTAATTCAGCCTTGGGAAGTGCCGCTAACGCCAAGATCAGAAGCGGGAGACTGCCTCAGCAGAAGAAGCAGCCTCGCATCCCGTCTTCTGCATCTTGTTGTTGGGAATGCCATCAAGATAGCTCGATCTTCAAAGTCTTGCCCACGGCTGATGCTGCTCGTCCAAGAGTTGAAAGTGTAACTGATCTATTTGATGGATCCAGAAGGCGATCTACTACAGGCCTGCTTGTTTTCATACGGTGAGCAAGTTGCGTTTTAGTGATGTTTGACTTCTTCATTTCCTCGGCAATCTGAAACGCAATAACTCTCTTTGCCGCAACAGCCTCGGCATCATCAATGAATCCCTCCTTGCGAAGAAAGTCATCAAAGTCACTTCCGAGATACTCTTTATTAATCATTGAATCCCTCCTAATCGAGAGCGCCTGTCTCGTGCGACCTGAAGATCGGCAGATGGGGTTTTCACGGATTTCTTGACAAAGCCATGCAACAAAACCATCACATTATCCTCCACAGTGAAAATAACCCGTGCAATGCCTCTATCAATCACGGATCGTACCTCCCACAAGCCAGGTTCAAGCTTCCGAATCAGGGGCATTCCAATAGGCCAGCCATACTGAGCTGTTTTAATGTCGCACCCAATGGCTTTGCGATCGTCTCGGCTCAGATCAAGCAACCACTCTCGCACTGGCTCCCTCCCTCCTTGAGAACAGAAGAAGACGACTCTGAGGACAGGGTGTTTTCCCATGCCACAAGCCGTCTGAGCTCTTCACTGTACCATTAATGATGCGGCAGGGCCAGACCTATTGAAGTCCCCGAGGATCTCGGGTCATCCCAACGCTGCCCCTGAGTGGCAGGCTGAAAGCTTGCGGTGTCGAAGCAGAGAGTTTGCGGTGGCCTGTCCACTCGAGGGGCTGGTTGGCCGGCCCTCTTCGCTCAAGAAAGCAGCTCCTCTAGTTCATCTCTGGCCTGCTCAGTATCACGCAGGATTTTGGAAAGCAACCCAGGACCCAGCGTTTCACCAGAATGAACAGGGACTACAGTAGTGCGGCCATCGGGATGTTTCAGAAAATGATGACTTCCCTTTATTCGCAGAACCTCGAAGCCAATCTTTCGAAGTGCCAGGATGAGTGCCTTGCCTGTGACAGCGGAATATGTTGACACGTCTAGACTGTGACTCGCTGAACACCAACGAAGTCCAGTTGTTCGACCATTCCGTCCTGAACCTCTAGGCAGAGTTCAATAGCTTCTCTGATCCGGCTCATCAACTCATCAAGAGACCGTGCCTGTGTGTGGCATCCGACTAGTGAGGGCACGCTCGCAACATAAAAGCCCTCTGAGTCTCTCTCAACCACCACATCGAACTGCTTTGCCATGTGAGTCACCTGCGTCCACTCACGATAGCCCCGCCACAGCCTGTCGGCAGCTCTTCACTGGGACCGGCCAACGCTGTATGGGCGGGTCCGGTATCCGCTCTGCGGTAGGTGCCGCTGTCGGCCTATGCAGCTGATGGGAAGCAGGTAGCTGGCCCCAAAGGGCATGCGGTGCAATGGGTTTTGGAGATTCTACGATGGGGACATCGGGAA
>JBEIHT010000079.1:0-10992 GCA_040381155.1 Aphanothece sp.
AAATTCACCTGAAACAACTCGCGGGTGGCATAGCGCTTGACGATCCAGTGTTGAAAGGTGGCCCCGGCTGGCACCGCGGCGATCTGCGGGTCGAAGAGAAAGGCGACATCGATGCCCCGGTGATCGCTGGTATCCGCGTGGGCCACCGCATATGGGCGACCCCCATCGGCCTGGATCTGCTCGATCAGTTTGCGCAGCACGGCCTCATTCTCCACTTCGCTCACCGCCAGGATGTCGGGGCCGCTGCCGCTATTCAGGGAGCGGATCACCTTGGACAGTTGTTTGAGCTTGGCCCCTAACAGCTCCCCATTCCAGCCCACGAGATCATTGCCGATGAGCTTGCGTAACTTATCGGTTCTGGCTGCAGTTTCCAGATCGAACAGATTTTCAAGATTCCAGAACGCCAGGAAGAGTGGCTTGGCCATGGCTGTCTGTGCCGGTTGAACGATTAATCCATCACCCTACGCCCGCTCGCCCCGCCTGCTTACTGCCACGCGATCTCTTCGCGAATCACCTTGGCGGGATTGCCTGCAATCAAGCAATTTGACTGCTCGAATACAGAGCAGACCACCGACCCCGCCGCAATCACACAGCCATCCGGAATCCGACTTCCCTTTAACACGCTCACATTGCTTCCCACCCAGACATGATTGCCAATGACGATGCGTGGATCCCGTTCTTGCCTGCCGAGATAACTGATTTGGTGGTGGTCCCAGTCGATGAATTGGCAGCCCCATGAAATCGCGCAATCATGGCCAATGTTGATGCCATGACAGATGATGAAGATGCTATTCGCTGTAATGTAGCCTTTGCCAAGCTCTGCTGTTGCAGCTTCGCCGATGTCAAACCGGCAGCCTTTGCCGATGATGTAGTTGTCCAGAAAGGTTAGGCGTCCCTTGATGTTCAGCAGTGTGTGGTCATGCTTGTGCATCATCGCAACAGGATTCATGCCGATCTGAAGCAGGCCCCTCGTTTCGATGTTGCGGGCTCCCTTGATGACAACTCTATCATTGGCCAGGATATTCTTGCCCAGCATCCTATAGCGAATGTGGCGTAAGGCTGCGAGGCTGGCGGAGGTGTCTGAATGTTGGCACTTCAGGAGAAAAGTCCTGAGTTTTTCCGTGCTGCGCATGGGGCATTGAGAGGTCTGGAACAGGAGCTGTCGCTGATCAGGTTGCTGGGAAGAACCATGGCCTATCTGTAGCTCCAGGCTCTGATTCACCAGGGATTTCCTGGCGATGCCGCGCTCGTGCTCTTAGTTGCACCCCTCCACTGACACCCTGTAGCTGAAGCCGGTGGAGCCGGGCATGGCGCTGGAGCCCACCCGCACGTTCACCTTGCTGGTGCGTTTGCCCGGCACGGCGGGGAAGGGGCCGAGACGGCGCTGCTGCCCGGGGGTGAGGGTGAGGTTGTCGTTCACCAGCTGCAGGTTGCTGCCATCGGTGAAGACCAGAAACACCCCCAGGGGGAAGGTGCCCTGGCCGGTGGAAGCCGACTGGAAGTTGACGCGGTAGCTGGCGAAGGAGCGATCGACGGCGAAGTCGGTGTTCCAGTTGGTGCGGCCCACCAGCCGGTCGGGGCCGATGCGCTTCTCCACCACCGGCTGGCCGCCGCCGCCGATCGGCATCAGGAAGCGGCAGGCCGCCTGGGCGGTGCCACCGCTGGCCAGCGCCAGACCGGCGGCCAGGCCAACGGCCAGGGCGGGGGCGGCGGCGGCGCGGGGGCTGGCCGATCGGCAGAGGGGGCGCAGGGACATCGCGGTGTCGCCGGGGGGAGAACTTCCCAGAACCTACGGCGACGAGGTCTGCGCAAGGCTGCTGGCTGCGCCGCCGCCCCGCCGATGCTCCAGCTCCAGCCCCTCTTCCCCCTTGCCCTGGGGCAGGTGCAGCTCACCCCCGATCCCCTCGACACCGCCCTGCTGCTGCGCGAGATCCTGGCGCTGCGGGGCCAGGCCAGCGGCAATCCCCAGGAGGGCTGCGCCTGGACCGGCGATCTGCACGGCGCCTGGCGGCTGGACCGCCAGCCGGCCTTCGCGCCCCTGATCGGCCTGTTGCTGGAGCAGGCCCGCGCCTACCTGGAGGCGGTGGGCTTCGACCCCACCCGGGTGGCCCTGCACCTGCAGCGCTGCTGGCCGGTGGTGAGCGAAGTGGGCCAGGTGGTGGGTCGCCATCACCATCCCAATGCCCACCTCAGCGGTGTGTATTACCTCAATGGCGACGGCAGCGGCCGCAGCGGCTGCCTGCGCCTCTTTCCCCCCAGCCAGCCCAATGAGCTGGTGCCCGGCCTGGCCGTGGGCCACGGCGGACCGCTGCGGGCCGACGGCGACGCCGCCCGTCGCTGGAACGCGCCCTGGATCGACATCGCACCCCGCGCCGGCCTGCTGCTGCTCTTCCCCGCCCATCTCGATCACGCGGTGCTGGAGAACCAGGACCCCGACGATTTCCGCTACTCGATCAGCTTCGACCTGGCCCTCTCCGCCCCCCGCGCCGCCGGCGAGGAGAAACCGGGCCCGGCGGAATACCTGGCGCCCCACCCGGCCGACTGGCGGGAGTGGCCCTGAGGCCCGCCGCTCACATGCGCGACATGGCGCGGATCTTCGCCTGCTTATCGGCGGAGAGGCCCTCCAGCTCCTCCAGGCTCGTGAGGCCATCCTTCACGAAGCCGGCGAAGACGAACAGCAGGCCATCGATGCGGAACTCCATCCGCCCCTCGATCGTGTGGCGCTGGATGCTGAGGAAGTCGTGGAACTGCCACACATCCTCTGGGCCGCCGAGGGCGGCCGCCTGCAGCCGCAGGGTTTCGATCAGGGCCTCCACCTGCCGCCGCAACGCCAGGTCGAACACCTGGCGGGCCAGGGCCTGCTCCTCGGCGGTCCAGCCGGCCAGTTCCGTTTCCATGTGCCGCTGCCCAACCTCGTTTCTGGAAGCTACCGGCGTTGGGCAGGCAACGCGAGCGCAGGGGCCCCCGGCGGCGGAACCGTTACCAAGCGTCGCCATTGCGGCAGGCGATACCAGGGGATCTCGGGATGGTCGTGGTGTTCCCAGTGGTAGCCGAAGTGGAAGCAGGCCAGCAGGGAGAGGGGCGCCGGCCAGGCCAGGCTGGCGGCCCGGTGGCGATCGGCGCTGCGCACCCGGCTGGCGCGATGGGGCAGGTAGGTGCCGATCAGGAAGAGCTGCAGGGAGCTGATCAGCAGCGGCAGGGTCCAGAACAGCAGCAGCCGCGCCAGGGGGTGGCTGCTGTGGGGGGCGAGCGCCAGCAGGCAGAGCAGCCAGCCCCCCAGCAGGGTGGCCATCTGGGGGGGGGTGAGATAGGAGGCCATGAAGCGCCCGTACCAGGCCAGGGCGCCGCGGTGGCGGCCATCGTGATGGTCGGGGTCGGTGGCGCTGGCGGGCGCGCGGTGGTGTGCCCGGTGGTGGCGGCGGCACACCTCCCAGGGCAGGGCGGCGTAGAGCGCCAGGGCCAGCCGTCCGATCCGGTCGTTCCAGCGGGGCGCGGCGGGCAGCAGCGAGCCGTGCATGGCGTCGTGGGCGACGATGAACAGGCCCGTCTGCAGGAAGGCGCGCAGCGCCACGGCGGCCAGCACGGCAGCCATCAGCTCCGGCTCCTCCCCGGGCCCTGGAAGCTCCAGGGGCAGAAGCAGCAGGAGCAGCAGGCTGGCGATCCAGGCCGCGATCAGGGCCACAGCGAAGCCCAGCCCCCACAGGGGGGACTGGGCCTGGGGCGCCGCTGGCGGGCGCCGGGGCGGCTCGCTCAACGGGCGAACTTGAGCAGGTCGGCGGCGGAGGCCAGCAGGTCGATGGCGACGAAGTAGATCTTGCCCTGGGGATCGAGCAGGAAGCGCCAGGCCACGTTCATGCCCACGCCGGCGCCGAACCAGGGGGTCTGCACCTTGCCGGTGACCTTGATCTGGGTGAAGCCGCCATCCGACGGCTCACTGACACCACGATCAGGAAGAAGCTCGAGGTTCTGGCAGTCTTCGCGGAAGAAGCGCAGCACCGCGTCGCGGCCCACGATCGGCCGCTGGAAGGGCGGCTGCAGGGCGCCATCGGGCAGGAACAGCTCGATCAGGGCGTCGAAATCGTTGGCGTTGAGCAGCTCCATGTAGCTGCTCACCGTGGTGTTGTCGATGCCTTCGATCACCACGCGTGCGCGCTGCTCCGGGGCGGTGGGTGCCACCACGGGCTCGCTCACCCGCTCAGCGGCGTCGATCTTCTCGGCGTCGTAGCCCATGTCGACCACGAAGTTGCGCAGCACCGTGATCTGCTGGCCCTTGTCGATGGTTTTCAGCGACGAGAGCACCGCCGCCGCGTTGGCGGAGAGCTGATAACCCTCCGGGATCGGCGCCACGATGCCCTGCTCCATCCAGACACCGAGCTGATACCAGAAGCCCAGCTTGATGTTCACCGACCAGGAGGCATACCAACGGCCGATTTCTGTATTGGCGTGATTGGCCAGCTCCACCATCACCTGGCTCTGCTCGGCGAAATTCATCGCCCGGATACGATTGAGCACCGGCTCGGCAAACTGCATGCGCGCCGCACCGGGCGCCGCAATCGTGATCGATTTCCCCATCTCCAGATAGGCAAACCAGATCAGGGCGAGTTGATCTTCGGCGCTCAGCAGGCGATAACGGGCCGTCAGGGCCGGCACCACATCCGCGGAGCGGGTCTCCGGAAAGATCTGCGTTGCCCTATCGAGGGTAAACATCGCGGCCAGGCATGGGGTTTCACCGCTCAACCTAAGCCATCCGCCCTGCAAACCCCTGCCGTGGCTGCGGTCGGGTAACCGGCTGGAGGGTGTTGGCAACTCCGCAGCTGGCGCCTGTGGTCAGGGAGGATGGCCGCAGCCACAGCGAGCCGGTGACTGCCCCCCTCAGCTTCCAGATCACGGTCAACCTCAACGGCCAAGAGCACCGCTTCCCCTGCCGGGATGACCAGACGGTGCTCGCCGCCGCCGAGGCCGCCGGGGTGCCCCTGCCCAGCTCCTGCACCGCCGGGGTGTGCACCACCTGCGCCGCCCTGCTGCGCAGCGGCACGGTGCACCAGCCCGATGCGATGGGGGTGAACCCGGAGCTGCGGGAGAAGGGCTACGCCTTGCTCTGCGTCTCCTTCCCCCGCAGCGACCTCGACGTGCTCGCCGGCCAGGAGGACGCCCTCTACGAGGCCCAGTTCGGCCAATACCAGAAGTGAGCGGCGCCGCGGGGCCCGCCCTGGCGCCCCTGGAGCTGTGGCTGCGGCTCCAGCCCGGCCCCCTGCTGCCCCAGCTGCGCGCCGCCTTCGCGGCGGCCGGCAGCGAACCCCTGCGCTGGGCGATCACGGCGGTGGATCCGCAGCGCGGCCTGCGGCTGGAGGGGGTTCAGCTCCTGGAGCCCCGGTGAGCGCGCCGCCCCTGCCCACCCTGCTGGTCATCCCCACCGGGGTGGGCTGCGCCATCGGCGGCTACGCCGGCGACGGCCTGCCGGCCGCCCGGCTGCTGGCGGCCGCCAGCGGCTGCCTGATCACCCATCCCAACGCCCTCAACGCCGCGGCCCTCTATTGGAGCGACCCGCGCCTGCACTATGTGGAGGGCTGGAGCCTCAACCGCTTCGCCGCCGGCGACCTCGCCCTGGCGCCGGTGCGCCGCCAGCGGCTGGGCCTGCTGCTCGATGCGGCCATCGAGCCGGAGCTGCGCCTGCGCCACCGCCAGGTGGCCGACGCCTGCCGCGCCAGCCTCGGCCTGACGATCGGCCCGGTGCTCGAGAGCGACGCGCCCCTGGGGGTGAGCCTGCGGGCCGGGCCGAGCGGCGCCAGCTGGGGCTCGCTGGAGCGGCCCGATGCCCTGCTGCGGGCAGGGGAGCGGCTGCGGCAGGCGGGCGCCACCGCCATCGCCGTGGTGGCCCGCTTCCCCGATGACCCCGGCAGCGAGGCCCTGGCCGCCTACCGGGCGGGAGCCGGCGTCGACGCCCTGGCGGGCGCCGAGGCGGTGATCAGCCACCTGCTGGTGCGCCACCTGGGTATCCCCTGCGCCCACGCCCCCGCCCTGGCGCCCCTGGAGCCGGATCCGGCCCTCGATCCCCGCGCCGCCGCCGAGGAGCTGGGCCACACCTTCCTACCCTGCGTGCTGGTGGGCCTGAGCCGCGCCCCCGACCTGCGCCCGGAGCCCGCCACCGGCCCCGGCCTGCTGCACGGGGCGGAGCTGGGGGCCGTGGTGGCGCCGGCGGGGGCGCTGGGGGGCGAAGCGGTGCTGGCCTGCGCGGAGCGGGGGGTGCCGCTGATCGCCGTGGCGGGCAACCCCTGCCTGCTGGCGGTGGATGGGGCGGCCCTGGGGCTGGAGACGCTGACGGTGGCCAGCTACGCCGAGGCGGCGGGGCTGGTGCTGGCCCTGCGGGAGGGGATCGACCCGGCGGCGCTGGCCCGGCCTCTGGCGCCGCTGGAGGACCGCTCGGATCGCGGGTAGCGTCGGGGCGTTGTTGCATCTCCCTGCCGCCGCCATGGGCCTTCCGGCACCCCTGGGATCCACCCCCGGCCTGAGCCTGCTGGCGCTGGCGGCCTCCCCCTGGCTGGCGTTGGCGCCGCTTTCCCTCCCGGCCCCCGCGCTGGCCCAGCCGGCGCCGTCGAGCCTCGGTGGCGAGGAGGGGCCGGTGCCGATCTGGCAGCCGGAGGGCCCACCGCCCGCGGCGCGGCCCGCTCCCCTCACCCTGCCCGGGCCGGCGGGGGCCGCGGGGCCCGGCTCATCGCGGCTGCGGGGCCCCACCAGCGGACGGATTCCGATCACGCCTGCCCCGGGGGCGCCCGGGCCAGGGCCAGGGCCCGAGGCGGGTCCCCCACCCGGGGCGGGGATGCCTCCAGGGGCGGGGATGGCTCCGCCGGGCCGGCGGCCCGCGCTGATGCTGCGGCCGGGAATGCGGCCGATGATGCCCCCCGGTGGTCCGGGGATGGAGCCGGGAAGGCCGCCGGGGATACCGCCAGGCCCGAATGCCGGCCTGCCTCCCCTGCCACCGCTGCCGCCCGCACGCCTGGGTGGCCCCACCCGTCCGCCCGAGCGCGCCGCCGGCTCAGGCGCCTCGCCCTGGCCCTGGCTGGTGGCCGTCGCCGCCCTCGGGGGTGGGGCCGGCCTCGTGCTGGTGGAGCGGCGCCGCCGGGCCACCCTCGCTGCAGACCCCCTGCCGCCGGTCGTGGAGCCGCCGTCCGGGGAGCGCCCGCCGGAAGGGCCGCCGCCGGGCTAGCGCAGGCAGGCCATCGGATGGCGCGGCGCCACCCCCAGCGCCTTGGCCACCCCCGGGTGGCACACCGCCCCGTTCACCGTGTTCAGGCCGGAGAGCAGCTCGGGCCGGTCGGTGACCGCCTCGGTGAGGCCGCGGCCGGCCATCACCAGGATGTAGGGCAGCGTCACGCTCACCAGGGCCTCGGTGGAGGTGAAGGGCACGGCGCCGGGCATGTTGCCCACCGCGTAGTGCTGCACGCCGTGGATCGTCACCACCGGATCGGTGTGGGTGGTTTCGCGGCTGGTGGCGATGCAGCCCCCCTGGTCGATCGCCACATCGATGATCACCGAACCCGGCTGCATGCGCCGCACCAGCTCGTCCGACACCAGGGTGGGGGCGCGGCCACCGGGCAGCAGCACGGCACCGATCAGTAGGTCGGCGTCGGGCACCAGGCGCTCGATCAGGCTGCGGCTGCTCACCAGGGTGACCATCCGGCCCTGGCGGAAGGGCTCCAGCTGGCGCAGCTTCTCGGGCGAGCGGTCGAGCAGCACCACCTCCGCGTCCATGCCGGCGGCGATGCGGGCCGCGTTCCAGCCGACACTGCCCGCCCCCAGCACCACCACCCGGGCTGGCCGCACGCCGGTGCAGCCGCCCATCAGGATGCCCCGGCCGCCGTGGGGCCGCTCCAGCAGATGGGCGCCCACCTGGGCCGCCAGCCGGCCGGCGATCTCGCTCATCGGCGCCAGCAGGGGCAGGCTGCCGTCCTCCAGCTGCACGGTTTCGTAGGCCACCGCCGTGGTACCCGCCTCCAGCAGCGCCTCACCCACCTCCGGATAGGCGGCCAGGTGCAGGTAGGTGAACAGCACCAGATCGGGGCGCAGGAACTCGAACTCCTCCGGCTGCGGCTCCTTCACCTTCACCACCAGATGGGCGGCCCAGGCCTCCTCGCGGCTCACCAGCCGGGCGCCGGCGGCCCGGTAGTCGTCGTCGGCGAGGCCGGCCCCCTGGCCCGCCCCCGCCTGCACCCGCACCTCCATGCCATGGCCCACCAGCTCCCGCACCCCGTCGGGGGTGAGGGCCACCCGCTGCTCATCGCGCTTGATCTCGGTGGGCACCCCGATGCTGGCCAGCGGGGAGCCGGGTGAAGCCGCCAGGCCGGTGCTTGCCATGGGCCGGAAACGCGGAGGCTGACGGGCTGACCCTAAGCCCGGCCCGCTCCCTGGCCGGCGCCAACGGCGCCGCGCCCGGGTTTCGCCGCAGGTTCAGAGAAGGCCCGCCGTCGCCGCCGCGATCGGCATCCTCCAGCCACTGCCGAAGGCCCGGCCGCTCACCTTCAGGGCCGGTGCGGCCTGGCGGCGCTTGAATTCCGCACGCTGCAGCAGCTGGGCCACCCGCTTCACCACCGCCGGGTCGGCCCCCTCGGCCACCAGCTGCTCGGGGCTGGCCAGCTCCTCCACCAGCCGCTTGAGGATCGGATCGAGCTCGCCGTAGTCGGGCAGCGAATCGCTGTCCCGCTGGTCGGGCCGCAGCTCGGCGCTGGGGGGCTTGCCGCGGATCGCCGCGCCGATCAGCTCCCCCTCGGCCGGCAGCCCCAGGGCGGCGCGGGCCGGGCCGGCGGCGGCGCTGTCGAGCCACGCGCAGAGCGCGAAGACGGTGCTCTTGTACAGATCGCCGATCACCGCCAGGCCGCCGTTCATGTCGCCGTAGAGGGTGCAGTAGCCCACCGCCAGCTCCGACTTGTTGCCGGTGGAGAGCAGCAGCCGGCCCTGCTGGTTGGCCACCGCCATCAGCAGGGTGCCGCGGATGCGCGATTGCAGGTTCTCCGCCGTCAGACCCGCCGGCGCCTCGCCGAGCGCGCCGCTCAGGGCCGTGTCGAAGCCCGCCATCAGCGGGGTGATCGGCAGCACGCGGTGCCCGATGCCCAGCCGTTCCGCCAGGGCGGTGGCATCGCGCAGGGATCCCTCCGAGCTGTAGGGGGAGGGCATCAGCAGGGCCTCCACCTGAGCGGCGCCGAGGGCGGCGGCGGCGATCACCGCCACCAGGGCCGAGTCGATGCCGCCGCTGAGGCCGAGCAGGGCGCTGCGGAAGCCGCATTTGCGGGCGTAATCGCCCACCCCGAGCACCAGGGCGCGAAGCAGCTGCTCCGGCGCCGGTGGCGGCGGCTCCGGGGTGCTCCCGCTGGCGGGCCCGGCGCCGGCTCCGCTTGCGGGCACGTCCCAGAGGGCCAGGGCCGCCGCCGAGCTGGCCAGCTGCAGGGCCAGGTTGCCGCTGGCATCCACGCAGAAGCTGGCGCCGTCGAACACCAGCTCGTCGTTGCCGCCCACCTGGTTCACGTACACCACCGGCGCGCTCAGGCGGGCGGCGGCCCGGGCCGCCAGGCGATGGCGCAGCTCGAGCTTGCCCTGGCCGAAGGGCGAGGCCGAGAGGTTGAGCAGCAGGTCGATCCGGTGCTCCAGCAGGGCCGCGATCGGATCCACCCCCGCCAGCCGGTGGCCCTGGAGGTCTTCCTCCACCCACAGGTCTTCGCAGATGGTGAGCCCCAGGCGCCAGAGGCGCCCCCCCCGCTCCAGCTCCAGCACCGCGGCGCTGTCGCCGGGGCGGAAGTAGCGCCGCTCATCGAACACGTCGTAGCTGGGCAGCAGCCGCTTGCGGGCCACCACCCGCCACTGGCGGCCCTCCACCAGGGCCAGGGCGTTGTGCAGGTGGGGCTGGTCGGCGCCGGCCCGCGGCTCGGCCATCCCCACCAGCAGGGCCAGACCCTCCGGCAGGGCGGCCGCCAGGCCGTCGAGGGCGATCGCCTGGCGCTCCAGCAGGGCGGGCCGCAGCAGCAGATCCCGCGGCGGATAGCCCCAGAGCGACAGCTCCGGGGTGAGCACCAGATCGGCGCCGGCGGCGGCGGCTTCGCGGCAGGCCGCCAGGATGCGGCGGGCGTTGCCATCCAGATCCCCCACCAGGGCATCGAGCTGGGCCAGGGCGAGGCGCATCGGCGGGAGGGTCAGGAGCGGCTGTGGCCGTAGAGATTGTGCTGCAGCAGCACCGGCCAGAGCTCGGCGGGCAGCTCCGCCGCTGCGGCCTCCCCCAAAGCCGGCCCCTGGGCCAGGCGATCGCGCAGCTCCGAGCTGGCGCTGGCGGGCACCTCCAGGGGCAGCAGCTCCAGCCGGACGCCGCGGCGCTCCAGCGCCTCCAGGTCGGCCGCCACCACAGGCCAGCCCCGGCGGGGCGCCACCGCCAGGCGGCAGCCCGGCAGCCAGGTGTCCGCCGCCCGCCAGCGCGGGATCTGGGCCAGCAGGTCGCTGCCCACCACGAACACCGGCTCCGCCTCCGGCCAGCGCTGCCGCGCCCGCGCCAGGGTGTCCACCGTCCAGGGGCTGCTCAGCTCCGGCACCACCTCCAGGCGGGGATCGCCGATCGCCTCCACCAGCGCCCGCAGCAGGGCGGTGCGGGCCACCAGCGGCGCGCCGTGGTGCTTGAGCGGGTTGTCGCTGGCCCAGGTGGCCACCCGCGGGAACAGGCCCAGCAGCCCCTCCAGCAGGGCGCGGTGGCCGCGGGTGGGCGGGTCGGCGCTGGTGCCCAGCAGGGCGACCGTGGCGGCGGGATCCGTGGCGGCGGGATCCATGGCGGGCGGGGGGCTCTTCAGGGGAGCAGCCCCGCCCAGGGGGAGGCGCCCGGCGCATCGGGGTGGGCTTCGGCGGCCCAGCGGCCCAGCCAGCGGCGGGTTTCCGGGTCCTGCCGCGCCAGGCGACGCAGCAGCGCCCCCGGCCGGCCGGCGGCGGCGGTGGAGCGCAGCAGCTCGGCGGCCGCCAGGCGAC
>JBEIHT010000080.1:0-10803 GCA_040381155.1 Aphanothece sp.
CCCCCCCCCCCCCCCCCCCCCCACCCCCCCCACCCCCCAACCCCCGTTCCCCCTTTGTGCGGGGTGTACCGCGGTGTGCTCTCCCCATCCCCCCGCGGGGGGGGGGGGGGGTGGGAGGCCAGGCGCCGCTCCAGCCGCTGGGCCAGGGCGGGAGCGAGGGCGCGCTGCCGCAGGGGCAGCAGGTCGCGCCGGGCGTCCGGCAGGCGGGCCAGGGCGTCGAGGGCGGCGGCGGCCAGGCCGGGATCGAGATCGAGGGCCACCGCCGCCAGCAGCCGGCGCAGGGGCGCCCGGGGCCAGGCGCTGAGGCCCAGGCTCAGGCCCTCCAGCGCCACGGCCCGCAGGGGCGTGGGCAGGGGGGCCAGCAGGGCGTCGCGCAGCCGGGGGAAATCCATGGGCTGGCGCTGATGGCCGAGCAGGGGCAGCAGGGCTCGCTGGCGCTGGGGCGTGGGGTCCGCCGCCAGGGCCTGGCGCAGCAGGGCGGCGAGGGCCGGATCGCGGCGGCGCAGGATCCGCTCCGGCAGGGCGGAATCGGCGGCGGGATCGGTGGCGGGGTGGGCGAGCCACCAGCGCAGCAGGCGCTCGGTGGCGGAGCCATCGAGCCGCTCCGCCAGGGCCGCCAGCAGATCGGGCAGGGGCTCGAGCCGGCCGGCCTCGATCGCCGCCAGCCAGGGGTCGAGGGGAAAGGGGCGGGCGCGGCGCAGGGCCTGCAGGAAGGGCCAGCGCCCCGGCGCTCCCGGCGGCGGCAAGGCGGCGGGATCCGGCAGGGCCGTCGGATCCGGCGGCGGTTCGGGGCCGGGGGAGGGGTCCAGGGGCGGGCGCGACCGGAGGGAATTCAGCATGGCAAGGGGGGCGGGGGCGCAGGCGGCCCGGGGGGAGGGCGGCGGCGCCTGGCGGCAGAGCGGTAGCGGTCGATACGTTTCGTGTGGCTCGCCGGGGGGCTCGGGGGCGGCGGCGCTAGGCCTGGAGGGCATCCCGGGAGTGGAGCGATGGCCAGCAGCTTCAGCGAACTGAAGGAGCGGCAGCTGGTGTTCCTGCTGGTGCGCCAGCTGGCGGCGGCCCAGTTCCAGCGGGGCGACCGGATCGCCAGCGAGCGGCTGTGGCAGGAGGCCGCCGCCCTGGAGATCGACCCTGAGAGGATCATCGCCCTGCTCTACGAGGCCGCCGACCCCGGCGACAGCGAGGAGATGGAGCGGATCGACAGCGCCCATCGCTGCCCGCGCCGCGGCTGGGGCTGGCTCGGCCGCTTCGGCGGCGCCCCGCTCAGGACGCCGGTGCGCGGCGCCTGGCACCGAACCTCTCCACGAGCAAGGCCTCCAGCACGTCCGGCAGTTCGCTGAGGGGCACGGCCTTCTCGGCCAGTTCCGCCAGCCGCGGCTCGGCATCCATCGAACCGCCGACGTAGATCTTCGCCGCCTCCACCATCTTTCCGTCCTGGCGGGCCTTGGCCCCCATCAGGCCGATCTGGCCCAGGTAGGGCTGGCCGCAGGCGTTGGGGCAGCCGGTCCAGTGGGTGCGCACGGCATGGGGGAGTTCGAGGCGGCGCTCCAGCTCCTCCACCACCGCCTGGGCGGTGGTTTTGGTGGGGATGAGGGCGAAGCTGCAGTAGCGGTTGCCGGTGCAGCTCACCGCTTCCGCCAGCAGGGGCCCGGGGTTCACCGGAAAGCGCTGCAGCAGCGGTTCGGCCAGCAGCGCGGCCAGCCGCTCCTCGGGCACATCGGCGATCAGCACGTTCTGGCTTTCGCTGAAGCGCAGCTCGCCGCTGCCGTAGGTGCGGGCCAGCCGGGCCAGCTCGGCCATGGCGGCGGCGTCGAGGCGGCCGAGGGGCACATTCAGGCCCACCCAGCGGAGGCCGGGCTGCTTCTGGGGGTGCACGCCGCAGATGTCGCGCGGGGCGCGGCTCACCAGGTGGCTGCCGTCGTGGGGCAGGGCGACGGCGGCGGCGCCCTCCAGGGCGGTCCAGGTGTCGAGCACCTGGGCGCGATAGGCGTCGAGGCCGAGGGCCTCGATCAGATACATCACGCGGCTGCGGTTGCGCGCCGAGCGGTCGCCGTGGGCTTCGTAATGGCGCAGCGTTGCCAGGCTGAAGCCGCTGAGCTGGTCGGGCCGCAGCCAGAGGCCCAGGGGAATGGCCAGCTCGTTGCGCTGGGCGGAGAAGAAGCCGCCCACCATCACCGTGAAGCCGAGCTCGCCGTCACGGCGGGCGGGCAGGAAAGCCAGGTCGTTGTGGAGCAGGAAGCTGTCCGGGGCGCCGCCGACGGCGACGTTGAACTTGCGGGGCAGGTTGCGGGGGCCGCCTTCGCCGAGCAGCCGCTCCTGGATGGCCCGCACCAGCGGGCGGGTGTCGAGGAATTCCTCCGGGTCGAGGCCGGCCAGGGGGTTGCCGGTGATGTTGCGGGGGTTGTCGTGGCCGGACTGGCGGCTGGTGAGGCCCACCGCCTGCAGCTGGGCCAGCAGCGGGGGCATGTCTTCGAGCAGCAGGCCGCGCAGCTGCAGGTTCTGGCGGGTGGTGATGTCGGCGCTGCCGTGCTCGCCGCAGCGATCCACCAGATCGGCCAGGGGCTCGAGCTGCTCGGCGCGGATCACGCCGTTGGGCAGGCGCAGCCGCACCATGAAGCGGCCGGGGGTGACGGGGCGGAAGAAGATGCCCAGCCACTTGAGGTGGAGGGTGAGGGTGTCCTCATCGAGCGATTCCCAGCCGGCGGCGGCGAGCTCCGCCAGGCGGGGCTCCAGATCGAGGCCGCAGAGGCTGGCCTTGGCCCGCTCCACCTTGCTGAGGGCCGGGCCGGAAGCTGGGGGGGAGGTCATGCTGACGGAGGCGAGGGTGGGCGTCCCGAGGCCGCGGGGCCACAGGGATCGGGGCGCAAGGCCACCGGTGCTCTCCTCCATAATTCGACCACCCGACCCGCCATCAACCTGTTGCTACCGCTACAGAATTCCATCGAACCAGGGGTGGACGGGCTGCCGGAGCGGCGCCAGCGGCGGCATGAGGCCCTGGGTCCGCAGCGGGCGCGCTTCCGCGACCTGATCGCCAAGGTGGGCAGCGGCGAGCACACCAGCACCGGCCTGAGCCGGGAGGAGGCGCGCGAATCGATCGAGCTGATGCTCACGGGTGGGGCGGACCCGGCCCAGGTGGGGGCGTTTTTGATCGCCCACCGCATCCGCCGGCCCTCGCCGACGGAACTCACGGGGATGTTGGATGCCTACAGGGCCCTGGGGCCGGAGCTGCAGACCCCGGGGCGCCGGGCGCTCTGCTTCGGCGTGCCCTACGACGGCCGCAGCCGCACCGCGCCCCTGCTGCCCCTGCTCGCGCTGACGCTGGCGGCGGAGGGCCTGCCGGTGGTGCTGCATGGGGGCGACCCGATGCCGGTGAAGTACGGGGTGACCCTGGCGGAGCTGTTCGCCGCCCTGGGGATCGAATGGCGGGGGCTGCCGCTGGCGGCGGTGCAGCGCCGGCTCGACGAGCACGGCCTGGCCCTCACCCACCAGCCGGAGCACTTCCCGCAGGCGGAGCGGCTGGTGGCGGTGCGGGATGCCATCGGCAAGCGGCCGCCGGTGGCCAGCCTGGAGCTGCTCTGGACCCCCCATCGGGGCGAGCGGCTGCTGGTGAGCGGCTTCGTGCACCCGCCCACCGAGAGCCGGGCCTGGGAGGCGCTGGCGGCGGCGGGGGAAACCGATCTGCTGACGGTGAAGGGCCTGGAGGGCTCCACGGATCTCCCCACCACCCGGGCGGGGATCACGGCCCGGGTGCGCGACGGGGTGGTGGAGCGGATCCTGCTGCACCCCCGCGACCACGGCATCACGGCGCCGGAAACCGCCTGGACGAGCCTGGAGGCGTGGCGCCAGGACGCCGAGGCGGCCCTGCGGGGGGAGGGGGCGCTGGCCGAGGCGCTCCGCTGGAATCTGGGGGCCTACCTCTGGTTCGCCGGCCGCCACGCCAGCCTGGCGGAGGGGTTGGAGCGGGCGGGGGCACTGCTGCTGGCCCGCAGCGGCGAACGCCGGCGCCGGGAGCTGGCCGGATGAGCACGCCCCCCCGCCCGCCGCTCTTCGACTTCGAGGCGGATTTCGCCCGCGACCTGCGCTGCATCCCGATGGCGGTGCGCCGCAAGCTGGATCTGGCGGGGGTGAAGCTGAAGTTGCTGCAGTGGCACGGGCTGGAGGGGGCGGAGCGCGAGCGCCTGCTGGCCTGGCCGGACGACGCGGCGGCGATCGCGGCGCTGCGGGAGTGGCTGCTGGAGCGCAGCGCCCGCCTGCCGGAGGGGCCGGCGAAGGCGATGGAGCCGGCCCGGGGCACCGCCTGGCAGGCGGAGGGGGGCGAATGGCCGGAGGCGGTGCTGCGCTCCTGCGCCGAGCTGGATCTGGCGGTGCGGGCGGAGGGCTGGCGGGGGCTGGATGAGCTGCAGCGCTTCGCGTTGCTGAAACTGGCCCACCCGGGCCATGAGCACCGCAACCTGCCGCGGGCGCTGGCGGAATTCGACCTGCTGGCGCCGCGGTAGCAACTGCAACAGTCCACCAGCGGGGGGGGGTGGTTAGTTATGGGCGTCGGCCAGCTTTTCGCGCCGATTCAGATTTTGCGATCGGCGCACTTCGTTGCGAAGCCCGATCGTGTGGGCCGCCTGCTCTCCCAGCGACCAGCCCCCTTCTTGCTCGCTCCCCCCAGCGTTTCGGCTCCCCTTGGCTTACGGCCAGAGGGCGGATTGAGGCGCCTGGGCTGCACCTCCGTCCATCCGCCTTTCCGTCCATGGCGTCCACCTCCCGTCGCAGATTCCTGATCACCGCCGCCAGCAGCGCGGTGGGCACCGCCCTGCTCGCCGCCTGCGGCGGCCGCCAGGGTGGAGCCCCTGAGGCCAGCAAGAGCGGCGGCGCCGCGGGCGGCGACACGGAGGTGAAGGGGGCCACCCTGGGCTTCATCGCGCTCACCGACAGCGCGCCGCTGATCATTGCGCTGGAGAAGGGCCTGTTCGCCAAGCACGGCATGCCCGACACCAAGGTGGTGAAGCAGACCTCCTGGGCGGTGACGCGCGACAACCTGGAGCTGGGCGGCGAGCGGGGCGGCATCGATGGCGCCCACATCCTTTCGCCGATGCCGTTGCTGCTGACGGCGGGCACGATCAGCAAGAGCAAGCAGCCGGTGCCGATGTACACCCTGGCGCGGCTGAATCTGCAGGGACAGGGCATCTCCGCCTCCAAGGATCTGCTCGATGAGAAGCTGACGGTGGACAACAAGGAGGGCCTGGCCAAGGCGAACCAGAGCCTGGGTCGCAAGATCAAGGCGGCCGTCACCTTCCCCGGCGGCACCCACGACCTGTGGATGCGCTACTGGCTGTCGGCCAACGGGCTCGACCCGAACAAGGACGCCGACCTGGTGGTGGTGCCGCCGCCGCAGATGGTGGCGAACATGCAGACCGGCACGATGGATCTGTTCTGTGTGGGTGAGCCGTGGAACCAGCGGCTGGTGAACAAGAAACTGGGCTACACAGCCACCCAGACGGGCGAAGTGTGGAACAAGCATCCCGAGAAGTCGTTCTCGATGCGGGCCGATTGGGTGGACAAGAATCCCAAGGCCGCCCTGGCCCTGCTGAAGGCGGTGCAGGAGGCCCAGATCTGGTGCCAGGATCCGGCGAATCTCGATGAACTCTGCGAGATTCTTGCGAAGGATAAGTACATCAAGGCCAAGGTGGAGGACATCAAGCCGCGCCTGGCCGGCGATGTGGATTACGGCGACGGCCGCAAGGTCACGAACAGTCCGCACAAGATGCTGTTCTGGGACAGCAACGCCTCCTTCCCGTTCAAGAGCCACGACACCTGGTTCGTGACCGAGGACATCCGCTGGGGTTACCTGCCCGCCAGCACCGACATCGCGGCGCTGGTGAACAAGGTGAACCGGGCCGATCTGTGGAAGGAGGCGGCCCAGGCGATCGGCCGCAGCGGCGACATCCCCGCCAGCGATTCGCGCGGCAAGGAAACCTTCTTCGACGGCGTGGTGTTCGACCCGGAGAACCCGAAGGCCTACCTCGACAGCCTCAAGATCAAGGCCCTGGCCTGAGACCGCCCCCGCTCCCTTCCCCTCCCCCCGTACAGCGATGACCCCCACCACCCCCGCCGCCGGGGTCAAGCGGCGCACCCCCCCGGGCCTGCGGGCCGTGATGCCCTATGTGCTGTGCATCGGCGCCTTCCTGCTGGTGTGGCAACTGCTCTCGTTGGTGCTGGGCACAGGGCGACTGCCGGGGCCGGTGAATGTGATCGCCGACACCTGGGATCCGTATATCAGCCAGCCCTTCTTCGATGAGGGGGGCACGAGCAAGGGCCTGGGCTGGCAGATCCTGATCTCCCTGCAGCGGGTGGCGCTGGGTTATGGGCTGGCGGCGGTGGTGGGGGTGGCGATCGGCGGGCTGCTGGGGCTGAACCGCTTCATCGGCAAGGGCCTGGATCCGGTGATCCAGGTGCTGCGCACGGTGCCGCCGCTGGCCTGGTTTCCGATCTCGCTGATGGTGTTTCAAGACGCCACCACCTCAGCGATCTTCGTGATCTTCATCACAGCGATCTGGCCGATCATCATCAATACCGCGGTGGGCATCCGCGAGATCCCGCAGGATTACACGAACGTGGCCCGCGTGCTGCGGCTGCGCAAGGGGGAATACATCCGCAATGTGGTGATTCCGGCCACGGTGCCCTATGTGTTCACCGGGTTGCGCATTGCCGTGGGCCTGGCCTGGCTGGCGATCGTGGCGGCGGAGATGCTGAAGGCCGATGGCGGCATCGGCTACTTCATCTGGGATGCGTATAACGCCGGCGGTGATGCCAGCTCCAGCCAGATCATATTGGCGATTCTGTATGTGGGCCTGGTGGGCCTGGCGCTGGATCGGCTGGTGGCCTGGGCGGGGCGGCGGGTGGCGCGGGGGGCGAGCTGAGATGGCCGCTTTCCTCACGGTGGACGACGTGACGCAGGTGTTTCCGCTGGAGAACGGCGGCCGCTATGTGGCGCTCAAGGACATCGATCTGGATATCAAAGACGGGGAGTTTGTGTCCCTGATCGGCCATTCCGGCTGCGGCAAGAGCACGTTGCTGAACCTGCTGGCGGGCCTCACCCAGGCGAGCCAGGGGGGAATTCTGATCGAGGGCCGCCAGGTCACCGAACCGGGGCCGGACCGGATGGTGGTGTTCCAGAACTATTCGCTGCTGCCGTGGAAAACGGTGCGTCAGAACGTGGCGATGGCGGTGAACCGGGTGATGGGGGAGCGCAGCGCGGCGGAACGGCGCGAGATCGTGACCCGCAACCTGGCGATGGTGGGGCTGGCGGCGGCGGAGGAGAAGTATCCGGCGGAGCTGTCGGGCGGCATGAAGCAGCGGGTGGCGATCGCGCGGGCGCTGGCGATCCGGCCGCGGTTGCTGCTGCTGGATGAACCGTTCGGGGCGCTGGATGCGCTCACCCGCGGCAATCTGCAGGAGCAGCTGATGGGGATCTGCCAGGAGGCGGGCGTCACCACCGTGATGGTGACCCACGACGTGGATGAGGCGCTGCTGCTCTCCGACCGGGTGGTGATGATGACGAACGGCCCGGAAGCGGGCATCGGCCAGATCCTGGCGGTGCCGTTTGCGCGGCCGCGGCAGCGGCTGGCGGTGATGGAGGAGCCGCAGTATTACCAGCTGCGCAGCGAACTGATCGGCTTTCTGCAGCAGCAGCGGCGGCTGCGCCAGCGGCGGGCGAGCGTGGCCGAAGCGGCGGCACCGCGGCCGCTGGTGGCGCTGCCGGCGGGCCCGAAGACCGTGCGCCTGGGCTATCTGCCGGGGCTGGATATCGCCCCGCTGGCGGTGGCGCTGGAGCGGCGCCTGTTCGACGGCGAGCGGGTGAGTGTGGTGCCGGTGTCGTTCGCGGACTGGGAGCGGCTGGAGCGGGCGCTGCGCCAGGGCGAGCTGCAGGTGGGGATCACCTCGGCGAGCACACCGCTGGCGCTGAACCTGGGGCTGGGGGGCCAGACCCCGTGGCCGGCGATCACGCCGATGACGGTGAGCCGCAACGGCAATGCCCTGTGCCTGGCGCGGCGGCTGCGGGAGGCGGGGGTGGGCAACCGGGCGGAGCTGAAGGCCTGGCTGGGCCAGCGGAGCGAGCCGTTGCATATTGCGATTTCGCAGCGGTTCGGCATCCCGGAGCTGCTGCTGCGCCACTGGCTGGCGGCGGGCGGCATCGACCCGGAAACGCAGGTGCGCTTCACGGTGATGTCGCCGATGACGATGGTGGGAGCGCTGCGGGCGGAGCGGATCGATGGCTTCATCGCGGGCCGCTTCCGGGTGGCGCAGGCGGTGGCGGAGCGCTTAGGCAGCGTGATGGCCACGGACCTGGACATCTGGGCCGGCCATCCGGAGAAGGTGCTGTGCTGCGCGGAGACGTGGGCGGCGCAGCACCCGGAGGCGCTGGAGGCGCTGGCGGCGGGCCTGATGCGCGGCGCTGAACCGTGTGATGACGGCAGCCGGCGGGGGCAGCTGGGGGCGCTGCTGAGCCAGCCGCAGTGGCTGGGCCGCCAGGCGGCGCTGGCGCTCACGAGCCAGTTCGCGGATGAGGACGGCAGCGGCCAGCGGCTGCCGTACAACCGGTACCACGTGGACCGGGCCCATGTGCCGAACCCGGCGGAGGGCGCATGGCTGCTGAGCCAGTTCAGCCGCTGGGGCTGGTGCCCGTTCCCGAGCAACCGGGTGGAGCTGCTGGCCCAGGTGTATCGACCGGAGCTGTGCGAGGCAGCGCTGGCGAAGGCGGGCTATGCGGTGCTGCGGCCGGATCGGCGGCCGTTCGCGCTGGCGGATGGCATTGCCTTCGACCAGGACGATCCCCTGGGCTACCTGCGGAGCCTGCCCGGCTCGCCCCAGCCGCCGCAGGCGGCGGTGCCCCTGGCCGCTGCGGCGGCCGTTCCCTCCCTGTCGCGCCCCTGAGATGGTCCATTCCGCAAGCCAAGTCACCGCCCTGGAGGCCCCATTTCTGAGGTTCAGGGATGTGGGCCAGGTGTTCCAGACCCGCCGCGGCCCGTTCGAAGCGCTGCGGGCGATCGACCTCACGGTGGCGAAGGGCGAATTTCTGTGCGTGATCGGCCATTCCGGCTGCGGCAAGAGCACCTTGCTGAACATGGTGTCGGGCTTTCTGCAACCGAGCAGCGGCGAGGTGACGCTGGAGAACCGCCCGATCGAGGGTCCGGGGCCGGACCGGATGGTGGTGTTCCAGAACTATTCTCTGCTGCCCTGGCTCACGGTGCGCCAGAACGTGGCGCTGGCCGTGAAGGCCGCCCGCCCGGAGCTGAACCCGGCGAACCGGAGCCAGGTGGTGGACCATCACCTGGAGATGGTGCACCTGCTGGATGCGGCGGAGAAGCGCCCGGGCCAGATCTCAGGCGGCATGAAGCAACGGGTGGCGATCGCGCGGGCGCTGGCGGTGAACCCGGCGGTGCTGGTGCTGGATGAACCGTTCGGCGCCCTGGATGCGATCACCAAGGAGGAACTGCAGGAGGAACTGCTGGCGATCTGGCGCGAAAACAAACCCACGGTGCTGATGATCACCCACGACATCGACGAAGCCCTATTCCTGGCCGACCGCATCGTGATGATGACCAACGGCCCCTCCGCCACCATCGGCGACATCCTCACCGTTCCCTTCGAACGCCCCCGCAGCTACGAACGCATCCAGGGGGATCCGCGATACGGGGCGCTAAGGAATGAGGCGATGGACTTTCTGTATCGGCGGCATGCGCATGCGGTGGATTGAGGGGGGAGTTCAGCGGCGGGAAGTGCTTGAGAGCAGAAGGGGATATTGGATCACTTGTATTTTCTTGGCAACTCCAAGAGACATGATTCTACCTTAAGCCAGACAAGAGTGGGCAAAAGGGACAACGGTTTTTCGGTTCTTTCTTTGGTTGACTGGACTCCCCAGATGGGCATCGCCGGAGCCTCTGTCACCTTGGGCGTGGCCAGCTTCACCAGACTTTTGTAGCAATATGAACACCTTTAGGCGGATCCGACCATAAACCCGGAATGGCTACGGCTTGCGTAAGACCGGTTGTTGCCGCAGAAGATCTCCAAGGTACCTGCCGCCAGCCCTCCGCCCCTATACGGTCACAACGGCGGTGAAGGGGGTATTATGTGTGTCCGCCCAAATACTATTAGGCAGCAAACACCCAATTACCTTCGATGAACATTGATCAATGCACAACTTGGGAATGCATCAACAGCTTCGCGAATTGGCTGAGTGCCGCAGGGACATTTGTCATTTCGGGATTGGCGCTTTGGCTGTCGGTTAAAGATAGATTGATCAATCTGAAGGCCAGTCTTGCAACCGGGCTTGTGCCAGGCCGCGATCCAATGGTTATTAACCAGGCTGTATTTATCCTAGAGTATGTTAATCTGGGCCCAAGGCCAGTGACTATCACCAATCACTCATGGAAATTGCCGTTCTCGCGACGGAGAATTTTATTGCTTCCGCACCTCGATCCTTCAGTTGGGCACTTCTGTTCAAAGTTTCCAATCGAACTTTCAGATGGCAAATCAGGCATGACATTTTACCCGATAAATTTCTTTTCAACGGTTGTTGACAACCCCAAAAGTCTGTTCTTTCCAAAAAGCAAGTTGGCAGCCTGGATTCGAATTCACTTCTTTTCTCTGGTAGTCTCGACTTCAATTGGAAAACAAGGGAAAGTCGTATCTGTTCAGGGGTCGGGACGGCTCATCGCGAACTCAAGCTCTGCTGAACCCTTGACGGCTGCTTGATTCCCGGTTGCATCTCAGGCAGAGACAGCCTGTGATGAGCAGCCCTCCTGCCGGGATTCC
>JBEIHT010000081.1:0-10793 GCA_040381155.1 Aphanothece sp.
GCCCCACGCGTGCAAGCCGATCACTGCTTGACCACGGCCCGGCAGATGCGCTGGGCAGCCTCACGGCCGCCGAACAGATTGCGGGCCGCCGGACCGATCTGGAGGGCGCAGAGGCCGCCCATCACGTGCACCTGGGCCCCTGGCCAGCTCAGGTCTGGCTTGAGGACCGGCCAGTCGTCAACCAGCTCAATCGGCCGTTGGTGATGCAGCTGTCTCAACAGCGGCTGCTGGCTGACGCCCTGGCGGTGGCCTGTGGCCAGCCAGATCCGGTCCGCTGAAAGTTGTTGGCCTTCGCTGCAGACAACCTGCCATTGATCGGAGCTCCAGCGTGCTGTCCGCACCTGGCACTGTTCATGCAGCTGAAGCGCTCCACGTCGTGCGGCCTGGCGGAGTGCCGCTGCGGCCTCCGGTGTGATCGAACCCCCGTTGCGGGCCTCCAGAACGAGACGACGGCGGCGGTGCATGCAGGGTTCCGCATGAAAGGCCTTGAGGTATTGGGGGCCCAGCCAGCCAGGATCGGCATCGAAAGGCTTGTGCTTCAGCTGGCGGCGGCACAGCAGCTGCACCTGCGCTCCTCGCCGCAAGGCCCCGAGGCTGAGATGGGCACTGGTAAGCCCGCCGCCGACAATCAGGATCCGTTCGCCGGGCCGTAGCTGCAGGGCGGACAGGTCAATCGCATCGCTGTGCCGCAGGGCGTCTGCCGGGTGGTCGCCGGAGAGGGTCGCGATCCAGGCGGGCCATTGCGGGGTGCCGTTTCCCGTGGCGATCACCAGCCGCTCGGCGTGCCCGATCCCCCCATCGTGGAAACCCAGCTCCAGCGGGCCCTTGCCGTTCCCCGGAAGGCGGATGTGCTCCACGCTGGTGGCCTGCACCCGGTGCTCCAGCTCAAACTCGGCGACCACCTCGCGGCAGAAGGCAGCAAAGAGATCGGTGTGGGGGAGGCCATACGCCCCTTCCAGCTCGCGGTCGCGCTGCTGTCTGTGGGCAAAGCGCCGCAGGGCATGGGCGTTCGGATGGGGGTGATGGGGCGAGGGAGAGCGCAGCCAGGGAATTTCGTAGCGCTCCATCTGGCGTTGCCAGCGGCTCAGCCAGCCTCCGCTGGGGTCCACGATCCGCAGTCGGCGCAGCAGCCGCGGGCGTTTCTGCAGCAGCAGACAACTGAGGGTGAGAGCCTGCGGCCCGGCCCCGACAATCACCAGATCCGCCATGGGAGGCCGCCCACCAGGAGCGCCAGCTGCTAGAACGAGAACCATTCTCAGCATACGGGGCAACGCCCCTCCCCCTCCTTGGCCTTCTCCACCCCTGCCCCCGCCGCCGAGCGCCTGCCGGTGACCGTGCTCACCGGCTACCTCGGCGCCGGCAAGACCACCCTGCTGAATCGCATCCTCACCCATGAACACGGTCTGAAGGTGGCGGTGATCGTCAATGAATTCGGCGAGGTGGGCATCGACAACCAGCTGGTGGTGCAGGCCGATGAGGAAATCTTTGAGATGAACAATGGCTGCATCTGCTGCACCGTGCGTGGGGATCTGATCCGCATCATCGGCAACCTGATGAAACGCCGTGATCGCTTTGATCATCTGGTGATCGAAACCACCGGCCTCGCCGATCCAGCGCCGGTGATCCAGACCTTCTTTGTCGATGAAGACCTGCGGGATGAGCTGCGCCTGGATGCCGTCGTCACGCTGGTGGATCTCCGGCATGTGGAGCAGCACTGGGACAGCGAAGAAGTGCAGGAACAACTGGCATTTGCTGATGTGTTGATCCTCAACAAGCTCGATCTTGTCGAGGAAACCACACGAACAGCGATCGAGCGGCGCGTGCGCTCCATCAATCCGATGGCACGCCTGCTGCACAGCCGCCATGCCGATGTGCCGATGCAGGACATCCTGGGCGTTGGCGCCTTTGAGCTGGAGCGAGCCTTGACTCTCGATCCCGGTTTTCTGGCGGAGGAGCATGAGCACGAACACGATGAGGCCGTGGCCTCTCTGGCTCTGGTGGAAGAACGGCCGCTGGATCTCGAAAAACTGGGTCGCTGGCTCGCCGACCTGGTGGCCGAGCGAGGCCCGGATCTGTTCCGGATGAAGGGAATCATCCAGCTCCAGGGAGAAGAGCGTCGTTATGTGTTCCAGTCGGTCCACATGCTGCTCGATGGTGATTTCGATCGCGCCTGGCAGCCCGCGGAGCAACGCCGCACCGAATTTGTGATCATCGGCCGCGATCTTGATGGCGAAGCCCTGCGGACCGGCTTCCTGGCCTGTGTGGCCTGAGCCGGTCATGGCAGAGGCGGCTCTGGTTCGCGAACAGCTCTGCGGGGATCTGCAGCAGCCGATCACGGCCCTGGCCTGGTCGGCCGATGGGGAGTTTCTGGCCATCGCCAGCGCCGGGGGGGAACTGCTGCTGCTCGATTTCCGCGCCGGCTGCGAGGAGCTGCTGCGGGGCGATCGTGGCAGCAGCCTCGATGTGCTCGGCTTCAGCGGCGATGGGCAGTTTCTGATGGCCGTCGGCCAGGGAGGCGAGCTGCTGCTCTGGGAGCTGGGCGGCACAGGCGTGCGCCCCCTGGCCCTCGAACCCATGCCCCTCGGGGCCGCCTGGATTGATGCGGCGGCCTGGCAGCCAGGCGGCCTGCTTCTGGCGGTGGCGGTGGGGCGTGAGCTGCGGCTCTGGGATGGAACGAGCCGCGGCTGGCGTGAGCCGGCGCTGGACCTGCCCGGTACGGTCCAGGCCCTGGCCTGGAGCGCGGATGGGGTGCAGCTGGCGGCCAGTTGCCACGGGGAGTTGGTGCTGGTCCAGTCCGCCCTTCGCTCCCCATCCGATCCGCCGCTGCGCAACTCCATCGCCTCGGCCGGGCTGGCCCTGGCCTTTTCGGGGCCTGGCCACCATCTCGCTTGCGGGATGCTGGATCGCTCGCTGCTGGTCTGGCCGCCGGGCTGCACCGGTGAGCCCTGGCAGCTCCGCGGCTTCCCCGCCAAGGTGCGCCAGCTGGCCTGGAGCGATCAGCCAGGGCGCCTGGCGCCGCTGCTGGCCAGCGCCGCAGCCAACGCGGTGATTCTCTGGAGCCAGGTGAATCGCGGTCCCAGGGCCTGGCAACCGGAGCCCCTGCTTTGGCATGAACGCCGGGTCAATGCCCTGGCCTTTGCACCGTGCAGCACCTTGCTGGCCAGTGCCTCCAGCGACGGCAGCGTGGCGCTCTGGGATGGCCGGGGCCGGATGCTGCAGCCGCTGGAGGGGCAGGGCAGCGGCTTCAACGTGCTGGCCTGGCGGCCGGACGGTCATCACCTCGTGGCGGGGGATGCCAACGGGCGCTGGTGGCTGTGGCCTGTGGATGTTCCGCAGCGCGAACGGCAGGGGCAGCGCTCAGGAACCGGCTTCCAATCACAGCGATCACCATCGAATAAAAAATCTTGATCAGATGAAAATCTTGATCAACCGTTCTCTGAGACCCCTGCTGCTCCATCCTGGCGGCCTCCGACCGCTTTGGAGACTCACCGGTGTGGCCATCGGGGCCTTGGTGCTGGCCGCCTGCGGCGCCCCCCGCCCGGAAGTCCCTCACACAGGCGTTGGGAAGGGGTTCAAGGTGGTCACCACCTTTCTGCCCATCACCCTGTTCACCCGTGCCGTGGCAGGGAACTGCGCCCTGGTGACACCCCTCATTCCCGCCAGCACGGGGCCCCACGATTTCCAGGCCCGACCGGGGGATCTGACCGCCGTGCGCCAGGCCCGGGTGCTGGTGAAGAACGGCCTGGAGATGGAGGGCTTCCTCGAGAAGCTCGTGGCCTCCGCTGACAATTCCCAGCTGAAGGTGATCGATTCCAGCCGTGGTGTCGCCACCCTGGAAGCAGAAGAGCACAGCCACGACCACGGCGCTGTGAATCCCCACATCTGGCTCGATCCGCTGCGGGCGGTGCAGCAGGTGGAAACCATCCGTGATGGCCTGATCCAGGCCGATCCCAGCTGCGCGGAGGGCTACCGCCGCAACGCCGCTGCCTACACCGCCCAGCTGCGACAGCTGAACAGCGAGATCGCCGCCCAGCTCCAGCCCTATCGGGGCAAAACCTTCGTGGCCCTCCACGACTTCGCCCCCTATTTCGCCCAGCGCTATGGCCTCAGGGTCGCGACCCTGGTGCGTGTGCCCGAGATCAATCCCACTCCCGCCGATCTGCAGAGGGTGGCGGCTGAGGTGAAGCGCAACCAGCTCCAGGCACTCCTCAGCGAACCCCAGCAGGGAACCCGCTCCTTTACCGCATTGGCACGGGATCTGGGGGTGCGTGTCTCTGTCTTTGATCCGCTGGAAACCGCCAGCCCTCAAGCCGCTCGCGATCCCGCCACCTATCTCCAGGTGATGCGACGCAACGTGGCGGCCCTGCGCCGGGCCCTCAGCCCATGACAGGCAGCGACCCGGTGCTGGTGGTTCAGGACCTGAGCGTGCGGCGCGGTGAGCAGCTGGCCGTGGAGCAGGTGAGCTTTGCCCTGGCCCGCGAAACCGATACGGCCCTGGTGGGTCCGAACGGTGCCGGCAAGAGCTCTCTGGTGGGCGCCCTGCTCGGCCTGCTGCCGAGATCCTCAGGGACGGTGAGGATCCTCGGCCACGACCTCGGCCCGGCGGGTCAGTACCCCCCCGCGCTGCGAGCGCAGATCGCTTACCTGCCCCAGAGCCTGGCGCTGCAGGGGCGCTTCCCCCTCACCGTGGCTGAATTCGTGGGCTTTGGCTTTGATGCACCAGGCCTGAGCCTGGCCTGGCTCGGCAGCAGACGTCGTTCTGAGGCCGTGCGCCATGCCCTGGAGCGCACCGCCTGCCAGAACCTGGCGAAGCGCCGTCTGAGCGAGCTCTCCGGCGGTCAGCTGAAGCGGGTGCTGCTGGCCTTCTGTGTGGTGCGGCCCCGCCAGCTGCTGGTTCTCGACGAAGCCCAGGCCGGCCTGGATGCCCCCAGCGGCGAGCAGTTCCAGCAGCTGCTGCTGGAACTGCGCCGTCAGGAGGGCTGGACCGTACTGCAGGTGTCGCACGATCTGGACATGGTGCGCCGGAGCAGTGACCAGGTGCTGTGCCTGAACCGTCGCCTGCGCTGCAGCGGCACCCCCGACCACGCGCTCAGTCCAGCGCGGCTGGCCGAGCTCTATGGCCCCAATGTGGTGCCCTATCGCCATGACCACAGCCAGGTGCAGCACCGTGGCTGATGCCGGTGGCCTGCTCGCGATGGTTGGCCAGCCGTTCATGCAGCGGGCTCTGCTGGGCGGCCTGCTCACCGGTGCCCTCGGTGGGCTTCTGGGCAGTTTCGCAGTGTTGCGCCAGCTCTCGTTCTTCAGTGATGCCCTGGGCCATTCCGCCCTGCTGGGCATCAGCCTGGGCATCCTGCTGGGGGTCAATCCCACCCTGGTGCTGATTCCCTTCGCGGTGCTGTTCGCCCTGCTGGTGAACCAGCTGGTAGCCCGCAGCGGCCTGCCCGCCGATGCCCTGCTCAACATCGTGTACTCCACCTCCCTGGCCTTCGCGGTGGTGGCCCTGAGCCTGGTGGAGAGCTATCGGGGCGGCCTTCAACAGCTGCTCTTCGGCGACATCCTCGGCATCGGCTGGAGTGATCTGGCGGTGATCACGGTGCTGTTGATCGGCGCCTTGATCTATCTCGCCCTCAGCCTGCGCGCCCAGGTGCTGCTCACGCTCAACAGCGAGCTGGCCGGAGCCTTCGGTGTGGGCGCCAGCCGTCACCGCCTGGCCTTCATCGTGCTGCTGGCCGTGGTGGTGGCGGTGTCGATCAAGGCGGTGGGGGTGCTGCTGATCAGTGCCTTCGTGGTGATTCCGGCCTGCGGGGGACGGTTGGTGAGTCGCCGCTTCCCGCTGTACGCCCTCGCCTCAGCCTGCCTCGGCGGTGGCTGTGCGCTTCTGGGTCTGCTGGGTTCAGGTCTCACCAACCTGCCCTCCGGCCCCTGTGTGGTGATCGTGCAGTTTGCCGGTTTCCTGCTGGCGCTGCTGGTGCGCGTGCGCAGCCTCAGCCCATAACTCTTCCGCGTCGCAACAGCAGAGGCAGGCAACAACTGGCCATCAGTGGACCAGGGGGCAGGTTGAGGCCCACGGCCAGCACGCACCCGATCAGGCTCACGACCAGCCCGATCAGGGCCGCTCGGAGCAGCGCCTGCCTCAGGCTGGTGGCACCCGCCAGAGCCGTGAGGCTGGGGGCGCAGATCAGGGCCATCACCAGCGCCAGTCCCACCGCTGCAGTGGCGCTCACCACCACCAGCGCTGTGAGGGCCGCCATCCCCAGCCGCAGGCTGCCCACGGGCAGCTCCCGTTGCCTCGCACCCTCAGGATCGAGGCCGAGCCACTGCCAGTGCTGATAGCCGCAGCGAATCACCAGCAGCACCAGCACCAGTACCAGGCCCATGCGCACCAGGTCATCCGGACCCGCTACCAGCAGGTCTCCGAACAGCAACCCCTCCAGGTCGACCGGCAGTTCAAGAACCTGCACCAGCAGCACCCCCAGCCCGAGACTGGCCGAGAGCACGGTGTTGAGCAGCGCTTCCGCAGCTCCGGCGTCGTCGCGCCCTGCGGCGATCAGTGCTTCCACCAGCAGCACGGCCGCAAGAGCGCTGGCCATGCCCGTGAGCAGCGGCGGCAGGCCCAGGGCCTGGCCGATCACCACCCCGGGCAGCACGGCGTAGGCCATCAGGTTGGTGGTCAGCACGCGGCGCTGCAGCACCAGCAGCGTGCCCAACAGCGGGCAACTCAGACCGGAACAACAGGCCAGCAGAAGGGGGATCAACCAAAAGGGTTCGTTCAGGGCTGCCACGGCGTGAAGGAAGGTTGGGCGGGCTGGGGATGCAGGCTTCCCCCCTGCAGGAGGTAGGTACGCCTCCGCGGGACAGTCGGGGGCAACTCGCCATGGGCGCTGAGCACGACCGCCGTCCCTGAGGACACCAGGGAGCGAAGCAACGCACCGAGTTGCAGGCAGCTGGCGCCATCCAGGCAGGCAAAGGGTTCATCGAGCAGCAGCACCGCGGCGCGCTGGGCCAGGGCCCTGGCGATCAGGGCCCGCTGACGTTGGCCGGAGGAGAGGCTGCCGATGGGTCGCTCCGCGTGGGCCTCCAGCCCGACCTGCCGCAGGGCCGGCGGGCCGCTGCGCGGATCCCCAAAGGCGGCCAGGGCCACGAACGCACCCAGACGGATGGGATAGCGCCAGTTCAGGCAGGGGTCCTGGGGGACGAGGGCCACGCGGCGGCGTTGCCCCTTCAGGGGTCGACCTTCAAGCCGCACCCAGCCGGAGCTGGGCTGCAGACGCCCCTGCAGCAGCTGCAGAAGGGTGGATTTGCCTGAACCGTTGTCGCCGCGGATGACGCTGCACGATCCCGGCCTCACCTCCAGATCGATGCCCACCAGCACGGGCAAGCGTGCATAGCCATAGACGAGATCGAGGGCTTGCAGCAAGGGTTGATCCACAGGCGCACCAACGTGATCACCAGCCTATGGCGCGCTGCGAATGAGAACCGTTATCATCCTTGCATTGTTGGTTCTCTGCGGATGGCGTTGCCGCTGGTCTTCCTCGCCATGCTCCTGGGGGCGGCCTCGCTGGCCCAGGTGGCTCCCGTCCGAGCGTCTTCGCCGCCGCTGGTGGTGGCTGCCGACGGGATCCTCTGCGACCTCACACGCACCCTCGCGGCGGATCAGGCCAGGGTGACCTGCCTGATCCCGGCCGGTGGCGATCCCCATCAGGCGGTGCTGCGTCCCCGCGACCGCCAGGCCATCGCTGACGCCAGCCTGGTGCTGCTCAATGGCTACGGCCTCACCCCCGCCCTGACGCGGATCAGCGGCGGTGCCACGAAGGTGGCGGTCGCCGAGCAGGCCGTGCCCGCCAGTCCCGGCCGCGATCCCCATGTGTGGCACGATCCCGCCCAGGCGGCGGCCATGCTGCGGGTGGTGGAGGCCCGCCTGGCGACCCTGCTACCAAGGGCGTCGGCGGCAGCCGTCAAGCGCCGCAGCCAGGCAGCGAATGCCGTGTTGGCAGATCTCGGCCGTTGGATTGAGGTGCAGATCGACACCGTTCCAACCCGCAGCCGGGTGCTGGTGACCGAGCATCGTGCTTTCTCCAGCCTGGCCCGCCGTTTCGGCGTAAGGGAGCTGCCGCTGCTGGATTCCTTCACCACCGCCCGAGTTCTGCGCCCCGCCAGCCTCGGGGCGATCACCAAAGCGGTGCGGGAGTCGGGTACGCGCCAGCTGTTCGCCGAGTCGTTGCCGATCTCCAAGACCCTGCGGCGCATCAGCCGCGCCAGCGGCGTGCCGGTGAATCCCACTCCCCTTGTCGCCGATGGGCTCGCCCCGGGCCGCTCCACCGTCCAAACCGCCACGGGCAACGTCTGCACCTTCGTCAGCGGCCAGGGCGGCCGTTGCGATGGCGCTGCCGCCGAAGGGCTCGCCCGTCGCTGGGCCTCAATCCGCTGATGTTCATCATGACCCCACCGTCTTTTCCCGATCCATTCTCCCGCCGCTTGTTGCGATCCCGGCACCCGGGCCTTGCCCTCGTTCCCATCAGCCTGGTGATGGCGCTGGCCTATCCAGCGCCTCTGGTCGCCCACGGCGCGGCTGGGGGAGAGGATCTGGCCCCGGGCGAGTTTCAGCTCGCTCCGGTGCTCACCCTGGAGGGGCACGCCGGCCTGGAGAACAATCTCGAAGGCAAGCCGCGCCATTACGCCATTGATGGCCTTTTGGGCGTGGTGATGGAGTGGGGCCTGCCCAACAAGGGCAGTCTGGCGATTGAGGCGATGGTGGGGCCCGCCCTGGTGTGGGGTGAAGCGGAACATTTCTACGGCCGGGTCCACCTGGAGCACTCCGAGGAGCACCATGCCGAGGAAGCTGACCACCATGCTGAGGAGCACGATCACAGCCATGGCGGCACTCCCTTTCGCCGCAGCGATCTGAAGGGGCGGCTGCAGGTGCGCTACGACCCGAATCAGCGCCTTTCCTTCTTTGCCGAATGGTTGCCGTACTACGTGACCCGCAGCCAGGGCGAAGATATCCAGGGACTGAAGAATGAGCTTGGCTTCGGGGTGGCCTACGCCTTCGGCGATGGTGATGTGAATTTCGCTCTGGGGGATGGTCTGGAAACAGTTGCTGATGGCCTCTTCATCTCTTTGGAGAACCGCACGGGCTGGGAGTCGGATGGGACCTACCTCGGCAACTACACCGATCCCTGGCTGGGATTCGGTTTCAATGTCGACCAGCTGAATGTGACGCTCTCCGCTGGACCGCGCTTCTACAGCCCCGGCAGCTATGCGGGACTTCCCAGCCGAACCGACTGGGGTGGTGAGGTGGAGCTGGAGTTCCCGCTCAGCCGCCGCACCGTGTTGTTTGCCCACTGGAAGCCGATCTACAGCAGCCAGGTCGGCGAAGGTTGGGGGCGCGGCTGGCAGCACCACATCGGAACGGGGGTCACCTTCCGCTTCTAAGTGAGATCCTGGATCTGGGTCAGGGCCCCTCGTTGTCCGCCAGCAATATCCGTGCCAGCAGGGCTCCAAATTCCTGGTGGAGACCGAGAAGCCCTGGAATCACGCTGAGCTGATCCGCCGCCTCAAAGCCCAGAGCCTCCATCTCTGCCCTGGAACGTGGTGGGGCCTCGGAGGCCAGCACCACCTGCAGCGGACATTGGAGCAGGCGCGCCTGCTGCAACCACCAGGCGCGATCGTTCGCCGGATCAAGGCCACCACTCACGAACGCCACACTGGCGAAGCGTGCCCCGGGGCGCCTGGCCAGCCGCTGCTGTTCGCGGATCCGCGCCGGCGTGAGCAGGGCGGAGTCGACCCACACATGACGCCGCAACATCAGGCGCAGCACCATCCGGCTGGTATTGAGCCGGTAGAGCGCCGGGCCGACCCATGGTGCTGCCACAAGACTCCGCAGCCAGTGAAACTGCTGCGGGGTACAGCCGGTCATCGTCGGTAGGGGGCCACGCCAGGTGGGGGCCACCAGCACCAGCTCCTGCCACAGGCCAGACCATTCGGTGGCCAGCCCCAGGGCCACCGAGGCGCTGTGGCCCGCGGCGACCACACTGGGGCGCTGCCGAGCGCAGCAGTGCGGCGTCGTAAGGCATCGCTGGGCGGTCACTGTCGCCGAAACCGGGCCAGTCGAAGCTCACCAGCTGGCGCCGATCGCCCACCGCATCCGCGAAGGCTTTCCATTCACCGCGGCTCGACACGGTGCTTAGCGCCGGCAGCAGCAGCCAAAGGGGGGCCGCCGCCGGCCCCCGGCGCTCCAGCACCAGGCGCAGCTGTCTCCCGGCCAGGTCCACCTGCAGGGTCTCAATCGTTCCCCCCAGCTGCGGGGTCATGCAAACCCCCGCGCCCGTTGCTGGGGTTTGCTGCCGGCGATCAGGAAATCGAGGCGATCGCTGCCGGGGTCGTAAATGGTGTAGTGGATGCCGGTCCCGATGCCGATCACCTGGCGCTGGGGAACGCTCTGCTGCTGGTGCCGTTCGCCCTCCAGATCCCGCACTTGGGATTCAATTCCACCGCCGCTGAGCTCGAGGCGGAACTGCTGGCCGCTGCGGGCGGTGAACAACCGGTTCACCTCCATACGGGTGAGGCGATCCAGCAGCAGCAGCGGTGAGCTGTTCGGACCCAGGCTGTCGTCGACAGCGGCGGAGCTGCCGTGCAGCAGGGCGCAGTCGAGCTCGATGAAGCCGAACTGCAGCGCCGCCAGCCAGCCCATGTGGCCGGGATCCACGGCCTGGAGCAGGGCCTCCACGGCCGGCTCCCCCTGGCTGAGGCGCAGGGCATCGGCTCGCCGCTCGCCGCGGTATCCACGCTCGGCC
>JBEIHT010000082.1:0-10646 GCA_040381155.1 Aphanothece sp.
CGTCAGGCACCGTGAACACCGTGCCGGCCGGCTTGCTGAACTGCACCTGATAGTGCTGGCCCGGGGTGAGACCGGTGAAGCTGTAAATGCCGTTGGCGCTGGTGGTGGTGGTGGTGGTGTCACCCACACCATTGATCACACCGTCCGCGCCGCCGCCGATCAGGGTGACGGTCTGGCCGACAATGCCGGACTCGCCGGCATCCTGGATGCCGTTGCCGTTGCTGTCGCTCCAGAGGCGATCACCGAGGCTGGCGGAGACAGGTTCACCGAGGTTGTTCTCGGTGCTGGTCATGACCGTCAGGTCAACCGGGCTGCCCTCGCCGGAGAGGCCCGCCGTGGCGGTCACCGTGTTGGTGAGGGCCCCATCGGCGCTGCCGTCGATGGCGCCGAGGTTGTCGATGTCCGCCTGGCTGACCAGATAACTGTTGAGGTAGCGCCAGGTTTCGCCCACATCAAAGTTGCCGTCGCCATCGATATCGCCGATGTTCAAGCCCTGCGGGCCTGTGACCGCCTGGGGAGTGCCGAAGGGGCTGGCGGAGAGGCTGAGGTTGTAAAGGGTGACATTGCCGCTGTTCTGCACCGCAATCGCGTAGTTGATCCGGTCGCCCGCCCTGGCGGGATTGGGTGCGCTGGTCTGGGTGAGGGTGAAGGCGGGCCGCTCCTCCACCAGGGCGACGGAGAGGTTCGAGGCCTGGGAGGCTCCCTGGTTGGCCGCTCCGCCTGGGCCACTGATGGTGACCGTCACGCGGTTGATGAGAGCACCGTTGACAACGTTGTTGCTGCCGCTGCTGCCGCTGATGTCCGCCGCTGAGACGGTGTAAGACGCCTCGTAGTACCAGGTTTCGTTGGCGTCAAAAATGCCGTTGCGATTGTCGTCGCCGATGTTGATCGCGATGCCCAGGATGGGATCAGGGCTGCTGATGCCGCTGTAGGTCATCCCGAGATTGCTGCTGATCGCCAGCGAATCGATGGGGTATTGGCCCGTGTTGGAGACGCCCAGGTAGTAGCCGATCGACTCGCCGGCAATGGGAAGGAAGCCGGTGCTGAAGTGAATCAGGTTGATGGCGGAGCTCATGGCAGGGAAGGATGGCGAAGGCGAGGACAGCGGGGGCAGGGTAAACTTGCGAAAGAAATACAGAAAAAGTTATCAATATTCCGTGAGAGCGTCCTCTGGGTGAGTTAGCTAAAAATTAAGTTGAGATGCCGCTTTTGTGCAACCCGTCCTGTCCTGGGCCCATGACCGCTGATTACGCCTGCATTTTTTCCGAGAGGGGCCGCTCGTATCAGGCAGCGATGCAGCGCTGGCCCGACGCACGTGCCGAGGAATTCCGGCAACTTTTCGAAAAGTATCCGCTTGCTTCTGGCGAGCGATTGCTCGATGTTCCCGCCGGCGGCGGCTATCTCCTCCGCTTCTGCCCCCCGGGGATCCGGGTGGACTCCCTGGAGTTCAGCGACGCCTTCAGCGACGCCCCGGGCGAACCCGCCGGCGTCGTGCCGGACCTGGTGGATCCCCTCGGGCCCTGGCCCGTGGCCCCCGCCGATCGGGTCATCTGCCTGGCGGCCCTCCACCACATCGCGCCGCTGGAGCCCTTTCTGGAGCGCCTCGCCAGCGCGGTTCGCCCCGGCGGCCTGGTGCATCTGGCCGATGTGGGGCTGGGCAGTCCGATCGCCGCCTTTCTCGACGGGTTCGTCGACGCCTGGACGCCCGGCGGCCACCGCGGCCACTACCGCGACTGGAGCCAGCAGCGCTGGCCCGAGACGCTGCAGCCCCTGCGGGTGGAGGAGCGCTCCTGCCCCTGGCGCTTCCGTTGCGAGCAGGAGATGGAGGCCTTCACCCGCCAGCTGTTCGCCCTGCGGGGCGATCCCCCCGGCGTCCTGCGCGCCGCCCTGGCGGAGCGGATCGGCTGGCGCCGCGGCAGCGCCGGGGTGGAGCTGGACTGGCGGCTGACCGCCATCGATCTGCGCAGGCGCTGAAGGGGCGGCTAGGGTGCGGCCTGCCCTCCCCTCAACGATTCATGGGCTTCTTCGATCGGCTCAGTCGCCTGCTGCGCGCCAACCTCAACGATCTGGTGAGCAAGGCGGAGGATCCGGCCAAGATCCTGGATCAATCGGTCGCCGACATGCAGGCCGACCTGATCAAGCTGCGCCAGGCCGTCGCCACCGCGATCGCCAGCCAGAAACGCATCCAGAACCAGGCGGAGCAGGCCGAGAGCCAGGCCCGCGCCTGGTACGAACGGGCCGAGCTGGCCCTCAAGGAAGGCGAGGAAGACCTCGCCCGCGAGGCCCTCTCCCGCCGCAAGACCTACACCGACACCGCCACGGCGCTGAACAACCAGCTCAACGGCCAGGCCGGCCAGGTGGAGACCCTCAAGAAGAGCCTGGTGGCGCTGGAGAGCAAGATCGCCGAGGCGAAGACCAAGAAGGAGATGCTCAAGGCCCGGGCCAGCGCCGCCCAGGCCCAGGAGCAGCTGCACAGCGCCGTCAGCAACCTCGGCACCAACACCTCCATGGCCGCCTTCGAGCAGATGGAGGAGAAGGTGCAGCTGATGGAAGCCAAGAGCCAGGCGATGGCCGAGCTGGCGGGCGCCGATCTGGAAAGCCAGTTCGCCTCCCTCGAAGGCGGCAGCGATGTGGACGACGAACTCGCGGCCCTCAAGACACGGCTGGAGGGTGGGGCCACACCCATCGCCCTGCCGGCGGAGAACGGACCGGCCCCCCTGCTGGAGCCGGTGAAGGTGGCGGAGGTGGATGCCGAACTCGAGGAGCTCAAGCGCTCGATCGACAAGCTCTGATCGGCGCCGTCTTGCTGTCCTGATCCATACAATCGCCCCAACACGACGCGAGATTCGGACATGGCCACCGACAGCTTCACCAACACCCCCGTCCTCTCCCTGACCGATGCCGGTTTTGCCGAGCAGGTGCTCGCCAGCCCCGGCACGGTGCTGGTGGATGTGTGGGCCGAATGGTGCGGCCCCTGCCGCCTGATGGCCCCCCTGATGGACTGGGCCGCCGGCGAGTACGACGATCGGCTTGTGGTGGGCAAGCTGGAGGCCGATGCCAACCCCCTCACCCGCGACCAGTTCCGCATCCAGGGCCTGCCCACCCTGATCCTCTTCCGCGGCGGCCAGGAGCTGGCTCGCCACGAGGGCGCCCTGGCCAAGGCCCAGCTGAAGGCCTTTCTGGATGCCCATCTCTGAGCGGGTCTCCCAGCTGGGCAGCGGTGTCTTCGCCCGCAACGATCAGCGCAAGCTCGCTTACCACCGCCGTGGCCTGGGGCCGCCGCTGCTGGATCTCTCCCTCGGCTCCACCGATTTGCCGCCGCCGGCCCCGTGCCTGGAGGCGATTGCCGCGGCCCTGTCCCGCCCGGAGAGCTCCTCCTACTGCCTGCACGGGGCCACCCTGCCCTTCCGTGAAGCCGCCGCCGCCTGGGCCCTGCGCCGCTTCGGCACCGCCGTTGACCCCGAGACCGAGGTGCTGCTGCTGATCGGCTCCCAGGAGGGAACGGCCCATCTGCCCCTGGCGGTGCTCAACCCCGGCGACGCCGCCCTGCTGCTTGACCCCTACTACCCCTCCCACATGGGCGGCCTGCGGCTGGCCTCAGCCCGGCCCCTGCTGCTGCCCCTGCGGGCGGACGAGGGCTGGCGTCCCGATTTCGAGGCGCTGGAGCCCGCCGCCTGGGACGCCCTCAAGCTGATGGTGCTCGGCTTTCCCCACAACCCCACCGCAACCACCGGCAGTCAGGCCTGGCTGGAGGAGGCGGTGGCGCGGGCCCTGCGCCACGACCTGGTGCTCGCCCATGACAACCCTTATGTGGATCTGGCCCTCGACGGCGAGGCGCCGGCCCTGCTGCGCCATCCCGCCTGGCGCGAATGCGGCATCGAATTCTTCTCCTTCTCCAAGAGCTGGTGCCTGGGGGGGTATCGCATCGCCTTCGCCATCGGGGCCGCCTGGCTGATCCGTGCCTTGCGCCAGCTCAAGGGGGTGGTCGATTTCAACATGTCCCTGGCCCTGCAGGCCGGCGCCATCGCCGCCCTGGAGCAGGCGCCCGAGTGGCCCGCCCAGCTGCGGGCCACCTACCGGGAGCGGCGCGACCGCATGGCCGCCGCCCTGGCGCAACAGGGCTGGCCGGTGCGGCGGCCTTCGATGGCGCTCTACCTCTGGCTGGAGCTGCCGCCGGTGGCCCGGGCCCGGGGCCTCGGCTCGGAGGACTTCTGCGCCGCCCTGCTGGAGGGCAGCGGCGTCTGCCTCACCCCGGGCAACGGCTTCGGTCCGGGGGGTGAGGGTTGGCAGCGGCTGGCCCTGGTGCATCCCGTCGCCGAACTGGAGGACGGGGCCCGGCGGATCGGCGCCTGGCTGCACAGCCTGTGATCGGCGCGCTGATGGCGGCCCGGCGGGCCCTGCCGCCGCGGCCCGAGGCGCCGCCCCTGGCCTGGCGGCTGCGGGCCCTGCCGGTCTGTGCCAGCAGCGAGATCGAGCTGGAGCGCTGGCTCGCCAGCCTCCCCCTGGCCCAACAGGCCGCCCTGGCGACGCCCCTGGCGGTGCTGGCCCGGCGGCAGCGCTTCGGCCGGGGCCAGCGGGGTCGCCGCTGGCTGTCGCCGGCCGGCGGCGCCTGGATCAGCGCCGCCCTGCCCTGGCCCGCCGAGGCTGCCGCCGCCGCCGCGCCAGGTCTGGCGGTGGCGGTGGGGCTGGCCCTGGAGCTGGAGGCCCTCGGCCTGCCGGTGCGGCTGAAGTGGCCCAACGACCTGCTGCTGGAGGGCCGCAAGCTGGCCGGCCTGCTGCCGCGCCTGCGGCTGCGGGGCGGGGGCGTGCGCTGGGCCCAGGTGGGGGTGGGGCTCAACGGCCGCCACCCCCTGCCGCCCGGCGCCGCCGCCGTGCCCCTGCCGGCCCCCGCCCTGGCCGCCCGGGTGCTGCGCGGCCTGGAGTGGGCCGTGGCCCACGCCCGCCAGGGGGAGCTGGTGCGCGCGGCCGCCGAGGCGCGGCTGGGGCTACCCCTGCCGCCCCTCTGGCACGGGGGTGAACCCTGGCAGGTGGAGGGCCTGGCGGTCGATGGCCGCCTGCGGCTGCGCTCGGGTCCGCGCCGCCTGGCGCTGCAGCGGCAGTTCTGAGGCCGCCCCCGACACAACCCCCAGGCCTCGCGCTGCGTCACAATGCACGCCGCTGAGACTTCCCCTCTCCATGGCTGCCCGGCCCCTGCCCGCCCTGCTCGCCGCCACCGCCCTCGCTGGTGTGCCGTTCCTGGCGGTGCCGCTCGGTCTGGCCCAGGATGCCGGATCCTCCGCCCCGGCAGGCAATGGCGCCCCGCCGCCCGCGCCCGTCGTCCAGCCACCGGCAAGCCTCAGCGCCCCCGCTCCCCTGCCGGCCGCCGCCGCGCCTGCGCCGGAGCCGGCCCAGCGGCCCCCGGCCGTCCAGGCCCCCGCCGCTGCGCCGCTGGAGCCCCCCGCCGAGATCCGCCGCGCTGCCCCCCTCGCCGCGTCGACGCCGACATCGACGCCCTGGTGCGCGATGGGGTGGTCACCCCGCGGGAGCGGGTGCGGGTGCGGGGCCTCATCCCCGGCATCGCCAATCCCGCCCTGCAGGCCGCCTGCCGCAGCGGCGCCCTCTCCGCCGTGGAGTGCGGCGGCGGCCTGACGGTGATCGGCCGCAACCGCCGCGACGGGATGAGCGGCCCCCTGCTGGCGCCTGGCGGGGCTGCCGGCGAGCTCTCCTCTCTGGCCGGCGACGGGGGCTTCCGCACCGACGCCGCCCCGCTGCCGCCGATCTCGGTGCCGGTCAGCGCCCTGCTCTCCGGCGCCGGCGGCAGCTTCCGCCTCACCGATGTCTTCGGCCGCACCCCCAGGCCGGCGGCGGTGGCCGGCAATGGCAACCTGCGCCTGCTCTATCCGCTGATCGGTTCCTCGGTGCCCACCAGCGGTTTCGGCTGGCGTCTCCACCCGGTGCTGGGCAGCTGGCTGATGCACGCCGGCAAGGATCTGGCGGCACCCGAGGGCACGCCGGTGGTGGCCGCCCTCAGCGGCCAGGTGGTGAGCAGCGGTCTGGCCGGCGGCTACGGCCTGGCGATCGAGGTGGAACACGACCGCCCCCGCCGCCGCACCCTCTACGGCCACCTCTCCGAGCTCTATGTGCGCGAGGGCCAGCGGGTGCGCCAGGGCGAGGTGATCGGCCGGGTGGGCAGCACCGGCCTGAGCACCGGCCCCCACCTCCACTTCGAGCTGCGGGTTCCCCAGGACGGCGGCTGGGTGGCGGTGGATCCGGGTGATCTGGATCCCAGCACTGGCCTGAGCGGCGGGGCGGCGATCGCGGGCCTCCAGGGTCTGGGTGCCCCCGGGGAAGGTCCGATGCCCGACGCGGTGGCAATGCTGATGGGCCAGCTGATCCAGACCCTGGAGCGCCCCCGCCCGCCCGTGGCCCCATCTTCGCCGCGGGGGTGAGGGCACCGCAACGTCCCTGGGTCCCCCACCCAGCCATCAGCGGGCCTTGATCCAGTCGTGCTGGCAAGCGCCGTACCCGGGTGCAGGCAGATAGTCAGCCCGGAGGAATCGAAACTCCTGGTCGCCCAGCTGGGCCACAAACTCCCCATTCGCCTCCACCCTCACCCCCGTCTGCACAAACGCGGCGGCTTTCCGTTTATCGAGGCTCACCGTCACCACCACCGAGCCGCCAGCCACCGGCATTCCATCGTCGCTGGTCTCGATCCGGCCGACGACCACCTTGCCGTCGTTGCCCAGCTCAGCAAAGGTGGTGGCGCGACCGGACGTCACCTGGATGCCAGCTCCACCGAGCAACTCCAGGGCGTGCCGGGGATTGTCGGCTGGATTCTCGGCGTAGGCGTGCAGACCCAGCGTGTTGGGCTGCCGGGAGAGTTTTTCAATCTGCCGCTGCACTTCCTTGTTGAGATCAGCGGGCAGGCGATCACTCTTTGGATCCAGAGCGTACTCCAGCATCACTCTCACCGTGCGCGACTCCTTCGGCTTCAGCCACAACCAGGTGGTTTCCACATAGGTGCGAAACAGGGGATTGGTTTGCTCGGCGATGATCCAAACCCGCGTCGCCTCGTCATAGGGGTTGCCCACCTGCACGCTGGTGTGTTCGCGGGTGGAGGGGGAACTGGTGGCCGTATTGAAACGGTCGTAGTTGGATTGGGCGAGGTTGTTGAGTTCCGTCATCTCCACCACCGTCGGTGCGGTCGGCACCACATACAGCGGGATGCGAGCCACCACGCAGTAGTGCCCGTTGGAAGGCGGCACCCAATTGGTGCTGAACTCAACCGTGGCCCCGGGCGGAATGTCTTTTACATCGGATCCCAGCGCCACTTCGGGAGCGCCGCCGATGTTGAAATTCTTGATTGTAAAATTCACGCGCACCTGCGGCGCCAGTACGGTACCAAGGTTGCGCACTTTTGCCACGACCGTATTGGGATTGCCAACCCATGGCACATTGGCCCAGGCGGGATCCATCGCGTTCTTGGCATTTCGCACCTCAATGTCTGGCGATTGCCACTGCCGATCGGGCGCCGCCGGCCACGGTCTGATCGATGGATCTGGGCGACCGTTGGTGCCATAGCGGATGCGCAGATCAGCCTTGTCAATCGTGAGCCCCGAAACATCAGCGCGAAACTCTACAGGGAACGGTGAAGCATCGACCTCCCGATAAAATTCGCCATTGCCCAGTACCGCGCCATTGTCATCGGCGTCGGCAGGCAGCAGCAGAATGCCAGGTCGTGAAAAGGGCGGCACGAACGGTGCGGAAGCCACATCCGTACCCAGCACCCGCTGGTCGGTGGGTAGGGCGCGGTCGCCGATCTGTGGCGCTTCGCCATTGCGATATTCGAAGTAGTAATTGAGCCCATCGCCGATGCGCACCTCCACCGCGCTGGAGCGGCCGGGCGCCGGCGCGCCCTGCTCGATGGCGTGCAGGGTCACGGTGGTGTCCACCGGTGCTCCACTGGCCGCGAAGTTGAAGGTGCGTACCCGTGCCGGCAGCAACCAGCCCAGCATCAAGCGATGGGCCGCAGAGAGATGGGGCAGCGGATCTTCGGCATGCATCAGGTCCCAACCGCCGATGTTGCGACCGCTCACCGCGGGGGTGTATTGATCGCCGAGGCCGAGATTATGGCCCAGCTCATGGCAGAACGTTTCATGCACTTCGCGACCATCGAGCTGTTTCCAGTTGAATGGCATGGAAATCAGGCCCAGATTTTTGTTGCCTTCTGAGGTGGTGTACGGCCCCCAATGGCCGATGCTCGCGTAGGGCCAGGCAAAGCGACCTGCTGTCATGCCGACAGGATCGACAGAGCGCGATACACAGAGAATGGTGTCGAAGTCGTTGTAATTCACATCGCCATCAGCGGCCGTGATCACCGCCTGGAAATAGTTCCCCTTGGGCGTTCCGTCATCCTTGAAAAAGGAGGTAAAGTTGCCGCTTAATTGGTAAGGTCCAAACGTTTGCGCTGAGATGTCAAACAGCCCGTACGAAACCTCCTGGAAAAAAGCCCTGGCGCTGCGCGTCTGCCCCGCCACCGCCACACCGTTGATCAGTTCGTTGAGCCAGGTGTCCCGAATCGCCTGCATGGCAGCGGCATCGGTGGGATAGCGCTGGCTGCTGGTGTCCACAAACACGATGGCGATCCTTCGCGTCCCCAGGGCGGGCAGCGTGGCCGCGTTCTGAGGACCGGACGGGCCACCCCCCCAGGCCGATCCTGCCAGCCTGGCGTTCGGCGTTCCGCTGAACCACACCCCTGGTCCCGCTTTCGTCGGGCTCCAGGCGGTGCTGAGACGAAACTTGAGCTCCTCCAGCAGCGTGCCACTGCCCTTCTCAAGGATTCGCAGCACGTGTGTGCCGGGCTTGTAGCCCCCGAGCAACATCAAGGTGGGTCTGGTGGGCTGGAAGCCCGGTCCTCGGGCCGTCGAGACCACGCCACCGGCCAACCCCCCGGACACATCAAATTCAAGGTCGTCAACCGTACGGCCGCTGGTGGGATCGATCGTCAGGCGGATCGGCGTGTACGAGCCCACAAACAGGGTGCGCCGAGCCAGGGTTGCTTTGAGATAGGACATGGACGCCAGGGTGGTGGAACCGTTCAAGCACCACGCTCGCCCTTTTCCCTGGCTCCACCTGTGACCGACCACCGCCGACGGCGGTGATGCCGCTCACAGCCAGGCGGGGCACCGCTGAATGCCTAGAGCAGCCGCAGCCGCTCGCCAGCCTCGTCGGCGATGCGGCCGTCCTGGAAGTGCAACACCCGCTGGGCCCGGGCGGCCACATCCGGTTCGTGGGTGACCATCAGGATCGTCATGCCCTGCCGGTGCAGTTCATCGAACAGGTCGAGCACCTCCCGGGTGGTGCTGGAGTCGAGGGCGCCGGTGGGTTCATCGGCCAGCAGCAGGGCCGGCTGGTTGATGATCGCCCGGGCCACCGCCACCCGTTGCTGCTGGCCGCCGGAGAGCTGGTTGGGGCGATTCTCGAGCCGCTGGGCCAGGCCCACCCGGGTGAGTGCCGCCGCTGCCCGTTCGCGCCGCTCGCCGCGGGGCACCCCGGCGTAGATCATCGGCAGCATCACGTTGTCGAGGGCGCTCAGCTGGGGCAGCAGGTGGAACTGCTGGAACACGAAGCCAAGTTCGCGGCTGCGCAGGTCGGCCAGCTGGTCATCGTTGAGGAGTTCCACCGGCGTGCCGTTCAGGCGGTAGCTGCCGGTGGTGGGCCGATCCAGGCAGCCCAGAATGTTCATCGCGGTGCTCTTTCCCGAGCCCGAGGAGCCCATCATCGCCAGGTAGTCGCCGCGCCGCACCGCCATCGAGAGGTTGTCGAGCGCCACCACCCGGGTGTCGCCGCTGCCATACACCTTGATCACATCCTCCATCTCGGCCACCACCGGTGCCGCCAGGCTGTCGCTGGACAAGGGCATGGCGGTGGCGGCGGCCTAACCCACCGCGCCGTTAAGGGCGCCGGCGGCGGCGATCGCCTGCTGCAGGATCGGCGTGCCGGCCACCGCCCCGCTGGCCCAATCGAACAGGGGGCTGGAGAGGATGCCGCCGATGGCCGTGACCACCACGCAACCCACCAGGGCGGCGCGCAGGGGTTGCATGCCCGCCAGATTCCACTGGATGGCGGGGTAGGCCTTCACCACATCGGAAGCCTCCTGCGGCTCCTTGACCACCATCATCTTGATCACTGAGATGTAGTAGTAGATCGACACCACCGAGGTGACCAGGCCCACCACCACCAGCAGGTACTGGTGATCGGCCCAGCCGGCGAAGAAGAGATAGATCTTGGCGAAGAAGCCCAGCATCGGCGGGATGCCGCCCAGGGAAAGCAGGCAGAGGCTCAGGCCCAGGGTGATCAGGGGATCCTTCTGGTACAGGCCGGCGTAATCGGCGATGCGGTCGCTGCCGGTGCGAAGGGAGAAGAGGATGATGCAGGCGAAAGCACCGAGATTCATGAACAGATAGGCGGCCATATAGAGCACCATTGCCGCGAAGCCGTCCTCGGTGCCGCAGACCAGGCCGATCATCACGAAGCCCGCCTGACCGATGGAGCTGTAGGCCAGCATCCGCTTCATCGAGGTCTGGGCCAGGGCCACCACGTTGCCGAGCACCATGCTCAGCACCGCCAGGACGGTGAACAGGAACTTCCACTGGCTGTGGAAGTTA
>JBEIHT010000083.1:0-10494 GCA_040381155.1 Aphanothece sp.
CAGCCTCTAAATTGGCAAAATCGAGCAGACCTACGCCCAATCGGCATCCAAAATGTTCATCAAGCACAAATCAAGTCCTGGTGCTCTCCTTGAACGCTCGTTGCCCAGAGCTTCCCTAGTCAAGGATTCATTCTTCCATTCACTCTTTGCTGGAGCAACCGACATCCAAGAGGCCATCAAGGTGGCTAAGCTTTACGGTGTCAATCTTTCTGATGAAGATGTGTCCTACATCCGAGCAGATCTTCCTCGCCGCAGAGAGCCATTGTTCACGATCCCCCATCAGCCCTCTCCACAGGTAACCTGGGGCGGCGGTAATGAGCATATTGGCGATACAGGACAAGCGCTGGGATCAGACCATTGTTCAGATTTTGCTACTGGTTGCCACGATTAGCCAAGCCACCCGCCAGCCCTCACCCCTCTCCCGCCAGGCCGCTATGGCGAATCAGCGCCTCAGCCGAAGGCGGCCTGCCGCGGAACTCCTCGAACACCTCCGCCGGATGGCGGCTGCCGCCCAGGCTGAGCACCGTGTCGCGGAAGCGGCGGCCGGTGGCGCGGATCAGCTCCTCATTCTCCAGACCCACCTCCTCGAAGGCGCTGAAGGCATCGGCACTCAGCACTTCGGCCCACTTGTAGGAGTAGTAGCCCGCTGAATAGCCGCCGGCGAAGATGTGTCCGAACGAACAGAGCTGGGCGTCCTCCGCGATCGGCTCCAGCACCGTGGTGCTTTTCGCCAGTTCGCGGCGCAGCTCCTCCGGGCTCTGGCCGCAGCCGGGATGCCAGCGGCTGTGCAGCCGCAGGTCGGTGAGGGCGAAGTGCACCTGGCGCAGGGTGGCGGCGCCGGCCAGGAAGGTGCGGGCCGCCTGCAGCTTGGCGAATTCCGCCTCCGGCAGCGGCTCATCCGTCTGCCAGTGGCGGGCCATGCCCAGCAGGGTGGCGCGGTCGTAGCACCAGTTCTCCATGAACTGGCTGGGCAGCTCCACCGCATCCCACTCCACATTGTTGATGCCCGCTGCCTGCGGTCGCTCCACCGTGGTGAGCATGTGGTGCAACCCATGGCCAAATTCGTGGAACAGAGTTTCCACCTCCTGGAAGGTCATCAGGCTGGGGGTGTCCCCCACCGGCGGGCTCTGGTTGCACACCAGATAGGCCACCGGCAGCACCGGCGTGCCGTCCGGCCGCAGCGACCGCACCAGGCACTCATCCATCCAGGCGCCGCCCCGCTTGCTGCCCGGTCGGCTGTAGGGGTCGAGATAAAAGGCGGCGATCGGTTCGCCGCTGGCGCGGTCATGCACCCGGAAGAAGCGCACATCGGCGTGCCACACGGGCGCCTCGCCATCGGCCGCCGTGATCGTGATCGCGAACAGGCGATCGCACAAGCCGAACAGGCCATCCAGCACCCGGGGCAGCGGGAACCAGGGCCGCAGCGCCTCGCTGTCGAGCTCAAAGCGCTCGCGCCGCAGCACCTCCGCCCAGAAGCTCGTATCCCACGGCTGCAGATCCGCCGCCTCCGGCGCCCCGTGCCGCGCCGCGCACTGGCGCAGCTCCTCCAGCTCCTGCTGGGCCGCGGGGAAAGCGGCGGCGCGCAGATCCTCCAGCAGCCGCTCCACCTCCGCCTCGGAACCCGCCATCTTCGAGGCCAGGCTCACCTCCGCCCAGTTGGCATAGCCCAGCCGCTCGGCCTGCTGCTGGCGCAGTGCCAGGATCCGCTCGATCACCGGCCCGTTGTTCCCCTCGCCGCCGGAGGCCCGGCTCACATGGGCCTTGTACACCTGCTCCCGCAGATCGCGGCGGCGGCTGTACTGCAGAAACGGCGCGTAGCGGGGCATGTCCAGACCCATCAGCCAGGGTCCGGCCGCCGCCGTGGCCTCCCCATCGCCCGCGGCGACGGCGGCGGCGGCCAGCTGGGCCCGGATGCTCTCCGGCAGCCCTTCCACCTCCTCCGCCGCCGTGAGCCGCAGGGTCCAGGCATTGGTGGCATCCAGCACCCGGTTGCCGAAGGTGGTGGAGAGCTCCGCCAGCTCCTGGCTGGCGGCGTTGAAGGCCTCCTGCACCTCACCCGTCAGGGCCACACCGCGCAGTTCCATGTCCCGCAGCTCAGCCGCCAGGATGCGCCGCTGGGCGCCATCGAGGTCGTCCCGCTCCGCCAGGCGCTTCAGGGCGGCATGGATCACCTGGCTCTGGCCCGCCCGGTTGCCGAAGGCCACCACCGCCCCCTGCTGGCGGGCGTGCGCGTCCCGCAGCTCCGGGCTGTTGCACACCCCGTTGAGGTGGCCCACCACCCCCCAGCTCCAGCGCAGCCGTTCCCCCAGCCGGTGCAGCGGGTCCATCACCCCATGCCACTCCAGGGCCGCGCCGCTGGCCACGGCCTCACCCAGGCGGCGTTCGATCGCGGTGAGCTCGGCCTCCAGCTGGGCCAGCAGCTCGGGGATGTGGTGATCGACGTGCTCCGGAAGGATGGCCTCAAAGGGGGGCAGACCCTCGCCGATCAGCAGCGGCGGCGGGAGCTGGGCGGTCACGGCCATCGTGGCGGGGGAGAGCTGCCCCCATTCCAACGGATCAGCGCCACCGGCGCGGGTCAGCCGGCGACCGGAGCGCTGGCCAGGGCCGTCAGCGCCGCCTGGCCCAGGTCGTTGGCCAGGGCATTCGTGCTGGCTTCGTACAGGTCGATCGCCACCCGCGGCCAGAAGCCGATCACCAGGGTGGGCACCAGCAGGGTGAGGCCGATCACCAGCTCCCGCGGCCGCATGTCGCCCACCACCGCCAGGGCCGGAATCCTCGGGCCGAAGAACACCCGCCGGCAGAGGGAGAGCAGGTAGATGGGGGTGAGCACCAGGCCGATCGCCGCCAGCACCACGGCGATCACCCGGAAAGCGATGGTGTAGTCGTCGCTGGCGGTGAGGCCCAGGAACACCGTGATCTCGCTCACGAAGCCGCTCATGCCGGGCAGCGCCAGGGAGGCCAGGCAGCTGGCGAGGAAGAAGGCGAAGGTCACCGGCAGGGCCTTGGCCAGACCCCCCATGTTCGGGATCGAGAGGGTTTCGGTGCGCTCGTAGAACACGCCGGTGATGAAGAACATGGCGGCGGCGATCAGGCCATGGCTGATCATCTGCAGCATCGCCCCGCTCAGGCCCAGGGCGTCGATCGCGCCGATGCCCACCAGCACGAAGCCCATGTGGCTCACCGAACTGCAGGCAATGCGCCGCTTCACGTTGTCCTGGGCGAAGGCGTTGAGGGCGCCGTAGATGATGTTCACAATGCCCAGCACGATCAGGGCGGGCGCCAGCACACGGTGGGCCTCCGGCAGCATCTGCACGTTGAAGCGCAGCAGGGCATAACCGCCCATCTTCAGCAGAACCCCCGCCAGCAGCATCGACACCGGTGCATTCGCCTCCCCGTGGGCGTCCGGCAGCCAGGTGTGCAGCGGGAACATCGGCAGCTTCACGCCGAAGCCCACCAGGAAGCCGAGGTAGCAGAGCAGGCCCAGGCTGCCGCCAGGGCTGCGGGCCGCCAGTTCGCCCAGGTTGAGGGTGAAAGGGCCGTTCAGGGCCAGGGCCAGGCCGCTGATCAGGATCAGCAGGGAAGCGGTGGCCGTGTACAGGATGAACTTGGTGGCAGCGTACTGGCGCTGCTTGCCGCCCCAGATCGCGATCAACAGGTACACGGGCACCAGCTCCAGCTCCCAGGCCAGGAAGAAGAGCAGGAAGTCCTGGGAGAGGAACACCAGGCTCTGGGCGGAGGCCTGGAGAAGCATCAGCGCGAAATAAAGGCGGGTCTTGCGGGCGATGTTCCAGCTCGCCGCCACCGACAGGAAGGTGACCAGGCCGCTGAGCACCACCAGCGGTGCCGAGAGCCCATCGGCGCCGAGGGACCACTCCAGGCCCAGGGCGGGCACCCAGGCCACCCGCTCCACCAGCTGCAGCCCGGCCTGATCCCCCTGGAATTCACGCGAGAAACACCAGAGCATCAGGCCCAGATCGGCCAGCAGCGTGATCAGGGCGATGCTGCGCGGCAGCTTCGGATCGTCGGCATCACCCGGCAGCAGGGGCATCAGCAGGGCCGCCGCCGCGGGCAGCAGCACGATCAGGCTGAGCCAGGGGAAGGCGGCGGAGGACGCGACCGGCAGAGGGAGGGAGGCGTCCATCACGGGCGAAAACGTGCGGCGGGGAGGTGCGGATCAATCCGCCGCCTCCAGCATGGGTCGGGGGCGGGTCCGGCTGGGGCTGAGCATATCTACCCACCCAGATGAACTGGCGAATTCTGCTCTCCATCACCCGCACCCATCGGCCGCCACACGCTGCCCCGCAGCTGCAGACCCACCACCGCATGCCGGCTGCTCACCCCCTCCGCCTTCCAGGCCGCCACCATCGCCTCCCCCACCGCCTCCGCCGTCTCCGCCGGGCCCAGGGCCAACAGCGATGGACCGGCACCGCTGATCACGCAGCCCCAGGCCCCCGCCGCCAACGCCGCCTCCCGCGTCGCCCGGCCCCCCTGAATCAGCCCCCAGCGGTAGGGCTCGTGGATGCGGTCATGCATGCCATCGCTGATCAGGTCCCCATTGCCCGTGCGCAGGCCCTGCAGCAGCAGGGTGAGGGCCCCGAGGTTGAGCACCGCGTCCTGGATCGGAATGCTGCGGGGCATCGCCCGCCGCGCATCGCTGGTGCTCAGCCGGATGCCGGGGATCGCCACCACCGCCTTCACCGCCTCAGACCATTCACAGCGCAGCACGCGCCAGCGCTGGGAGGCGGCCCGCGCCGTCAGGCAGAGCCCCCCCACCAGGGAGGGCACCACGTTGTCGGGGTGGCCCTCCAGCTCGATCGCCAGCTCCAGCAGCTTCTCGCGGCTGAGCGGCTCCCCCATCAGGGCGTTGGCGCCCACCAGGCCGGCCACGATCGCAGTGGCGCTGCTGCCCAGGCCCCGGGCCGGCGGCACCGCCAGCTCCACCCGCGCCCGCAGGGCCACCGCTTCGGCCCCGGCCTCGCGCCACACCCGCTGGGCGGCCCGATACACGAGATTGTCGGGACCGCCGCGCAGGTGGCTGCCCTCGCTTCCCTCGATGATCAGGTCGAAGCGCTCGCCATCCCCCTCGATCACATCCAGAGCGAAGCGGTTGCCGAGATCGAGGGCGGCACCGAGGCAATCAAAACCCGGTCCGATGTTGGCCGTGGTGGCGGGGACGTCCACCACCACCCCCTGGCCGATCTGGGGGCGCACCATGCCAGCACGTTCACTGAACGCCACTCTCGCAGTCGGCCGCACCGGGGCCGCCCCTCAGCCCAGCAGCGCCACGGCCCGCCAGGCGGCGCTGAAGGGGCCCACGGCCGGGTCGATCACCGCCTGGATCGGCATCGTGTCGAGCGCCGGGCGCAGCCGGCCCTTGGCCAGGAAGGCCTCCTGAAAGGGACGCGAGCGCAGCCCCTCCAGCAGCTTGGTGGCGGTGCCGCCCGCCAGCCAGATGCCCCCCCGGCTCAGGCAGGCCAGCGCCAGATCTCCCACCACCGATCCATAGGCCGCCAGCCAGAGATCGAGGGCTTCCATCGCCAGGGGATCGCCCCGGCCCGCCGCCGCCGCCACCGCCGCCGGCAGATCCGCCCCTTCCGCGCCCGCCAGGGCGCTCAGCGGGTGGCGGCCCTGCGGATCACGGCTGGCCAGCAGCCAGCGGGCCACATGGCCCAGACCCGTGCCGCTCACCACCCGCTCGATCGACACCCGCTCCAGGGCCAGGTGCTGGCGCAGCCAGCCCTTGAGCTGCCATTCCGCCTCGCTGCGCGGGGCGAACTCGCCATGGGCCGCCTCCGACGCCACGGCCTTCAGGCCGGTGGCGGTGGGAATGCCCAGGGCCACCCCCAAGCCCGTGCCCGCCCCGAGGATCAGCAGCGGTTCCTCCGCCAGCGCCGTGCCGTCCCGCACCATCGCCAGCTGCTCGGGCCGCAGATGGGGCAAGCCGTGGATCAGCACCGCGAAATCGTTGACCAGCTCGACCCGCTCGATGCCGCAGACCCGGGCCAGCTCGGTTTCGCTCAGCCGCCAGTCGAGGTTGGTGAGCCGCGCCTGGCCGCCCTGCACCGGGCCGGCCACCGCAAAGCAGGCGGCGGCGGGCCGGGCGTGGGGCGGAACGTCGGCCCGCTCGAGGAAATGGAGCACCATCGCGCCGAGATCGGGCCAATCGGCGGAGGGAAAGCGCTCGCTGCTGCGCAGCTGCGGGGCCTCCCCCTCCCAGCTGTAGAGGCTCAGGAGGGTCTTGGTGCCGCCGATGTCGCCGGCCAGCAGGGTGGAGGTCACGGCGACGGGTGCGGGCGCAGTGACCATCACCGTAAGAGAGGGGGTAGCCACGGGAAGCCCACGCCACTCCCCGTGTTGCGTCAAGCCGGATCGAGAGCTGGACAGGACTCCGAGACACAGCCCCGGGAAATACAGGCGAAAAAAGGCAAAAAAGCGATAACTTATAGAAGATTTGCTTGTGATCGCGGCCTCCTGGCGATCACCCGGCTGGTGGGGCCCGCACCGCGGAGCGCCCGCGAGAAACAGGCCTGGTGGTAGTCAGCATCTGCCCCAGGGGCCTCGCCGTTCATGATTTCTTCTGCCCTATTCGCCTCTGCCACCAAAAGGCTGACATGGCCGCAGGCCATGGCTAGAGTCAGTCCATTGGTACCCATGCCATGCGACCTTCTTTCCCCCACCGCCTCGCCACCGGCACGATGGCCTCCGGCTGCCTCTGCCTCTCCCTCGTGCTGGCCAAGCCTGCCCAGGCCGACCCCGCCAAAACCTTTTTCTACGGCATTGCCAATAACAATACAATTTACCAGGTCAATCCACTCCTGAATCAGCAGTTTCCTGTCAATCCCACCGGCCTTGGCGTGGACCAAGGGTCCAACGGGATCGCTTACGACACAGGGCGCGATCAATTCTTCTTCTTTTACAATCCAACGGCCCAGGGCCAGAATCAAACCTACGACCTTCGCTTCTGGAATCGCAAAAGCACGGGTCCCGGCTCCCTGCAGACCGTGGCTACTTCGACAGATGTGGGCGATCCCCTGGGCTCCAGGAATCGGATCCCAACAAATGCCGCATTCTACAACGATTCGCTCTGGTATTTTGATGGCGATCCAACCAGCACCATCCTCAGGCAACTGAAACTCACTTACAACGGAGCCGGCGACACCATCTCGGGCACTTCGATCGAGAACCATGACCTCAACACCTACTCCGGCGCCAAATACGCACCCGGAATGTACGGCGACGTGGCGATCAATGCCAAGACTGGTGTTCTCTACGGAAGCACAACCAACGGCAATTACTACAAGATTAACCTGGGCCTCCTGGGCGACACCAGCAACCCAATCTACACTGATTTGGGAGAGATTCAGACCCTCAACGATACCGGCGGTTATGTTACGTCCGGGCTGCAGCTTTCTTTCAGTGCTGATTACAGCAGTCTGTTTGGAGCCCGTTTCTGCAATGAAGCCGCCAATTGCACGGGCTACGTCCCCAGCGCCAAAGACGGAGATGGCGTCTACTTTGAAATCCCAGACTACAATAATCCAACCCATAACACCGATGGCACCCGCCAGCTAGGCCTGGCTGACGTGCTCTACTTCGGGAGTCCTGGCTTCCGCGATCTGGGCGGCTCTGCCACCGTTCCCATCAATGAAGCCGTGCCCGGCCCCCTGCCCGCCTTGGGCCTCGCCACCGCCTTTGGCTGGTCGCGACGCTTGAGGCGTCGCGCCAGTGGCAGCTCATCCCTGCCCCGATAAGTCTCCCTCAATCGTCAGTTCCGCCAGGCGTTGCTGATTGGCCGTCACGGCGGCCTTGAGCAACGCCTCGGTGGTGATGGTGCCAAGGTCGCCGCCGGGTCGGCTGCGCAGACTCAGGGTGCCCTGCTCCGCTTCCCGTTGGCCAATCACCGCCAGCAGGGGAATCTTCATCAATTCGCCCTTGCGGATCAGCTTGCCCAGCCGCTCGCCGCTGCCGTCCACCTCGGCGCGCACCCCCGCCTGGCGCAGGCGCTCCCGCAGCCCCGTCGCCACCGGCACCACCTCATCGGTGACCGGCAGCAAACGGATCTGCTCCGGCGCCAGCCAGAAGGGAAAGTCGCCGGCGTAGTTCTCGGTCATGATCCCGAAGAAGCGCTCCAGCGAGCCGAAGATGGCGCGGTGGATCATGATCGGCCGCTGGCGGCTGCCATCGGCCGCCACGTATTCCAGCTGGAAACGCTCCGGCAGGTTGAAATCGAGCTGGATCGTGGAGCACTGCCAGAGGCGGCCGATGGCGTCCTCGATCTTCAGATCGATCTTGGGCCCGTAGAAGGCGCCGCCCCCCTCATCGAGCTTGTAGCTCCACCCCTTGCGCTCCAGTGCCTCCACCAGGCCGCGGGTGGCCAGCTCCCAGACGGCGTCGTCGCCGATCGACTTGGCGGGCCGGGTGGAGAGGTGGATCTCGTAGCTGCGGAAATCAAAGGTGGAGAGAATGCGCTCGGTGAGGTTCAGCACCCGCAGGATCTCGTCGCCGATCTGCTCCGGCAGGCAGAACACGTGGGCGTCGTCCTGGGTGAAGCCGCGCACCCGCATCAGGCCATGCATCACGCCGGGGCGTTCGTAGCGATACACGGTGCCCAGCTCGGCCCAGCGGATCGGCAGCTCCCGGTAGGAGCGCAGCCGGGCGGCATAGGTGAGCACATGGAAGGGGCAGTTCATCGGCTTGAGCTGGAACTGGCGCTCATCCACCTGCATCGGGCCGAACATGCTCTCGGCGTAGAAATCGAGGTGGCCGGAGGTGCGCCACAGCTCGATGTCGGCCACATGGGGGGTGTAGAGCAGCTCGTAGCCATCCTCGAAGTGGGCCTGGCGCCAGAAGTCCTCGATCAGCAGCCGCATGCGGGCGCCACGCGGGTGCCAGAACACCAGGCCGGCGCCGGCCTCGTCCTCAATCGAGAACAGGTCGAGATCGGTGCCGAGGCGGCGGTGGTCGCGGCGCAGGGCCTCCTGGCGCCGCCGCTGGTGCTCGGCCAGCTGCTCGGGCGTTTCCCAGGCGGTGCCGTAGATGCGCTGCAGCTGGGCGTTGTTCTCATCGCCCCGCCAGTAGGCGCCGGCCACGCTCTCCAGCTCAAAGGCCTTCGGATCCAGCTCCGAGGTGTTCGCCACATGGGGGCCGGCGCACAGGTCCCACCAGCCGTCGCCCAGGGTGTAGATGGTGATCGGCTCCTGCAGGCCCGCCAGGATCTCAAGCTTGTAGGGCTCGTTCTGGGCCTGGATGCGCCGCTCGGCCTCCTGGCGGCTCACCTCGATGCGCTCCAGCGGCAGGCGCCGGGCGATGATCCGACCCATCTCCTTTTTGATGGCCTTGAGATCGGCCTCGGTGAAGGGTTCGGGATGGTCGAAGTCGTAATAGAAGCCCGTTTCGGTCCAGGGACCGATCGTGACCTGGGCCCGGGGGAAGAGTTTCTGCACCGCCATCGCCAGCACGTGGCTCATCGAATGGCGGATGCGCAGCAGCTGGGGGCTCTCGCTCGTCTTCGGCAGGCTGATGGGGGCCGTGGCGCCGGTGTCGCCGCCCATCCCCCGCGCGGAATGCTGGGCCGGGTCGGCAATCGGCGAGCTGGTCACGGAACCATGGTGAGAAGGGGCGATCCTACGCAGGGCCACCGGCCACGCCGGTTCCGAAGCGAGAGTCTCCTTAGCCTGAAGCCAACCCGCCTGGGGCCACACCGCCCAGCTCCGCCGCGCCGATGAAAGCCGCGCCCCGCTCCCCCACCGAACTGCTCCGGAGCGGCCGGCGCCGGATGCCGGCGGAGCGGCGCTCCCTGGCGGTGAGCTACCTGCTCTGGTGCCTGGCCCTGGTGGGGGTGTGCGGCGTGCAGCGCTTCTACAACCGCAAGCCGATCAGTGGTCTGCTGTGGCTGTTCAGCTTCGGGTTGTGCGGGCTTGGGCAGCTGGTCGACCTGCTGCTGATCCCGGCGATGGTGGAGGAGTCCAACCAGCCCCTGCTGCTGGCGGAGGCCCTGGCCCAGCTGGAGAAGGAGGAAGGACCCTCCCTGGAGCGCCAGCTGCTGCTGCTGGCCCGGCGGAGCGGCCCCCAGGGCTTCACCCTCAACGACGCCCTGGTGGAGCTGGAGCTGCCCCGCTCGATCGACAGCGCCACGGTGAGCGCGGAAATCGAGCGCCTGCTGCACAGCCAATTGCTCGATGTCGGCAACGATGCGCGCGGTCGGGTGGTGTATCGGGAGCCCTGAGGTCAGCCCCCTCCTTTGACCCGAGCCGCAGGATTCCTTGTTGTTTTTTGGGATAACATCCCTGGATCACAGCCAGCTTGGCTATCATCTTTTACCGACATTCCAGATCGCGCTGCACCGATCTGGAAGCTGCATAAGGTTTTACCCGCTCTTGATTACCCATAAGCCTCCGCAACCCTGAGATCCCTTTCCGTCCTTGGCATGCAGTAGCAGGCCGCATTGGCGATCCGCTCGGTCATCCCAGCCATCGAGAATCGACGGTTGAAGCG
>JBEIHT010000084.1:0-10231 GCA_040381155.1 Aphanothece sp.
AACATCAAGAATCTTCAGCGATAATGCGACCTGCCGCTGACGCAGATCCAGCTGCTTGAGATAGGCCTCGGCCACGGCCACCACCCGCGGATCGCCCACCAGGGTGATCGTGCCCAGGCGCGAATCGGTGGTGCCGATCAGGCCCTTCAGCGGTCCCTGGCTGGCGCCATAGGATTGAATCTGGGTGATCGTTGCCGTCTGCGATTGGGTGGCGCCGGTGTTCTGGGTGGGCGTGCCGGACGACTGGCTTGACTGGCTGACGGAGGTGGTGGTGAAGGTCTTGGTCACCTGGGCGCCGAGGTTGGCCAGGTAATCGGCGGCGGATTCGGCGGAGGACTGGTTGAGACGATAGACCTTTGACATTTGCGGGCCAAAAGACTTGCCGAGCGCATTCAGGCCGGCAATTATTATATTGCCATCGACTTTTCCCTGCAGACCAGCCGAGAGCAGAACCGAGTTGACGGCTCTATCGTATCTTTCGCCGCGGAAAGAAGTGGTAACAGGCCTGGCCTTAGCGCCAGGAAAAGTGGTCGTTTTCAGCGAGGAGGTCCCGCCCGTCGCGCTGAACTCTTGCTGCTTTCCGTCGGGAACTTCGTCCCTTAAAAACACGAATCCATAACCACCAAGTCTGGCCAACGCCATCAACACATCATCGGCCGGTGCGTTCTTGAGGGTCATCGTTACCGGCGGACCGTTGACGTTCAGGTAACTGGTGTTGCTCAGCAGCATCGAGCCCACCGCCATGTCGCCCACCGGCGGGGCCACGGCCCGCGGCTGCAGCGGCGGCACGTAGCCCGGCTGGGCCACCCGGCCCGGCGCGTTCAGGTTGGGAGTGGTGGTCTGCAGGGTGGGCTGCAGCGGTGCCGGGAAGGTGAGGATCAGGTCACGGCCATCGGCGCTCACCACCGGCCGGCCCACCGGGTAGCCGGACACCGGCGTGACCTGCACGGTGAAGGTGTTGCCCGTCCCGTCGAAGCTGAGGCTCTGCAGGCCGGCCTCCGGCAGACTCAGCCGCTGCGGCCCCCGGCGCAGCGGCACCGGTGCGGGGGTCATCACCCGGCCCTCCCAGGCGGCACCACGGGTGGTCTGGAACAGCTGCGGGGCCGCGCCGATGCCGGCCAACACCACCTCAACGGAATCGGGGGTGCGCCGCACCTGCATCTCCACGCCCCGGGAGTAGATCGGCACCGTGCGGACGCCCGGCGGGGCGGGAGACTCCTGGGCCAGGGCAGCAAGCCCGAGCAGCTGGCAGCCTCCGAAGAGGGCGGTGGCGAGAAGCCCTTGCCGCCAGAACCTGCTGCCCACGCGTTCCTCACCCAGGAGTCGGTGGAATGGTATCGATGAATTGGCTGAACGGCCAGATGGGAGATCGGGCAAGGGCTGCTTCAGTTGGCAGGGGGAGTGCCGGCTGGCGCAGTGGCAGGCGGCGGGTTTGCGGGTTTCTCCTGAACTGATTTGCGATAGAGCTTTAGCGCCATTTTCATGAGCACAGGCTCTTTGGCAGTGGCGCCTGCCTCCTTGGGACCGCCAGCTTGACGGGCCTCAAGATTGAGCTCCAGATCACTCTGAACCACCAACACGTTCAGGGCCTCCATCTGGCGCAGAAAGGCCAGGAGCTGCGGGAAATCAGCACGGGCGGCCAGCACGATCGTCTGGCTCTGCAGCCCCTCCGCCTCCAGGGGGTCCGGCGGGGGCTTGGCTGGCTTCGCCGCGGAGGCGGCGGCCCCACCCTGGGGCTTGGCGGTCGCGTCGGCAGGCGCGAGCGTGGGTTCAAACAGATCCAACTGCACGCCAGTGGCCTTGGCCAGCTGATCGAGCTTGGCCAGGAAGGTGGAGATGTCGCCATTGCCGCTGATTAGGCGGATCAGGCTCTGCCGCTGCGAGGTCACCTTCTCCTCCTGCTCCACCAGGCGGCGGGCCAGCAGCCGCTCCTCCTCCAGCTGGCTAGCCAGGGTCTGGGCCTCCTGCAGCCGCTCGCTGTCGCGCCGCAGCGCTGCCCACAGGGGCATGAGGGCGAGGAAGGCCAGCGCCAGCGCCAGGGCGGCGCCGGTCCCGATCGGCAACCAAAACCAGATGCGCCGCACCAGGCGCGCCGAAAACCGGGGAGAACCCGCCTGAAGATTGGTCATGGCAGCAACCCCTCACTCTGAAGAAGCTGGAGCCGGCGGGCCATGCCCTCCGAGCCCAGCTGCCGAAGCACGGCCAGCTGACGCTGGGCCGCCAGCACCGCAAAGGGGCCGTTGATCTCGAAGATCACGGGCACCAGACCCGAAGGCTGTCCGGCGGTCGTCGACTCGGCCCGTCCGGACTTGACCAGGGTGATGCCCCGGGGATCGAGGAGGGGCGAGCGCTTGAGCTCCAGCTGCAGGGCATTGATGCGGGTGAAGGCCTGGGGCTCGAGCGACTGACCCTTGACCACCAGGCTCGGCCCCTGGACGACCGCGGAGGTGAGCCGAACGCCGACGGGGGTGCGCAGCTGAAGCTCGGTGAGCAGGGCGGAACTGGTGCGGGCGGTGGTGAGTGCGGCGGCCAGGTCGCGGTTGTTGGTGGTCCTCTGGCGCACGCGAGCCTGGCGCTGGCCATTCTGCTCGCTCAGGCGCTTCACCTCAGCTTCCACGGGCGCCACGCGGGCCAGGTCGGCGCGGATCACCTGCAGGCGCAGGGCGAGGCCAGCGCAGAGCAGCGCCACCGTCCCCACCAGAGAGACGCCGATCACCACCCCACGGCGCACGAGCGGCACGCGGCGGCCAAGCAGGGACGACATCGAGTCGATGCCGATCTCCCGCCGCCGTTCCCGCAGCAGGTCGAGGACCGGGAAGGGGCGGATGGGGGAGGTCATGGCATGAACTCCGGGATGGCCAGCCCCTGCAGAACGAGGGAACCGAAGGGTTCGGAGCTGAGCTGCTCCGCCATCACCGACAACCTCGACTCCAGCTGCGGCAGCTCCGCAAGCGGCTGGGTCAGCAGCAACCGCAGGCCCCGCACGGCGCTGTCCTGGCGACGGTAGAACTCGACGCTGCGAACCAGGTCATTCACCAGGGCGGCGCCCCCGCCGGCCATGCTGCGCTCGAACACCGGCACACCGCCGCGGATCAGCAACAGACGGCAGGGGCCGGGAGGACCTGGATCCACAAGGGCCAGCAGCTGGTCCGCCGAGGTGTCGGCCATCAGCGGGGCGATGGCCGCCAGCTGGCAGCTCTGGGCCGGCGCCAGCCGCTCCAGTTGCACGCCGGCCAGGGAAAAGACATCGATCCAGCCATCCACCAGGGGCTTCGGCGCCGCCGCCAGCAGCATCTGGGACTGAACGCCGGGGAGCGGCTGGAGGTCGAGGTAGGCGTTCTCCAGGTCGAAGGGAAGATTCAGGGGAGGGGCGATCTGGCGCAGGGTGCTGGCGGGATCGTCCGGCCAGTCCTCAAAGGGCCAGACCAGCACCCGCCACTGCACGGCGACGGGCGGCAGGGCCGCCAGCACGAAATGGTCGATCAGCTCCTCGCGCACCAGCAGATCCCCGATCAGGTCGCCGAGCGCCTCGTGCTCCAGCGGCAGTCCATTCTTGATGGTGAGGGCTGGCAACGGCACGTCAAGGCTGACCGGTTGGGGCTGGTCGTCAACCAACACCTGGCCCCTCAGGGAATTGTCATGCAATTCGATCAGCACCTGGCGGGGGAACATCCGGGCCCGGATGGGCCTCAGCTGTTCGCGCCAGCCTTCGATCAGCGCAGCGATCTCCAACGCACCCGACGCCATTCCCGCAAAAGATAACGAAGTTCCTAACGCCAGGACAGCCCCGAGCCCACGGCTTCGGAGATCGTGCCCAGACCCTGGCGATCCAGCTGCTGGGACAGACCCTCCAGGATGGAGGGCACCAATTGCGGGCCTTCAAAAATCCAGCCGGTATAGATCTGAATCAGGGCCGCTCCCGCCGTGATCCGCTCCCAGGCGGCCTCGGGCGAATCAATGCCGCCAACCCCGATCAGGGGCAGGGCCGGGCCGGCGGTGGCCCGCAGCCGCCGCAGCACCTCCAGGGCGCGGGCCCGCAGGGGGCGACCGCTCAGCCCACCGCTCTCCTCCGCCAGGGTGCGGGAGGTGGCCTCCAGCCGCCGCTCCTGCAACCCCAGCCGATCCAGGCTGGTGTTGACGGCGATCACCCCGGCCAGTCCCTCCTCGTAGGCCAGCCGGGCGATGGAGTCGATGGCGTCGTCCTCCAGGTCGGGGGCGATCTTCACCAGCAGCGGCGGGCAGCCCGGCAGCCGCCGCAGCCGCTCCACCAGGCGCCGCAGCTGGCCCTCTTCCTGCAGTTCCCGCAGCCCCGGCGTGTTCGGGGAGCTGACGTTGACCACGGCGTAGTCGGCGAGGGGAGCCAGCAGCTCCAGCGAGGCGGCGTAGTCGTCGGCCGCCTGCTCCAGCGGCACGAGGCGCGACTTACCGAGGTTGATGCCCAGCACCGCCGGCCGCTGACCCGGGGGCGGCAGACCCTGGCGCTCCAGGAGGCGACGCACGGCGCGGGCGCCCTCGTTGTTGAAGCCCATGCGGTTGAGGGCCGCCCGCTCCTGGGCCAGTCGGAACAGCCGGGGCCTGGGGTTGCCGCTCTGGGGGTGCCAGGTGACGGTGCCCAGCTCGGCGAATCCGAAGCCGAAGGCCTGCCAGATGGCCGCCGCCACGCCGTTCTTGTCGAAGCCGGCGGCCAGGCCCACGGGGTTGGCGAAACGGCAACCGAAGAGGGTCTGCTCAAGCCGCGGGTCGCGCCGGCCCAGCTGCTGGCCGAGGCCGGTGAGGGCGCCGCTCACGACGGGCCAGCGCCGCCGCTGGGACAGCTGGGCGAGGGTGGCCAGGGCGAGGCGGCTCAGCTGTTCGGCGTCGGCCCCGTCATCCCGCTGCAGCAGGGGGCCGATGAAGCGCTTGTAAAGGTCTGCCAAGGCCGGGGCCTGTTGCTCCGCCATGCCCCCATCCCTCACGCATCGGGCGCCAATCCTGCCGCGCCGCCGTCCTGCCGTTCGAGCCGCCATCCCCCCCGGCCCGCGGGGCAGACCCGCCAGTCACGCCAGATCCAGGGCTGGGAACGGGGCTCCAGGCTGGCGACGGGTTTCTCGACAAGCTGGGCCAGCTCCACGCTGGTGAGGGTGAAGCCCCCCGCCGCCAGCCGCTCGGCCAGCTCCAGGCGGCTGAGCAGCTTCTGCAGCGCCGGCGGGGCCGGCTCGGCCTCCAGCGCGGCGGGGGCGACCACCTCCCCCGCCATCAGCCGGGGCAACTGGCCCCGGGAGAAGGCGACGGCGATGGTGTCGCAGCGGTCGTTATCGGGATCGCCGCTGTGACCCCGCACGTGCTGCAGGCGCAGTCCGGGAAGGCGGGCGCGATCGAGCTGCTCCCACAGATCCCGGTTGAGCACGGCCCCCCCGGAGGCGGTGCGCCAGCCCTTGCGCTTCCAGCCGGGCAGCCACTTCTCCAGACCATCGATCAGGTAGCGGCTGTCGGTGCGGATCGTCAGATCGGGATGGCGGGGCAGCTCGCGCAGGCGCTCCAGCAGCGCCAGGGCCGCGGTGAGCTCCATGCGGTTGTTGGTGGTGGCGCCCTCCGCCCCTCCCAGCTCCTGGACCGAGCCATCCTCGAAGCGCAGCAGGGCGCCCCAGCCGCCGGGTCCGGGGTTGCCGCTGCAGGCGCCGTCACAGGCCGCGGCCACCACCTTCACCGGTCGATCGGCCATTGGCTCCCCCTTGTCAGCACCGGTTCAATGGGTTCCCTCTTCCCGGGGTGGCCTGGGCATGGGAGACACACCATGAGAAGAACCTACCTGGCCCTCAGCGGCCTGCTCCTGGCGGGCTCCGCCCTGCCCGCCGCCCTGCCGACCCTGGCCCGGGCCGCGGGATTGTTCTCCAGCAGCCCCGTGGATGCCTCCCGCTTCTCGGTGCTGGCCCGGCCCGTGGGCGACAGCGACTGGAACCTGCTGGTGCTGGAGCAGCTGGCGCCGGCGCCGCGCTGCTGGACCCCCCAGCCGGACGGCCTGGTGGACCCGAGCCTGAATCGCTTCGACTTCACGGGCATCTGCAGCCGGTACCTCGACAGCAACGGCTACTCGCTGCGGATCGGCGACCAGGATCTGGCCACCAGCTATCGGCTGCGGCTGCAGCAGCAGGGCAACCAACTGCTGCTGCAGGCCCTCTCCCCCAGCGACCCCACGGTGCTGGTGGTGGGCCGGGCCGAGGTGCCCCGCCGCGATCGGGACGCCTTTGTGGCGATCCAGCTGGATCCGGGCTGGGAGCTGCAGCGCCGCCGATTCCGCCGCCAGGCGCTGAACCACCTCTATTTCGCCAACAGCAGCAGCCTGCGCCAACTGATCGCCCAGGCGAACGGCACGGTTGACCAGCCCCCCCTGGCGGCGCTGCCCCCCTCACCGCCCTCGCCCCCCTGGCGCGGCCCGGGCCGTCCGCTGCCGGCCCGGACTCTCCCCCGCACCGACGAGTCGGCCGCCGTCTCCCCCTTTCCCCCCGGCCGGACGATCGCCCTGCAGGTGATCCCCTTCCAGGAATGAGGCTTTGTAGCGGAGGCGACCAGTTGACGGGCCGGCCGGCTCCCCCTTCCAGCGCCGCCACCACCCTTTTATCTTTGCGGTGTGAGGAGTGCTGGCGCTCTTTCAGGGTCGAAACGAGGCAAGACTCCTGAAATCGCCAAAACACAAAAGCCCTGCCGTTGGCGGGGCTTTTTTGTGCGCACCGCCGGCAGGGCCATGGGGAATCGGGGGGTGGGCCATCCCCGGCTGGGACGGCCCAGCGGGGCTCACTTGATGGTGACCTTGCCGCCCACCTCTTCGATCGCCTTCTTGAGGGTTTCGGCCTCCTGCTTGGAGATGCCCTCCTTGACGGCCTTGGGAGCGGCCTCGACGAGGGCCTTGGCCTCACCCAGCCCGAGGCCGGTGGCCTCGCGCACAGCCTTGAGGACCTTGATCTTGGCGGCGGCGTCGAAGCTGTCGAGGATGACGTCGAATTCGGTCTGCTCTTCGACCGGCTCGGCGGCGGCGCCGGGGGCGGCAGCGGCGACGACGACACCGGCGGAGGCGGCGGCGGAGACGCCGAAGGCTTCCTCGATCTGCTTGACGAGCTCGGAGGCCTCAAGCAGGGAGAGGGTCTTCAGTTGTTCGAGAATCTGGTCAGTGGTGGCGGACATGGTTGAGAATCAGCAACAGATCTGTGGGGATGGACAGAAGAATCGGTGGAGCCAGAGGCTCAGCCTTCGCCGGATTCGGCGTGCTGGCGCAGGGCCCTGGCGAGACCGGAGGGAACCTCGTTGATGCCCACGGCCAGCTTGGTGGCCACGGCGTTGATCGCACCGGCGATCTGGGCCATGAGCACCTCCTTGGAGGGCAGGTCGCCGATGGCCTTGATGTCGTCCTGCGAGAGGAGCTTGCCTTCGAAAAGGCCCCCTTTCGTTTCCGACTTCTTGCTGTCCTTCTGGAAGGACAGCACGGCCTTGACGGCGCCACCGACATCGCCCTTGACGAGGACGAAGGCGTTGGTGCCACTCAGCAGGGAATCGAGGTCCGACCAGGCGCTGTTTCCATCGATGGCCCGGCGCATCAAGGTGTTTTTGGTCACCTTGCACACACCGTTGCTGGCCTGCAGACGGGTCCGCAGGTCAGTCATCTCCTTGATGGTGAGGCCCTTGAAATCAAGGACGAGCGCCATTTCGGCTTCACCGAGGAGCTGTTTCAGCTCTTCGACGATCTGTTGCTTGCTCTCCAGGGTGCGGCCCATGGTTTGGAACGGATCGAGGGGAACAAGCCGGGTACGCGGCCCGGCGACCCACGGGAGCGTGGGCCACTCCGGAACCCTTGGGGTTTCGGAGCGCGTCGAGGCCGCAATCTGGATCCGCTCCGCACTGGGAAGCTTCCGGAGGAAGCACCCGGGCGGGCCATGACCGATGACGAGGCCTCGGCAGGATTTGCAGCGGCGCATGCTGGGAGACCCCGTGCCGGGGACCGAAATCCCGTGGCCATGGCCGAAAACCTGCTGTCTTGGGCTGGAAATCAGGGCGCGTGCCCTCTGGCATAAGCCATCCTGTCAAGGTATCACAAGCCTGGCCACCGAGCTCCCCCCGTCCGCCGAGCGTTCAGCCTGATCCACGGGCCGAGGACAGCCGGGCCGGCCGAGGCCCAACACCAGTTCGGCGGGGCAACTCGCCAGGAAAAAGCGCGAGCCGCCTTAGAGTCGCTGACCAAAATACGCGGCCCGGCGGAGATCGCCACCGCTACGGAGTGGACATCCTCTCCCCGCTCCCCATGCGACCACCGCCCCAATGATTGCGCCCATGTTCATCTCCAGACTTCTGGACTACATCACCATGAAATGGCTCTATCAGAAGAGCCTGATCAACAATCACTCCGCCCCCCAGCTGGCCGTCCATAGCAATGACTACATTGGCGCCTCGATCAGCCTTTACGGCATGTTCGAGAAGGAATACATCGAGCGCCTACAGAAGCTGTTCGATCAGCTCGATATCCCCTACCGACTTCTGATTGACTGCGGGGCCAACATCGGCAATCACGCGATCCATCTGGGCTCCCGGTTCCAAGCCGTGGTTGCGATTGAGCCCCATCCCAGAAATTACGACATCCTGGCGGTGAATTGTCGGGGATCCAAATACAAGCTCATCAGGATGGCCGCTTCCAGCGCCCCTGGGGAGATGCTCCTGTCGGGGTTTGCCTCCAACATGGGAGCCACAAAAATTGTCCAGGCCGCGGCCAGGCCTCAAGCCTCGGCCGCCGACAACGACACGGCGTTGGCCATCCCCGTCGAGGTGCAGCGACTCGATGACATGATTGCCGCCGACGCGGCTGTCGATGCCATCAAAATCGATGTGGAGGGGCACGAATTGCAGGTCCTGCAAGGCGCCACAAAGATCCTGGAACAACGGCCGCTGATCATCTTTGAACAGATTGCCTGGGACACCGCAACTGCCGATGAGACCGCCGCCTCTTTCCTGCAAAAACTCGGCTATAAATTCATCACACTCAAAGCCAACGACCCACTGGAACCTGGCAGCAAGCTGCAGAAGATCGCTCTGCTGGCCTCCTCAATTCTCGCGGGCCCAAAGATGAACGTTGAATTAAGAGATGCGGTGTCCCGAGAGGAAACTTTCCCGTGCATCGTTGCCCTTCATCCACGCCAATACATCGTGAACGAAGGGCTTCTCTCGTGCTTGCTATGAATCCTGCTTGAAGTCCTGCAGGGCCGTGACATCCACCGCCACCGAGGGGCCCATCGTTGAAGTGACGTAGAGGCTGCGCCAGTAGCGGCCCTTGGCACCGCTGGGCTTGTTGCGGTCGATCGTTTCCTGGAGGGCCTTGAGGTTATCGAGCAGCCGCTCGGCCTCGAAGCTGGCCTTGCCGAAGCGCACGTGCACGATGCCGCTGCGGTCGGCGCGGAACTCAAGCTTGCCGGCCTTGAACTCGTTGATGGCGCCCGCCAGATCGGTGGTGACGGAGCCGGCCTTCGGGTTCGGCATCAGGCCGCGGGGACCGAGCACCCGGCCCAGCTTGGCCACCTTCGGCATCATGTCGGGGGTGGCGATCAGCAGGTCGAAGTCCATGGCGCCAGCGGCGATCGATTCGATCAGATCGTCGTCACCCGCCAGGTCGGCGCCGGCGGCCTTCGCCTCGGCCACCTTCTCGCCGCGGGCGATCACGGCGATGCGGATCGTCTGGCCGGTGCCGTGGGGCAGGGCCACGGTGGTGCGCAGTTGCTGGTCGGTGTACTTGGGGTCGATGCCGAGCCGGGCGTGGGCTTCGATCGTTTCGTCGAAGCGGGCGGTGGCGTTGGCCTTGACCAGTTCGAGGGCCTCGAGGGGCTGGTAATTGCGGTCCTCCACCTTGGCGGCGAGGGCGGCGAAGCGTTTGGAGATGCGGGGCATGGCGGGAATGGGGTGCGGACGACCGGCGACGGTCTCCCCCGGTGAGGTGGACAGGACTGGGGGAGCGGAGGCATCCCCGCAGGGCGGATCAGTCGCGGACGGCGACGCCCATGTTGCGGGCGGTGCCCTCGATGATGCGCATGGCGGACTCGACGTTGCTGCAGTTGAGGTCGGGCAGCTTGGTGCGGGCGATCTCCTCGAGCTGGGCGCGGCTGATCGCCCCGACCGAACCCTTGGCGGAGGTGGCGGCACCCTTCTCGATGCCGGCCGCCTTGGAGATCAGCACCGAGGCGGGCGGGGTCTTGGTGATGAAGGTGAAGCTGCGGTCCTC
>JBEIHT010000085.1:0-10140 GCA_040381155.1 Aphanothece sp.
GGCCGGGATGGCGAAGGGGAAGTCGCCCACCAGCAGGGCCTCGGTGGCGCCGATGCTGGACAGGGCGGCGCGACGGCTGTCGAGGAAGGCGTCGCGATCCTGCGCGGCGGCGGCCGCCGCCAGGGTCTGCAGCTGGTCGTCGAGGTGCTCAAGCAGATCGTTGGCCCGTGCCCGCTGCGCTTCGGGGATGCTGTCCACAATCGCGGCCCGCTGGGCGGTGAGCTGGGCCTGGGAGCGACCCACCGCCCCGGCCAGGGCTTTCCAGCGCTTGGCCCGCAGATCATCGCTGGTGGCCTCCAGCCGGTGCTGCAGGCTCTGCAGCTGGGGGGCGTCGATCGGCAGGGCGTTGCGCAGGATCGCCTCCGGGTCCTTCACGGCGTTGCCCTGGGGCAGTTCGGCCCGGGCCGGCAGGGCCGCCCCCAGCAGGCAGACGCTCAACAGCAGCGACAGCGCCAACGTCAGGCCGCCGGGGCGGCGGAATCGATCGAGACGACGGAGAAGGCCGACGCGGTCGCCGGGGAGACCCGCTGCGCCCATGGCTTCATGCTCTAGTTCTGAGCGGACTCTGGCACAACCGCTCCGGCGTCGAGTCGCCGCGGCGGCCCGGCGCCTCCGGTAGCCAGACGTACAATCCACCGGATCCGAACCGCCGGAATGATCTCCAGCAACGACTTCCGCACGGGCACCACGATTGAGCTGGATAACCAGGTCTGGCGTGTTGTCGAGTTTCTGCACGTCAAGCCCGGCAAGGGGTCGGCCTTCGTGCGCACCAAGCTCAAGGCCGTGCAGAGCGGCAACGTGGTGGAGAAAACCTTCCGGGCCGGCGAGACGGTCCCCCAGGCCCAGCTCGACAAGGCCACGCTCCAGCACACCTACATGGAAGGCGACGACTACGTCTTCATGGACATGGCCAGCTACGAGGAAACGCGCCTCACCGCCCCCCAGATCGGTGATCAGCGCAAGTACCTCAAGGAGGGCATGGAGGTGAGCGTCGTCTACTGGAACAACAAGCCTCTCGAGGTGGAGCTCCCCAATTCGGTGATCCTCCAGGTCACCCAGACCGATCCCGGCGTCAAGGGCGACACCGCCACCGGCGGCACCAAGCCCGCCATCGTCGAGACCGGCGCCCAGGTGATGGTGCCCCTGTTCATCTCGATCGGCGAGAAGATCAAGATCGATACCCGCAACGACAGCTACCTCGGCCGGGAGTCCTGATCCGATGCAGCTCGATCACGACCAGCTCCGGGCGCTCCTGACCCTCCTCGGCGAGAGCGACATCCAGGAACTGCGGCTCGAGGGTGACGACTTCCGTCTCGAGGTGCGTCGCAACCTGCCCGCCCCCACCCCCGTGGCGGTGGTGCAGGCCCCGGTCGCCGCCCCCGCCGCCGCGCCGCTGCCCGCCCCGGCGGCGCCAGCGCCGGCCCCCGCGCCGTCGGCCCCGCCGCCACCCCCCGCCGTTCGCAGTGACCTTCAGGAGATCACCGCCCCGATGGTGGGCACCTTCTACCGGGCTCCGGCCCCAGGCGAGCCCCCGTTCGTCGAGATCGGCATCCGCATCAACGCCGGCCAACCCGTCTGCGTCCTGGAGGCGATGAAGCTGATGAACGAGCTCGAGGCCGAGGTCAGCGGCGAGGTGGTGGAGATCCTCGTGGAGAACGGCACCCCGGTGGAGTTCGGCCAGGTGCTGATGCGCATCAAGCCCGGCTGAGTCCCAGCTCCCAGGCGGTTTCGATCGCCGCCGCCATGCTGTCGGGCCGGGCCACACCACGGCCGGCGATGGCAAAGCCGGTGCCGTGGTCGGGGGAGGTGCGCAGGAAGGGGAGACCCAGGGTGGTGTTGACCGCCGCGTCGAATGCCAGCAGCTTCACCGGGATCAGGCCCTGGTCGTGGTAGAGGGCCAGGTAGCCATCCGCCCCGTCGCTCCGGCCCGCCCAGGCCGCCGCCGCCTCCAGCCAGCAGGTGTCCGGCGGCAGCGGCCCCTCCAGCACCACCTCCGGATGGCGCTGCCGCCAGGCCGCCAGGCAGGGCTCCAGCCAGTCCCGTTCCTCTCGGCCCAGGGCTCCCTCCTCGCCGGCGTGGGGGTTGAGGCCCGCCACCACCAGCCGCGGCTGCTCCCGGAAGCGGCGGCAGAACGCCAGCAGGACCTCCAGCTTGGCCGCCACCCGCACGCCGTCGAGGCGCTTCGGCACCTCGGCCAGGGGCAGATGGGTGGTGGCCAGGAGCGTGTTCAGCCGCCAGGTGCCGTGGGGGGCGCGGGCGGTGAACAGCATCGAGGCTTCCGCCACCCCGCAGAGCTCCGCCAGCCGCTCGGTCTGGCCCGGGTAGCGATGGCCGGCGGCGTGCCAGCTCGCCTTGCAGATCGGTGCGGTCACCAGGGCCTGGCAGCGTCCCTGGCGCACCTCCTCCACGGCCCGGCTGAGCCAGGTGAAACTGGCCGCTCCGGCCGCCGGGCCGCTCAACCCGGGCTCCACCGCCGTGGGCAGGGGCAGATCGAGCACCGTGAAGGCGGCCGGATCAGCCAGATCCCCGCAGCCGGCCCCGCTCAGCCGCCGGTGGCTTTCCACCAGCCAGCGCCGGCAACCCACGAGCAGCACGCTGCGGGGATCGGCCCGCAGCCGGCCCAGGGCCCGCAGGGTCACCTCGGCGCCGATGCCGGCGGGATCCCCCAGGGCGATGGCAATCCGGCCGGTTCGACTCATGATGGAAATGTTGCCAGTGAAAGGGCCCCATGCTGCGGTCGTTATTGGTCGGTCTGTTGCTGGCTGGGGTTGGCATCGGCCTCCAACGTCAGTGGATTCAGGTCGATTCCCGCAAGTTCTTCACCGACATCAACCTGCCCTTGCTGGGGGATCCCGAGGCCTTCCAGGAGAAAATGTTCAAGACGAAAAGCTTCTAGGGGCCCGGCCCCCGTCCTCCTCGGCCAGGCAGGCCCGGTAGCCCTCCCGGTAGGTGGGATGGCGCAGCTGGTAGCCCAGGGTGTCCCGCAGCAGGCGGCTGTCGGCCCGGCGGTTTTCGGCCCAGAAGCTGCGCGCCATCGGGCTGAGCTGGGCCTCCACCGAGGCCCACGGTTGCAGCTCCGGCAGGGGAAGACCCAGCAGATGGGCCGCGTAGCCCAGGGTTTCGCTCGACGGGCAGGGAAAGGCGTCGGCCACGATCACGGTGTCGGGGCGGCGCTCCGGCGGCAGCGCCAGGCAGTGCAGCACCGCCCCGACGATGTCGTCCACGTGCACGCGGGAGAACACCTGGCCGGGTTTGTGGACCAGGCGCGCTTCCCCCCGCCGCAGGCCGGCGAAGGGGCTGCGGCCGGGGCCGTAGATCGCCGGCAGCCGGAACACCTGCAGCGGCAGTCCGCTGGCCCGCCAGGCCCGCTCGCAGGCCAGCCGGGCCGCGCTGCGGCCCGGCCTTGGGTTGGGGGTGCTCGCCTCGTTCACCCAGGCGCCGCCGGTATCGCCGTAGACGCCGGTGGTGGAGAGGTAGCCCACCCAGGCCGGCCCCAGCTCGCTCAGGCTGGCCCCGAGATGCTCCAGCACCGGATCCCTCCCCTCCGGATCCGGCGGGATCGTCACCAGCACGTGGCTCACGCCCGCCAGGTCGGCGGCCGCGGGCCGCTGCCCCGCCGGCCCGTCGAAGCGCCGCCAGGCCAGGGGGGGGGATCCGGATGCCGGTGGGGGCGGTGGGGTTTCGCCGCGGTGGGTGAGCAGCACAGGCACCCCCCGCACCGCCACGGCCGCGGCCCGCCGCTGGCCGGTGTAGCCCCCGCCCACCACCAGCAGACCGGTGAGACCCCAGGGGTTGACAGTTCCCGTTTCCACCAGTACACCTGTATCAAATTCAGGCCGTTTGACCGTGCTCGCCACCCCGTTCGCCACCTCCCTGTCCCCGTCCATGCGGCTTTCGGCCCATGCTGCTTGCCTCTCTACCGCAGCCGCGCCCCGGCGCACCCCATCCCTCCCTCGCCCGTCCGCCGGGGGCCCCGCCCCGGTGGCGGCCGCCATGGGGGTGCCCCTCACCCTGGCGGCGGTGCTCCTCGCCATGGCGCTGCTGGTGGCGCCCGAGCAGCCCGCCCATCAGGAGGCCATCTGCCAACGCCACAATGGGGTGGCGGCCTGTCGGGTCTGGTGATCGTCGCGCCGCTCCGGGTTGCCCCCCAGCCCAGGGGCGGCTGAGCTCCCCGCGGCGGGGGAAACCCACAGCAGCAGCCGCTCCGCCAGTTGCATGTCGCCGCCGGTCCAGGCCCGTAGGGCCATCGCCCGGCGTGGGTCATAGAAGCTCTGCTGGCGGTACCAGTGGAAGGCGTCGCTGTCCCCCTTGCGGCCGTTGCAGGGCAGGCAGGCCGGCACGCAGTTTTCGGTCACGCTCGCCCCGCCCCGACTGCGGGGATGGACGTGGTCAATCGATTCGGAGGGATTGCCGCAGTAGATGCAACAGCGGCCGGTGCGGCGGTGGAGCGATTGACGCCAGCGTCTTGCGCGCAGCTTGGGGCAGAGATCTTCCAGGAAAACCCCATCGCCTGCGTGCATGGACGCGCCTCGATTGGCGGAAGTTTGGCGACGGCCTCGGGGGTGTCAATGTGTCGGAGACGTCACTTTGCGCGATTGGCGGCCTCCCTCGTCCAGATGCGCCTGGGTCCCGCAGGGCTGATCGAGGTGGTGAGTCCCTTCGATGCCGTCACCCATGCCCAGTTGCGGGCGGTGCGCCCCGCCGGCCGCTGGTTGGCCCGCCGGGGTTGCTGGGAGTTCCCCTTCGAGGCCATCGCGATCCTGGAGCAGCAGCTCGCCGGCCGCTTCCCTCTCACCCCCGACCTGGAGCGCTGGATCGCCTGGAGTCGCCAGCCCCTGCCGCCCCTGCCAGCCCATCGCGCCCTGGTGGCCGCCGCCGAGCTGGAGCGGCCCCTGCTCGACGGCCGCCGCCTGCTCACCCACCAGCGCGCCGCCGTGCGCTGGCTGCTGGCGCGGCGGGGAGCGATCCTGGCGGACGCCATGGGTCTGGGCAAGACCCTCACCGCCCTGGCGGCCGCCCGCGCCATGGGCCGTCTGGCGGACTGTCGCATCCTCGTGGTCGCCCCGGCCGGCCTGCATCAGCACTGGCGGGCGGAGGCGGCCGCCCTGGAACTGCGCCTGGAGCTGCACAGCTGGGCACGCCTGCCCGCCGAGCTGCCGGAGGCGGGCACCGTGCTGATCGCCGACGAGGCCCACCACGCCCAGAACCTCTCGGCCCGCCGCACCCTCGCCTTCCTGCGCCTGGCCCGCCATCCGCGCCTGCGGGCGATCTGGCTGCTCACCGGCACGCCGATGCGCAATGGCCGGCCCTCCCAGCTGTTGCCGCTGCTGGCGGCGATCGGCCACCCCCTCGCCGCTGACCAGGCCGCCTTCGAGGAGCGCTACTGCCAGGGCCACTGGTGCGAGCGGGGCGGTCGCCGGATCTGGCAGGCCAGCGGCGCCTCCCGGCTGGGGGAACTGCAGCAGCTGCTGCGGCCCCTGTTGCTGCACCGCAGCAAACAGCACTGCCTCGATCTGCCCCCCAAACGGCGTCGTCTGCATCCGGTGCTGCTCGATCCGGCGGCGGCCCGCCGCTTCGACCAGCGCCTGCAGGCCCGGGTGGAGGCCTATCGCCAACGGGCCGAGCGCGGCGAGGTGCGCCGCGATGCCGAGGTGCTCGCGGTGCTCACCGCCCTGCGCCAGATCGGCTCGGCCTTCAAGCTGGACGCGGCGATCCGTCTGATCGAGGAGCTGCGGGCCGAGGGGGAGGCGGTGGTGGTGTTCACCGCCTTTGTGGCCAGCGCCCGCGCCCTGCACCAGCGCTGCGGCGGCGAGCGGGGATCCCTGCTGCTGGAGGGGGCTGTGCCGGTGCGCCGTCGCCCCTCCCTGGTGGCGGCGTTCCAGGAGGGCGCCCGCTCCCTGCTGATCGCCACCTACGGCACCGGCGGCCTGGGCTTCACCCTGCACCGGGCCCGGCATGTGCTTTTGCTGGAACGCCCCTGGACCCCCGGTGATGCGGAACAGGCGGAGGACCGCTGTCATCGCATCGGCATGGGCGCCAGCCTCACCTGCCACTGGCTGCAGCTGGGGGTTGCGGATCGCTTCGTGGACGACCTGATCGCCGGCAAGGCCGAGCGGATCGGCGAGCTGCTCCACAGCCCACAGGCGCTGGGCCTTCGGCGCGAGCTGGTGGACCTCGGCCGCCGCCTGCTCGACCAATGGCCCGGTCTCTGAACCGCCATCCCCCTGCGCCCCGGTCCCCCGTCAGTCCCGACAGCTCGCCAGACGCAGGCGCAGATCGTTGCGCAGCAGGGGATCGAGCGGTTCGCTGGGGCGGGTTGCCACCAGCTTCGCCGCCGCGGCGACGTCCTGGCAGGCCTTGACCGTGTCGCCCCGCAGCGTGTGGATCAGGAAGCGCTCGTTGAGCGGCTGGGGATCGCGCGGGAAGCGCGCCACCACCAGGTCGCAGCGCTGCAGGGACTGGTCGAGCTGATCCATGCGCAGGTCCCGCAGGCAGTCGCTGGGGGAGATGCGGCGCTGGGGCAGGGGTTCCTCGGCACAGCCGCCGATCAGGGCCAGCGCCAGGGGCATGGCCCACCAGCGGCCGTTGCGGCGGACTCGCCGGCGGTGGGGCGGGGGGGGCGCGGCTGGCTCAGTTGCTGCTGTACCGCTCACTGCGGGTCATGGTGCTGCCAACCTCCGCTCTACCACCGGGCCCGGTGGCGGGGGCGGGCTCCACGGCCGTCGGCCCGGGCTGGCCGCGCCGGTAGAGCTCGCCGAGATAGCGACCGCAGTCTGGATAGGTGCCGGGGTTGTTGACCACCGCCTCGGTGATCATCACGGCGGCGTGCTCAGGGGAGGTCTTGAACATGCTGGCGCTCTGCCGCTTGATCAGGGCGTAGGCGGCGGTCCAGCTCACCTGGTGGTCGTTGCCGCTGTTGCGCATGAAGCAATACACCTGGGCTCCCTTGGCCCCCGGGCCGTCGGTGACGGCCGCCTGGGCCGGAGCTGGCGATGGCCCGATCAGGGCCAGGCAGGGGCTGCCCAGGGCGAGCAGCGCAAGCAGGGAGGAGCGCAGCGGGGAGGACATGCGCGGGGCCAGCCGGGGAGCCATCGATCGCAGGGTGTCAGCCAATGGGCCACCGTATCGACCCTGGTCCCGGTGTCCAGGGGTGGCCAGCCGAGCCACCGGCCTCAGCCCGGTGGGGCACCGCCGCCGGGAAGCACCAGCTTCACCACCAGCGGCAGCACCACCAGCACCGTGATCAGCCGCACCGCGTGCAGGGCGGCGACCGCAGCCCCCACCCCGAATTCCGCCCCCACCAGGCTCATGCCGCTGATCCCCCCGGGGGCCGCCCCCAGCAGGGCCACCACCGGGTCGATCCCCAGCAGCCGCGCGCTCCAGAGGCCCACCACCAGGCCGGTGGCCACCAGGGTGACGGTGATCAGCAGCGCCGGCCGCCAGAGGCTGCCGAGTTGCACGACCGTGGCCGCGGTCAGGCCGGTGCCGATCACCGTGCCGATGGCGATCTCCAGCAGGGTGCGGGTGCCCACCGGCCACTGGGCCACCTCCAGGCGGCCGCTCATGCTCACCAGGGCCGCCCCGAGCAGGGCGCCGGCCAGGGGCGCGGCCGGGATGCCGGTGCGCTGGGCCAGCAACCCCCCCGTGGTTCCCGCCATCCCGTAGAGCAGCAGATTCCAGGGAAACGACATTCGCAGCGCCAGTCGCCGGGGTCCACCGTTCAGTCTGGGAGATCAGGGCGGCTGCCGCTTGAGCGCTCCGCGCTCTTGTGTTGTCATGCGGCAAGAATGTCTGCTTCGCCATGGCCACCCCGTCGGTTTCGTTTCGCATCTCCCGCAGCGCCGAGGACCTGGCCGCCACCATCCACGCCCTCTCCCAGCGGCTGGTGAAACTGGAGCAGAGACTGGCCGCCATGGAGGGCCAGATCAGCGAAACCCAGCAGGCGGATCCGGAGGAACTGGCCAGCCTCGACAATGTCGAGCGGCTGCTGCAGGACTGTCGCGACCTGCTGGAGGAGCAGGATCCCGAGGAGGCAGAGCCCGAGGCGTTCAGGGCGGCCGCTGAGCCGCGCCGGGACGGCTATCCGTCCGCGGCCTGAGTCGCCCCCCCTGGCCAGGGGTGACACAATGGGAAGAAAGTCAGCAATGGCTTATCCCGCCCCCCTGCATCACGGCCAGGCTTCCGGTCAGCCTTCCGCCCCCAAGGCAAACGCCCCCACGCCGCGCTGCCAATCGCCCTCCCGCTCGATCCCCGAGGGCGATCATCAATTGGAGAAGCTTCAGTTCGCCCTGGCCGTGGCCCTCAGCCGTGGCGATCTTCCCCGCTCCCAGCAGCTGCGCGATCAGATTGCGGCCCTGGGAGAAGATCTGGAAGAACCCGGCACCTGATCTGAGGCCTGTGGTCATTTTTCCGCAACCACTCCCACAGACGCTGGGACTGGTTAGTCTGTGGCGGCATGGGTTCTCAGATTTTGAATGCTGTGGTCACCATCCCATCCCCATGCGGATGTGACCCTCCCCTGTTCGGTCGTCGTCCAGCCTGCTCAAGCGCAATAGCTGCCTGAGCTCAAATCCCAAAATATTTCCTTTTCCGCTACCGCCTTCCTTAGGATTCATGAACGGCCTTCAGTCCACCGCGACCCTGCCTCGCCGAGCGGCTCCCCGCCCCGTTGGATCCTTGGCTTCCACCGGCAACGGCCACGGAGGCAGCGATCAACGCCAGCTGCTGCTGGCCCAGGCGGAGCGTCTTAACCAACAGGCTCGCCAGAGCGCCGAGCAAGGAGGAATCGAAGTCTCCGCCCGTCTGATCCTGGAAGCTCTCGACTGCGAACGCCGGGCCGGCGGGCTGGGTCCCCAGGTGCTGCAACTGATCAAGCCGCGCGGTTGACCGCCGGGCCGCCGTCCGGATGCGATATTTTGGCAACAATGCTGTCGCCATCACCATCGGCGATCCCACTGTTTCCTGCATGAAAGAGGCCAACCTGCTCACGTGGTTGGGCAGAGAAGGTCTCGATCCCTCGGCTCCCTCCCTGCTGGCTGACGATGGCGGGGTGGTCTCCCGTCGCAACCTGAGTCAGGCCGTTCGCGCCACCATGGTTCACCTCAGGCGGAAGGGGATCAGCCCGGAACATCGGTTGGCTTTGGTGATGCCCCCAGGGCCAGACCTGGCCACCAGTCTGCTTGGGGCGATGGCGGTGACGGCTGTGGCTCCCCTGGTCCCCGCCAATCCCGTCGGGGTGATGGTGGAGGATCTGCCAAGGCTTCGCATCACCCATGTTCTGGTGGATGGATCGCCGCCGCCGCCGTTGTTGGAGGCGGCGGCCCAGCTCGGTTTGCCGGTGCTGCGTCTCGATCCATTCGCCCTTCCGGATCCAGGCGAGGATCCAGGGGATCCACCATCGGCTTCCCAGCTCGCCCTGCTGCTGCAGACCTCCGGCACCACCTCGCGGCCCAAGGTTGTGCCGTTGAGCCACGCCAACCTGTGGGCTTCCGCCCATTCCGTGGCGGAGGTGTTGGCCCTGGGCCCCGGCGACCGCAGCCTGGCGGCGATGCCCCTGTTCCACATCCATGGGATCGTGGCGTCGTTGCTGGCTCCCCTCTTGGCTGGTGGCAGCGTGATCTGCTGCCAGAGCACTGCTCCGGATCGCTTGCTCGCGGCCATGGAGAGCCTGCAACCCACCTGGCTTTCGGCGGTGCCCACCCTGCTTCAGGGGCTGCTGGCCGAGCTGGAACGCAGGCCGCCTACACGTCCAGCCCATCGGCTGCGCCTGCTCCGCTCCTCCTCCTCCCCGCTGCCCCCACCTGTGCTGGAGCGGCTCGAGCTGGCGTTTGGCGTTCCAGTGATCGAGGCCTACGGCATGACGGAGGCGGCGCATCAGATCTGCAGCAACCGGCTGCCGGGATCAGGGTCCGGCCGCCAGCCCGGGAGCGTGGGTGCGGCGGCCGGGCCCGAGGTGGCGGTGTTGGGGCCGGACAGGCAGCCACGGCCCGCCGGCGAGAGCGGCGAGGTGGCGATCCGTGGCGACAACGTGACCGCGGGCTATGAGGCCGCCCAGGACAGCGGCTGGGTTCGCGATCCCACCGGCGCCACCTGGTTCCTCACCGGCGATGAGGGCGTTTTGGATCATCAGGGGCGCCTCAC
>JBEIHT010000086.1:0-10097 GCA_040381155.1 Aphanothece sp.
CCTGCTGATCGGCGGCAGCGGGCTGGACCGCTTTGTCTTCGGAGGTGGCAGCCCCTTCAACGCCGGGGCGCTGGGGCTGGACAGCATCGTTGGCTTCGAGGTTCTGGAGGATCGGATCGTGCTCGCTCGCGCCGCCTTCACCGCCCTGGGGCCTGGGCCCAGCCTGGACCCCAGCAGCTTTGCGGTGGTGGACAACGATGCCGCCGCGGCCAGCAGCGACGCCTTGATCACCTACAACGCCCAGAGCGGCGGCGTGTTCTACAACCCCAACGGCAGCGCTCCCGGCTTTGCCGCCTCCCCGGAAGGAGGCGGCAAATTCCTCCAGCTCCTGGCCAACGCCAGTGGCAACCCCTTCCCCCTACCCGCCAGCGGCAACCTCCAGATCCTCTGAGGCTGGAGGGCCGACCGCCAGGTTTCCGCCGCGGGCTCCTTAGAATCCGCCCCAGCCACGGCCTTCGCCTTCCCATGACCCAGCTGGAGACGCGCACCGAGCCGATGGTGGTCAACTTCGGGCCGCACCACCCCTCCATGCATGGGGTGCTGCGGCTCGTGGTCACCCTCGATGGCGAGGACGTGATCGACTGCGAGCCGGTGATCGGCTATCTCCACCGCGGCATGGAGAAGATCGCCGAGAACCGCACCAGCATCATGTATGTGCCGTACGTGAGCCGCATGGACTACGCGGCGGGCATGTTTTATGAGGCGATTGTTGTCAACGCCCCCGAGCGCCTGGCCAACATCCCGGTGCCGAAGCGCGCCAGCTACATCCGCGTGCTGATGCTGGAGCTCAACCGCATCGCCAATCACCTGCTCTGGCTCGGCCCCTTCCTGGCGGATGTGGGCGCCCAGACGCCCTTCTTCTACATCTTCCGCGAACGGGAGATGATCTACGACCTCTGGGAAGCGGCCACCGGCCAGCGGCTGATCAACAACAACTACTTCCGCATCGGTGGAGTGGCGGTGGATCTGCCCTACGGCTGGTTGGAGAAATGCCTGGATTTCTGCGACTGGTTCGGGCCGAAGATCGACGAATACGAAAAGCTGATCACCAACAACCCGATCTTCCGCAAGCGCATTGAGGGTCTCGGCGTGGTCAGCCGCGAGCAGGCGATCAACTGGAGCCTGTCCGGTCCGATGCTGCGCGCCTCCGGCGTGCCCTGGGACCTGCGCAAGGTGGACCACTACGAGTGCTACGACGACTTCGAGTGGGATGTGGCCTGGGCCAAGGAGGGCGATTGCTTCGCCCGCTATCGGGTGCGGATCGAGGAGATGCGTCAGTCGCTGAAGATCCTGCGCCAGGCATGCGCCATGATCCCCGGCGGCCCCACCGAAAACCTGGAGGCCCGCCGCATGGCGGAGGGCAAGAGCAGCGAGTGGTACGGCTTTGACTATCAGTATGTGGCCAAGAAGGTGGCCCCCACTTTCAAGATCCCCGGCGGTGAGCTCTACACCCGCCTCGAATCCGGCAAGGGCGAGATCGGTGTGTTCCTGCAGGGCAACGACGATGTCACCCCCTGGCGCTTCAAGATTCGCGCCGCGGATCTCAACAACCTCCAGATCCTGCCCCACATCCTCAAGGGGGCCAAGGTGGCCGACATCATGGCGATCCTCGGCTCGATCGACGTGATCATGGGCTCGGTGGACCGCTGAGACGACTCCTGCGCCGCTTCCGCCAGGCCGGCTGTCTCCTCCCCAGCACCCTCACGGGCTACCTGTGGCTCAAGGGCGGCCATCCCGCCCTGCCGGGCTGGCCCTGTCCGCTTCGGTCGCTCACCGGCATCCCCTGCCCCACCTGCTTCCTCACCCGCGCCACCGGCGCTGCCCTGCGGGGCGACCTGGCCGGTTCGGTTCAGCTGCATGCCTTCGGGCCGCTGCTGGCGGCGGGCCTGCTGGGCTGGTCGCTGCTGGCGCTGGGGCAGCGGCGCCCGCTGCCACGCCTGGGGGGCCGCGGCGAGCAGCGCTGGCGGGCCTGGACGCTGGCGGGAGCCGCGGCGGCGCTGGTGGCCTACTGGGCAGCCCGGCTGGCCCTGCAGCGGGGGCTGGGTTGGCGCACCTTTCCGGCCGGATAGGCGGCGGTGGCAACCGGCAGCGGCATCGCCGGCTGTCAGCATCAACCCCGGCCCACCCGCCTGCCCCTGCCGAGGCCCATGGATCCCACCAGCTGGCTGCTGCTCTGCCGCACGGTGCGCTTCGGCGAGACGGACGCCGCCGGGGTGGTGCACTTCCACCAGCTGCTGCGCTGGTGCCATGAGGCCTATGAGGAGAGCCTGGAGCGCTTCGGCATCCCGGCCGCCGAGATTTTCCCCACCCCCGACCAGGTGCCGCCGGTGGCCCTGCCGATCGTGCACTGCGCCGCCGACTTCCGGCGGCCGCTGCGCTGCGGCGATCCCCTGGCCATCACCCTGATCCCCGCGCGCCTGGACCCCGGTGGCTTCGAGCTGCGCTACCGCTTCCGCCGCGACGGCGAGGAGGTGGCCCGGGGCCTCACCCGACACCTGGCGATCGCGGCGGCCAGCCGGGAGCGCTGCCCCCTGCCGGAGCCGATCCAACGCTGGCTGGAGGCCTCGGCCCTGGCCGCCGGCGTGCGACCGCTGTAGGGGCCGGGGGCTGACCGGCAGCGCCCCAGCTCAGACCAGGCGCGTGACCAGCCACAGCAGGCCAGCCACCTGCAGCGGCAACAGGGCCGCGAGCAGCGCAAGCGGATGGGAGCCCGCCGCCGCCGCCGCGGCCAGGGCCAGGGCAGAGAGCAGACCGCAGAGGCTGAGGATCCAGCGCCGGCACCAGCGCAGCCAGGCCCTGGGCAGCGGCGGGAGCAGCGGGGGCAACGGCGGGAAGATCGGGGGGGTCAGCGGAGCGGCCCGCGGGGACGGCGACGGCAACTTAAGCAGGCGGCGCCACCATTGGCTGGCGTTGCAACCAAAGCCGCCAGCGGCCGCGCTGCCACTTGCCCGCGGTGGAGGGCGCGAGGGCGGGACAGGCCAGCCAGCGCCGCGGCCGCTCAGCCGGCGGCCAGGCGGCCACCAGGGCGGCGAGGTCCGCCAGCAGGGGAGCCTCGGCCGCGCCGCTGGCGGGCCGCACCAGGGCCACCAGCCGCTGGCCCCACTCCGGGTCGTCCTCCCCCAGCAGCAGCAGCGCCGAAACGGGCAGCCCAGCGGCAGCGGCCAGCTCCAGCAGGCGCTCCTCCAGTTGCTCGGGAAACAGGGTCTCGCCACCGCTGAGCAGGGCGCCATCGAGCCGGCCCCGCAGCTGCAGACCGCCATCGCCCGTCAGCAGGGCGGCATCGCCACTGCGCCACCAGCCCTCGCCATCCACCGGCAGGGGCTGCAGCCTCCCCCCCTCCAGCCAGCCGGGACTGAGCCGCGCGGTGCGCACCTCCAGGGCACCCGCTGCGCCGGTGCGCAGCCGCACATCCGCCAGAGGCCGGCCGCATCCCACCACTCCGGCCAGGAACTCCGCCGGCGGCTGGGCCGTCACCATCGCGGCGGTTTCGGTGGCGCCATAGCAAGGGGCCAGGGGCAACCCGGCCCGCCGGGCCGCCGCCGCCTGGGCCTCCGGCAGGGCGGCGCCCCCCACCCAGATCACGGCGCAGCCCGCCAGCCAGGCACGGCCCGCCTCCGTGGCGAGCAGGCGGCCCAGCTGGGTGGGCACCAGCGAGAGCAGCACCGGCCGATCGGCCGGCAGGGGAGCGGCCGCGGCCAGGCGCTGCGGCTGGCGCAGCAGATCCGGCGGCAGCCAGCGCAGGGAGGCCCCCCAGCGCCGGCAGCGCACCAGGGGCAGCAGACCGCTCATGTGGTGCAGGGGCAGCGGATTCAGGTGCAGGCAGGCCACGGGGTCGAGGCCCTGGGCCCTCAGCCAGGCAGCGCTGGCATCGGCGCTGGCCTCCAGGTGAGCCAGGGGCTGGACGCACCAGCGCCGCGCCCCAGAGCTGCCGCCGCTGCCCACCACCACCCCCGACCCGCAGCCGAGGCGGGCGGACAACCCGGCGGGATCAGGCCCCAGGGCCGCCGCCAGGCGGTCCGCCTCGCCGGGCCCCGCCAGGGCCGCCAGCACACCGCCGCGCCAGGCCCGCTCCAGGACCGCCTCCAGCTTCGCCGGATCGGCTCCCGCGCCACAGCGCAGGATCATGCCGCCGCCTCCCACACCACCTGGGGGTCGGTGGCGAACAGGCCGCCTGGCGGCCGCCAGCCCGGGGCCAGGCCGGGGGCGGCGGGGGTAGGCCCAAGCCGCTGCAGCGCCGCCGCGTGGGCCACCAGCCGCCAGCCGATGCCCGTCTCGAGGGCGGTGCTGAGCATCAGCCGCGGCCGGCCTGCCGCCAGCTCCGCCAGCAGGGGCCGGGGATCCCCCTCCACGGCGGGACGGCGCACCCACCAGCCGGGCCAGTCGCCCGACGGCGGCGGCGAAACGCGCAGGGATTCATCGAGGGCCACCGGCAGGCGCCTGGCCAGGGCCCCCAGCCCCTCCCGGTCCTGCGGCGGCAGGGGCTGCTCCAGCCACTCCAGGCGCTCCTCCCGCTCCAGCCGCTCCGCCCAGGCCGCCGCCGTGGGCCGGTCCCAGCCGCCATTGGCGTCAAGCCGCAGGCGGCAGCCGCCTGGCAGAAGCGCCAGCAGCTCCTCCAGCGCCTGGCGCTCCCTGGCGTCGGCCTGGACGGCCACCTTCCACTTCACCGCCGGTAGGGGTGCGCCACCGGCCAGGGCCGCCCGCAGGGCCAGCGGACCCTGGGGCCCGGCGGGCAGCAGCAGGGCGGAGGGCGGCGCCGGCCGCCAGCCACCGCCGCCGGCGGCACCCAGGCCATCCAGCTCCGCCAGGGCCAGGCCGAGGGCGAAGGCGAAGGGGGCCGGCAGATCGGCCAGGCGCTCCTCCAGCGCGTCCCGCGCCCAGGGGCGGGCGGCGGCCAGATCGGCGGGCAGCCTGGGTCGCTCGGCCGGGTCGAGCCCGGCGGCCTCCCCCCAGCCGAGCGCCCCATCGCCGCGCTCCAGCCGCAGCAGCCAGCCGCAGCGGTGGGTCATCGCCCCTTGGGCGGTGACCAGGGCGTGGGGCAGGGAGAAGTGGAAGGGCCGCCAGGCCAGCCGCAGGGTGGCGGCCTGCGGCGCAACGGAACCGGGGGGGAGAGGGCTCACCAAAGCCCGGCCAAGGCCAGCCCGGCGGCGAGCCCCAGACCGTTGAGGGCCTGAAAGCGCAGGGCGAGAAACTTGCTGCCGCTGATCCGCTCCGGCTGATCGTGGTGGACCCCCAGCAGGCGGATCAGACCCCGGGCGGGGGGCAGGCCCACCACCCCGAGCAGGGCCGTCGGCGGCCACCAGCCCAGCAGCACCGGTGCCCACTGCAGCGCCAGGCTGGCGGCGACGAACCAGGGAACCAGCGCGGCGGCCCGGGCGCTGCCGAGCCGCACCACCGGCGAACGCTTGCCGTGGGCGGCGTCCTCCGCCACCTGGTGGAAGTGAGAGCAGAAGAGCACCAGGGTGGTGGCCAGGGCGGGGCCCGCCCCCAACACCAGGGCGGTGCCCCAGGGGATGGCGGCGGGGGCCGCGCCGGCGGGGGGCGGCGCCACGGCCAGCAGGGCGGCGGCGGTGGCGCAGGGGCCGAAGGCGAGCCAGCAGAGGGGCTCCCCCAGGCCCCGGTAGCCCAGCCGGAAGGGCGGCCCCTGGTACACGTAACCCAGGCCGCAGCAGGCCAGCGCCAGGGCGAGCACGGCGGGGGTGCTGCGCAGGGCCACCAGGGCCATCAGCGCCAGCCCCAGGGCCAGACAGCCGTTGGCGAGCCAGGCCACCCGGTCGCGACGGCCGGTGAGATTCACCACGGAATGGGGCTTGCCATGGGTGTCGACACCGGTGTCGGCGTCGAACACATCGTTGGCCAGGTTCTCCCAGGCCAGCAGCAGCACGGCGGCCACCAGGAACAGCAGCAGCTGGTCGAGGCGCACCGGCAGCCCCCGCCCCAGCCGCCAGCCCACGGCGAGCAGAACGGGCATCACGGCGACGGCGTACATCGGCCCCTTGATCGCCGCCCGCCAGAGCCGGGAGCGCTCCGCCGCGGCGCCACCACCCGGGGGAGCCGTGAGCGGGGCGTAACGGCTTGCGACGACCTGATGCTCGGACATGGGTGCCGCGGGCGGCGGACGGGCAAAGACCCATACATTTGAGCAGCCTTTCTCCCGGTTCCGCGGCGCCCCCGGTGCAGGCCCCCCCGTACGCCGATCCCGAAGCCAGCCGCCAGGACCGCGCCACCGGCTTCGCGGAGCTGCTGGAGGCCGCCGCCGCCGCCGCCCGGGCCCTGGAGCGCGCCGGGGCCGCCCGCCAGGAGGAGGAAGGGGTGCTGAGCCTGGCCGTGCCGGTCGCTCCCCTGGATCCCCTCACGGCGCTGCCCGCCCTGGCGAGCCCTGCGGAGGAAGGCTCCGCTGGCTTCCGCTTCCTCTGGGATGGGGCCCCCGGCCTGTGCCTGGCGGCCGCCGGCCGCTGCAACTGTCTGGAGCTGAGCGGCCCCCGTCGCTTCGAGCTGGCCCAGCGCTTCAGCAGCCTCAGCCTCAGCCGCCTGGCCTGCCCGCCCCAGGGCGCCCCGGCGTTGGCGCGGCCACGGGTGCTGCTTGCCTTCGCCTTCTTCGACAGCCCCCTGCAGCAGGGCACTGGTGCCCCCGGGGTGCAGGCGGTGCTGCCCCGCTGGCAGCTAAGCCGCCAGGGCCGCCATTGCTGGCTGCGCCTGCATCGGGTGCTGGGGGGCGGCGTGACCGCCCGCAGCGTGGCGGAGGAGCTGTGGGAGAAGGCCCGGCAGCTGGAGCGCCGCCACCACGGCGAAGCCCTGGCGAAGCCGCCGCAGCTGATGGTGAACGCCCTGGCCAGCAGCTGGCACGCGGGCTACCGGACCGCCCTGGAGCAGGCCCTGGAGCTGGTGGAGAGCGGCGAACTGCGCAAGCTGGTGCTGGCGGTGCGCCAGCGGCTGCAGCTCGATGGCCCTCTCGATCCCCTGCAGCTGCTGGCCCAGCTGCGCCGCAGCCAGCCCGGCAGCTGCCGCTTCCTCTGGCAGCAGGCCGATGGCGAAGCGCTGCTGGGGGCCTCTCCGGAGCGGCTTCTCTGCCTGCGTCAGGGTCAGCTGCGCAGCGATGCCCTGGCCGGCACCGCGCCATGGGGCGAGCCGGCGGAGGGGCTGCTGCGCTCCAGCAAGGACCGCCACGAACACGAACTGGTGGTGGAGACGATCACGGCGGTGCTGCGTCGGGCGGGCCTGAACCCCCGCCGACCGCCCCATCCCCGCCTCGCCCGCCACGGCAGCCTGGTGCACCTCCACAGTCCGATCACGGCGCGGCTCGGACCGGAGCAAGGGCAACGGCTGCTCAGCCTGGCGGAGGCCCTGCATCCCACCCCGGCGGTGGCGGGGCTGCCGCGGCGGCAGGCGATGACCTGGCTGCGCAGCCTCGAGCCCTTCGAGCGCGGCCACTACGCCGCGCCGATCGGCTGGATCGACAGCGAGGGCGATGCCGATCTGCGGGTGGCGATCCGCAGCGGCATCCTGCGCCACGGCCAGCTCGACCTCACCGCCGGGGCAGGGCTGGTGCGAGGGTCGCGGCCGGAGCGGGAGCTGGAGGAGGTGGCGCTGAAGCTGGGGGTGCTGCAGCAGCAGCTCAACCTGGCAACGGAGCCGGTGCGGCCAGCAGCCGCTCGATGGTGAGATCGGCGAGCGGCACACCGCCCAGCCGCTCCACCTCCCGCACCCCCGTGGGGCTGGTGACGTTGATCTCACTGAGCCGGCCATCGATCACATCGATGCCGACGAAGAACAGCCCCTCCTGACGCAGGGCCGGCGCCAGCTCGGCGCAGATCGCCCGCTCGGTTTCGCTCAGCCCGCTGGCCTCCGGGGCTCCCCCCACCGCCAGGTTGCTGCGGAACTCGCCGGCGGTGGGCACCCGGTTCACCGCGCCGAGGGGTTCGCCATCCACCAGCAGGATGCGCTTGTCGCCGGCGCTCACCCCCGGCAGGAAGGCCTGCACCATCACGGGCAGGCGCTGCTGCTCGGTGACCAGCTCCAGCAGGGCCCGCAGCCCCGGGGTGCCGGCGGAGGCGAACACCACCCCCTGGCCGGCCCGACCGCCGAGGGGCTTGAGCACCACCTCCCCCTGCTCGGCGGTGAAGGCCGCCAGCTGGTCGACCCGACCGCTCACCAGGGTGGGGGCCATCAGGTGGCTGAAGCGCAGGGAACTGAGCTTCTCGTTCCAGGCCCGCAGGGAGGCCGGCCGATTCAGCACCCGCACGCCGCCGCGTCGCTCCGCCAGCTCCAGCAGATGGGTGGCATAGAGATAGGCCTCATCCACCGGCGGATCCTTGCGCATCCACACGTGGGCGAAGCGCTCGAGCGGCCGTCGCTCCGGTTCACCGAGCTGATACCAGGGCTCGGGCACCCGCCAGCCCTCGGTGTGCGGCTCGATCGCCGCCAGCGTCACCGGACGGGCCACCGCCCAGGCGGTGTGGCCCGAGCGGGGGTGTTCCGCCGCCGAGATGTCCACGGGGGTGCAGACCCAAACCGGCCGCCCGGCCCGTTGGGCGGCCTGCATCAGGGCAACGCTGGAATCGCGGGCGGGGTTGAGCCGCTCGATCGGATCGAGGACGAACAACTGGGCGCCGTCGCCTGAGGTGGCGGCATTCACAGATTCGGACCCGCGCAGCAGAGGAATCGACCTGGGCGGCAGACCGATGGTGGAGCGATCATCCAGACGGCGACGATCAACAGGGCATTGTCCGATTCTGCGGCTTCAGGAGCAGAACCGTCGTGCGCAGGAAGCCGAACCGTGGGCAGCAACCTGATGGCTCGCTCCAAGGCTGGGTCCAACGGCCTGAGCCTTTACAACTCAAGGAGCGGTGAGTCAGCCGACAGGGTCAAGGGCTGCTCAGCGCTGCCGGGCAGCCCTGAGCCTTGCTTTAAGCCTGCGGCTAAAGGCGAATCCAGCACTGATCCCGAAAAGGGGAAGCGGAGCAGGGACCGTGGTGTCTGGAGGAGGGGGATCAAAAGATGTATTAAAATCAACTTGGTTAATGGTAAAGGAAGCGATGTCGGAGCTACCCGACAAGATCGAAAAATCAACTCTGTAGATCGGATTTGTCGTTGTTGTACTGCGAATACCAGCGAACACAGCCTCCCCGGGAGTGGAGTTGGAGTTACCAGAAACGTCGACAAAACCAAGCGAAGTATTGGCGGCGTCGTAAGCAGTTACACGCGCAGTGAAAATTCCTGGGCTGTTGGCCTGGATTTGAGTGCCGACCCCGGCGAATCCAGGAGTGGTCCAACGCAAGGAGAGAGGATTCTCACTGTTCTCGACAACGTTTGTCCACAATAATCTATCTCCGATCGTGAAATTACCCTGCCAGGGCGTGGCCGAGCCAAACGGCACCTGATCCTGCCGCCTGAAACGGTTGGAGAAAGCCATCGAAACATCTACCACCTTACCGCTGCTGGTGTTGATGGAAAGTGATTGGATATGAGTTGTTCCAGCGATGCCAAGATCTCCCCAGTCGATGAATTCGTTGCTGGGCCCGGCCAGCTGGGAGCGACTGGTGACCGGTGCCACCCCGGCCTTCGCCTCACCGTGGACGAGGCAAGCGCCAACAACGAGGGCCAGACCCAGCAAAGGCCGGCAGCGAGTGGAGAGAGGAAGCGCCGCCAGAAGAGGTTTCCAGGGAGCGGACATAGCATTTTCAGTGTTCTGAACTCAAACTAGGCTCGGTGCCAAGACGTGTCAACACGAACTCGCGGACTCCATGCCCGGTTCATGTTTCCCGTTGGAGCGAGGACCAGCGCGACCCCCAACGGCCACCTGCCCGAGGGCCGCGGTAGCGTCGTGCCAACGGCTCCGTCTCCCCGTGCTCGACCTCACCGACTTCAAGCGCGACCTCTCCGAGCTCACCGACCGCCTGGGCCATGCCCAGGACTGCCTTTGACGTCCCTGCCCTGAAGGCACGCCAGCAGGACCTGGAGCAGCTCGCCGCCCAGCCCGGCTTCTGGGACGACCAGCAGCAGGCCCAGAAGCAGATGCGCCTGCTCGATGAGGTGAAACAGCAGCTGGAGCAGCTCAGCCGCTGGCGCGCCGCCGTGGATGACGGCCGGGCCACCCTGGA
>JBEIHT010000087.1:0-10028 GCA_040381155.1 Aphanothece sp.
CCTGCTGCTGGCGGTAGGCGGCCTGGCCGCGCAGGTGCTCGATCACCCAGCAGGGCAGCCTCCAGCTCGGCGAGGGCCTGGGCGCGGCTGTCGTCGTCATCGGTTTCCAGCTGCTCAGCGAGCTGACCGATGGCGGTGGTGAGCTCCTGGGCCTCGATGCCCAGCTGCCAGAGCGAGCCGGAGCGCTGCAGGGAGCAGGAAGGCCCGGCGGTCTGCGGGAGAGCTGGGGTGAGAGATACGGAGGGGGCGGTGAGAACGGCCATGGGGATGGGGATGTGAGGAGGGAACGGGAAGAACGGCGCAGCGACTGCCGCTCAGGCGGCGAGCGGCTCCGCCGAGAAGGGCGGCGGCATTTCCATCACCACCACCGGCACCGGAGACCGGAAGGAGCAGCGGCGGGCCTGCTGCACCAGCGAGGCCGTGCCTGCCCCACCGGGGAAGGCGATCACGAGCACCGAGGCGCTGAACCCTGGGGAGGTGTGCGCCTGGGCCTCCGCCAGGGCCTGCTCCAGTAGGAGGCGATTGCGGATCGGACCGGCAGCGCGGCCATGGCGGCGCCAATCAGCGGCGAGGGATTGGACCCGCCAGCCGAGCTGCTTGGCGGCGCGGCCGATGGCGCGATCAGCGCCCCGGGCACCGCCATGCAGAAGCAAATGGACAGGTCGACCACCGCTGCGCTGGAGCAGGGCGGAGGCGATGCGCTCCTGGGGCCAGACGAGATCACGGCCACCTGCCGCAACGATGACGACCGAGCGATGGGCCAACACCGGCGGCGGCAGGAGAGTGGGAAGCGGCAATGCAGCGGCCTGAGCCACTGCAGCAGAGGACAAGCTCATGGGCTACAGAGCAAACGAACGGGGCAAGTTGTCCGAGGATTGCTGATTCAGGGAGGTGCTGCAGGCGATGGGCTCGTGGCCTTTGGCTTAGCCTACATTCTACCAGTGTAAACGCACTACAGGGCCAGCAGAGCCGCTGCAGGGCAATGGATCTATGCAAAGCAGCGCCATGCGCCTTCAGCTCTTGATTCAGATAAACAACCCCAGCAGATTCAGCTCTGAATGCCCAGCCGACCGCGCAGCCGCGCGAGGAAATCTGGGGCAGCACCCCAGCCCCATGCACGGGACAACTGCCCGGCCAGCCGTCGCCGACCGAAGCCCTGCGGCGTCTGCTCAGCCCCAGGGAACGTCGAGGAACTCCACCAGCAGCACGCCCCGGTGGATGCCATGGATCTTCACCAGACCTGCCTTGGCGGCCTGCTCCATGCCGGCGCGTTCCTTGCGCACCTGCTCGGCGCTGGCCAGCACCCGCACCCAGCCGCCGGTCATGAAGTCTTCGCTGCCCGTCTCGAAGGCCTGCAGCCGCCGGTGGCGGTTGGTGTTGCGCTCGAAATAGAGGCCACCCCCAGTGGGGTCGGTGCCCTCTGCCCAGACCTGGTCGACCATGATCTTGCCGATCGCCAGCGGGTCCTGCGCCGCGGCGTCTATGGCTTCGCCGTCGAGCACCAGCGGGTTGCCCGGGTCCTCATGGTTGTCAGAAATGATCAATCGGTCGCCCATGAAAGGGTTCTCCTCAGCCCCTTCCTGTCGCGTGGTCACGCCGCATGGGTCAATCCAGCGATGCTGCTCGTCAGTCTGGCTGCGGATCAGCTCTCAGCCCCAACCAGCACCGGCTCAACCGTCTCCCCTGAAGCCTCCGGCCTGGGTCTCAAGCAGGTCCCACTGCAATCTGGAGCCCTCCAATTCCGTCCATCCATCACAGACCGTGAATGACGGTTTAAAAGACGGTGTAGACGGGGGCACCCATCGTCCCAAGCCGTCCCATAGCAGTCGATCCGGTCCGTTGCACACGGACACCCTCTCCGTTTTCACCGGATTCGAAGCGATCCGATGAAATCCCAGAGCGTTTCCAGCGCAGGTGATCTGTGCTTTTGAGTCGTCCAGGCCGCTCCGCCAACCTGAAACCCCTCTGCCCTGGCCCCAGCCGATGACGGTGAACCGGGAGTCGCTGGAGAAGCTGGGCCGCTTCCTGCTGCGCGGCCTGCGCATCGGCGCCAGCACGGTGTCGATCGTGGAGCTGCTGCGCAACGACTGGACCGGCGGCCTCAGTGCCGGTGTGGCCTGGCTGGTGTTTCTGCAGGTGGAGCGGCGGCTGCCGCCCCTCAGTCCAGAGCCTGAGGAGTGATCCGCAGCTCGGGGTAGCCGGTGGCTGGATCCAGCTCCCGGTTGAACCGCCACTCCGGCAGCAGGCCGATCACCAGCTCCGCGGTGGTGCGCACCAGCGAGCCGGCGCCGAGGTGGCCGCCGAGCACAGCGCCGCTGCTGTCGGCGATGGCGATGTGCAGGTGGGCCCCATCGGGCGACAGGGTGCCGGAGAGGCTGAGGATCTCCAGCTCGCCGTGGATCGCCGTGGCCGGAGTCGCACCGGCCAGGCGCAGCTGGGCCACCGACAAACTCCCCACCGCGCTGAGCACGCAACCGGCCTGCTCCTGCTGCTCGCCCATCCAGGCCTCCAGCGCCTGGCGCAGATCGTCGCCGGGTTGCAGCCGCAGCGGCACCACCTCCATGGCTTTGGCCCCTCCACCTGTCCCTGGATCATCACCGTCAACGGATGGCGATCAACTGGCTGGCGTGTCGTTGATCACCCGGTGTAGCCCCAAGAACGGGAGATCGACCGACACAAAGCACCGTAACTACCGTGGATAGGCACCAGGCGGCCCAGCAGGTTGAGCCAAGACAGATGGACGAGCACACCGCTGTGCTGGGCTAAGCGCGTGGAACGATCGGAGGCCGGATCGTGCAGCGGGGACGTCAGGAACAGGCTGGTGCTGGGGACTGACAGGCGGCGGCCAGGTGGCCCAGCCAGTCGCGCAGCAGCAGCAGGGCGGAGGGCTCCAGGCGGTAGTAGATCCAGCGACCCTCCTGGCGGGCGCTGATCAGGCCCGCCTGCTTGAGCACCTTGAGATGAAACGACAGTTTCGACTGGGCCAGATCCAGATCGCCAGTGAGGTCACAGACACAGCGCTCACCGTGCTGTAGGGCTTGTACAACCTGGAGGCGGATTGGTTCGGCCAGGGCGCGCAACAGCTGCTGCACCTGATCGGAAGCCAGTGGCCCCGCTGGGGATGGAGGTGCGGCAGTGGCTTCCACGATGGCCTGGACTGGAGCTGACCGCACGAGTCTGTCGGCGAAGGGGCCTGCGATCGAGAAGCGACAGCACCGAGGCGAGGACGGTGTGACGGGGAACACCCGGTCCATCAACCCTAGTTGATCTATGGTTTCGCCGTTGGCCGGCGCTTCCGCTTCCCAGTCCATGAAAATCGGCATCAATGGTTTCGGCCGCATCGGCCGCCTGGTTTTCCGTGCTCTCTGGGGGCGGCCTGGGATCGAACTGGTCCACGTCAACGACTCGGCCGGCGATGCCCACACCGCCGCCCATCTGCTGGCGTTTGACTCGGTGCATGGCCGCTGGCACCAGGCTGTTCAAGCGAATACCCGTGGTTTCTTCGTGGGCACCACGCCTGTGAGTTACACCCAGGCGAAAGACCCCACCGCCGTGCCCTGGCGCCAGGCCGGCGTGGAGATGGTGCTCGAATGCAGCGGCAAGTTCAAGTCACCGGACACCCTGCAGCCCTATTTCGATCAGGTGGGCCTGGAGCGTGTGGTGGTGGCCTGCCCCGTGAAGGGAGAGATCGCCGGCGTCGAGGCCCTGAACATCGTCTTCGGCATCAACCACCACCTCTATGACCCCGGTCAGCACAAGCTGATCACCGCCGCCTCCTGCACCACCAACTGTCTGGCGCCTGTGGTGAAGGTGGTGCACGAAACCTTCGGGATCGTGCACGGCTCGATCACCACCCTGCACGATGTGACCAACACCCAGGTGGTGGTGGATGGCTTCAAGAGCGACCTGCGCCGGGCCCGCTCCTGCATGCAGAGCCTGATCCCCACCACCACCGGCTCCGCCAAGGCGATCGGGATGATCTTCCCCGAACTGCAGGGCCGCCTCAACGGCCATGCCGTGCGCGTACCGCTGCTCAATGCCTCACTCACCGATGCGGTGTTCGAGCTGAAGCGCTCCGTCACGGTGGAGGAGGTGAACCGGGCCTTCGAGGAGGCTGCCAACGGTTCCCTCCAGGGGATCCTCGGCTACGAAACCCGGCCGCTGGTGTCGGTGGATTATGTCAACGATCCCCGCAGCGCCATCGTCGATGGCCTCTCCACCATGGTGGTGAACGGCACCCAGCTCAAGGTCTACGCCTGGTACGACAACGAGTGGGGCTACAGCTCTCGCATGGCCGATCTGGTGAGCCATGTCGCTCTGCTGGATCAGCGCTGAGGCGGGACCATGAGCAGCACACTCAGGTTGTCGGCCCTACAGCAGTACATGGTCGTCACGGCCAACTACTGGGCCTTCACCCTCACCGATGGCGCCCTGCGCATGCTGGTGGTGTTCCACTTCCATGCACTTGGTTACAGCACCCTCGAGATCGCCCTGCTGTTTCTGTTCTACGAGTTCTTCGGGATCCTCACGAACCTCTACGGCGGCTGGCTCGGCGGGCGATTCGGCCTGCGCCTCACCCTCTGGAGCGGCACCCTGCTGCAGGTGGCAGCGCTGCTGCTGCTGATCCCCGTGGCGGACAGCTGGCCGAAGTGGTGGAGCGTGGCCTACGTGATGGTGGCCCAGGCGCTCAGCGGCATCGCCAAGGATCTCAACAAGATGAGCGCCAAGAGCGCCATCAAGACCGTGGTGCCCGAAACCCCGGACGATCAAAACAAGGGGGAGCAGCAGCTGTTCCGCTGGGTGGCACTCCTCACCGGCTCCAAGAATGCCCTCAAGGGGGTGGGGTTTTTCCTGGGCGGCGTGCTGCTCACCACGATCGGCTTCAACGCGGCCGTGGCGGTGATGGCCGTCGGCCTGCTGCTGGCCTTCTTCGGAACCCTGGTGCTTCCGGCGGACATGGGCCGGATGAAGCAGAAACCTGCTTTCCGTGCGCTGTTCTCCAAGAGCAAGGGCATCAACGTGCTGTCACTGGCGCGCTTCTTTCTGTTCGGCGCCCGCGACGTGTGGTTCGTGGTGGCGCTCCCGGTGTTCCTTGAGGCCGCCCTGGGCTGGCGCTTCTGGGAAGTGGGCGGCTTCATGGGCCTGTGGGTGATCGGCTACGGGATCGTGCAGGGTTCAGTGCCGGCTCTGCGCCGGGCCTGGGGGCAGAGCGCACCACCCGGCGTGGCTGCGGTGAAGTTCTGGAGTGCCGTGCTGACGGCCGTCCCCGCGTTGATCGCCATCTCCCTCTGGCGTGAGGTGGGCCAGCCCGGTGTGGCGGTGGTGGTGGGCCTGGCGGCATTCGGGGTGGTCTTCGCCTTGAATTCCTCGATCCACAGCTACATGATCCTGGCCTATTCCGATGCCGAAGCGGTGAGCCTCAATGTGGGCTTCTATTACATGGCCAATGCTGCCGGCCGGCTGGTGGGCACGCTGCTGTCCGGGGCCATGTTCCTGGTGGGCGGCATGCAGGCCTGCCTGTTGACCTCCACTGCTCTCGTGGCGGCCGCCTTTCTGGTCAGCAACCACTTGCCCCCGCCGCCGCGCCAGCTTCAGCAGGCGAGCTGAAGGCCACGGCCATTCCCATGGCGAGTGAGGACCAAAAGCGGATGTCGATTGACACGCCTGACGCCATCTGCAAGCCACCGATCAACACCCTTCAGTTGTTCACGCCTGAGCGCGGGCGAGAGCGCGGCCAACAGGGCGGGTTCAACCCCAGGGCTGGGCCTCAAATCGCCTGCTGCCAGAGGCGCAGCAGGTCGTCCAGCTGGGCCCGGTCGGGAGGGGGCAGGCGCCGCACCCGGTTCGCGGCCGGGCTGCCGCCCCTCCCATCCAGGCCACGGAAGCCGAGGGTCCTGAGCACCGCCTGAGCTTCCGCGCCAGCGAGGAAGCCCACGAAGCGCTCGCCATCGGCCTGGCGCCCCATGGCCTCACCCCGCAGCACCGCCGCCGCCAGCACCATCTCGATGGTGGGGTCGGGCACCATCAGGCGGTAGCCCCCAGGCCAGCGCTGCTGCGCCTCGGCCGAACGCATCAGCGCCGCCGCTTCGTAGACCATGGCGATGTCGCCATCGTTGCGGCCGCCGCTGATGAACTCCCGCAGCAGGATGTCGGTGGAGCGGGCAGGTCGGTAGACGGCCCGTTTCAGCACCGCCACCGACGCAGCCCCCGGCAGATCCCGGCTCCAGAGCGCCAGCGTCATCTGGCCCGAATTGGAGCGCAGTGGATCGGTGCTGCGCAGGTCGACGCTGCCCCAGGCCTCAGGCCCCCCCAGGGCTGACCACTGGCCAGCCGCAGCGGCCTGTTTCAGGCGCCTCCATGAGAAGCGACCATCTGGGAACAGCCGCGCGCCGCGATCGGGCCACACCACCGCCACCAGCAGGGTGCGGGCGATCGGTTGCGGCGCCCCGCTGAATGGGGCCGGCTCCCCCTGCGCCGCCAGCGCTGCCTGGAACGCCCGCAGCTGCTCCCGGTTGGAGGGGATCAGCACCCGGGCTCGATCGCGACTGCCCTCCAGGTTCTGATTCACCATGTCCTGGGCGCCCTGCACCTGCCAGCGCAGGTCGATGCCGGGATGACGGCGCTCAAACAGCGGCTCGAGTTGCTGCAGCGGCTGCTCCAGCTCGGAGCCCACCGCCACCAGAAGAGGGCGGCGCAGACCTGGTAGAGGCGCTGATGCGAGCGCAAGGGCCGCTGCGGCGATGCCGAGGGACAGGGCTCGGCGGCGGGTGATCACGGACACCGCGGGAGGCCAGGTGGAGAGGATCGGCTGCGGCAGGCTGCCGGCCGTCGCACAATAGGAGCGATGCGAGGCCTTTCCCATGGCACGGCTGATGGCCGGCGCGCTGGCGCCTCTGGCACTCCTGCCGCTGCTGACGGGCTGCGGCCAGCTGTCCGGGCCGAGCCTCGAGATCACGATGCTGGTGGGCAGTGCCCTGGGCGGGTTCTGCAAGGAAGCGGCCGCCGTCATCGAGCGCGATCCGCCGCGCCTTCCCGATGGCACCCGCGTGCTGTTGCGCTGCCGCTCCAGCGGCAGCGGGGATGTCGTCAGCGAGATGGAGGGCCACGCCCGTGCCGTGCTGCAGGGGGGTGGCCGTGCGGATGATCCCGCGATCCCCACCCTGGTGTCGGTCGATGGCGAGATCTACCAGGAGCTGCTGCGCCATCGCCTGCAGGCCATTGCCCCCGGGCGATCGCTGATTCCCCCCAGCGCCGATGCACCGGCTCTGGCCAGCAGCCCGATGGTGCTGATGACCACCCCTGCCCTGGTGAAGGGGCTGCAGCGGCCGCAGCCCTTCCTGGCCCTGGCCCGTGCCGACAACCATCAGCAGCTCGATCCCGCCGCTCCGCCGCAGCCGATCCGCTTCGTGCAGACCGCGCCCACCCGCTCCAATTCAGGGCTGCAGACGCTGGTGGCCATGGTTGCCGAAGTGTCCGGCAAGCGGCCCGAGCAGCTGACCCTCACGGATGTGAAGGCCCACGCCGCCGCCGTGGCCGCCATCCAAAAGCATGTGACCCGCTACGGCAGCTCCACGGATGAACTGGCGCGCACGATGCAGCGCAACGGCGTGTTCTGGGCCTCGGTGGCCTCGGTGTATGAGTCGTCGGTGGTGGCCGCCAACGGCCGCCGCGAACCAGGCCAGGAGGCTCTGGTGGCCGTCTATCCCCGCGCCACCTACTCGAGCACCATGCGCGCGATCCTGCCCACGGCGCCCTGGGTGTCGGCTCAGGAGCGGCAGGCCGCGGCGCTGTTGATCGAGCGGCTGCAACAGCCGGCGCTGCAGCGCATCGCCGCCGATCAGGGGCTGCGACCCGCCAATCCAGCGGTGCCGATGAGCCGGATCACCGCCGCCTACGGCGCTGATCCCCGGGCCGTGTACGACTCCCTGCGGGCACCCAGCCCCGCGGTGGTGGAGGCGATCATCACCAGTTGGCGCAACCAGGTGAAGAAGCCATCACGCGTGGCCCTGGTGGTGGACAGCTCCGGCTCGATGAAGGGGGACAAACTGCCCTCCGCCCAGCGCAGCCTGCAGGCCTATCTGGCCCAGATAGGACCGCGCGATGTTCTTGGCCTGATCGATTTCGACAGCAGCGTGCGCGAGCCGGTGGAGCTGCGCGGTGGCTCTGCCGATGCGGCGAAGGCGATGACCTTCGTGAGCGGCCTGACCGCCGAGGGTGGTACCCGCCTGTACGACGCGGTGGAAGCGGGACGCAACTGGCTGCGCCGCACCCGCAGACCAGGCGAGATCCTGGCCGTGGTGGTGCTCACCGATGGCAATGATTCCGGCTCCAGGCTGTCGCTGCAGGCCCTCGAAGCCGAACTGCGCCGCAGCGGTTTCGCCAGTGACGACCGCATCGGCGTGTTCACGATCGGCTACGGCAGCAGCGGCGAATACAACGCCGATGCCCTCCGCCGGATCGCCGAGAGCAATGGTGGCGTGTTTGTGGAGGGGACGCCCGACAGCATCCTGAAGCGCATGGAACAACTGCAGCTGGCCTTCTGATGTCGCGCCTGCCATCCGCCTGGGCCAACCCGCTTGATGACCCGCTGGCCATGGCGGCGGCCGGGTTGCTGCTGGTGCTGCTGGTGCGGCTCACCCCGCTCGGGCTGCCGCTGGCCCTGCTGGTGGGTGTGATCGCTGCGGCTGGCCTGGCGATGCTTCGCGCTCAACAGGCCAGCCGCGGGGAACGGCTGCGCGACAGACGCGTGCGCGAGAGCATCGAGGCGGCACTGCAGCGTGCCAACCAGCTGGCGCTCCAGAGTGATCTGGTAAGCGGTGAAGCGATGGCCCGCTTCCAGGATCCAGATCACCTGGAGGCTCTCGGCATGGTGCAGCTGTGCTGTGAACGCCTGCGGCTGCTGCCGGAGCGCATCCATCAGCGCCGTCCGCTGCTGGAATCCGGTGGTGGGATCCTGCTTTCAGCGGAGGATCTGCAGGCACGCCTCAGCCGCGCACGGGAGGAGCTGCGCCGGGAGACCTCGCCGACGCTGCGACGCGAGCGGCACCAGCTCGTGGACCAGCTGACCCGCAACCTGGAGGCGGCCCGTTTCGGCATGGACACACGCGAGGCCAGGCTGCTGGCTCTCTCCACCCGCCTGGAACGGATCGATGGCGGGCTGCGGCATCTGCAGCAGCAGGTGGATGCCCAGTGGCCCAGTAGCGACGCCAGCGATGCCGCAGTGGCGGACGCGATCGCCCCGCTCGATGAGGCCCTCGATCAGATCGACCGGCTGCTCGATGCCGGTGAGGATCGCTCGCGCTGACAGCATGCAGCAGCAGGGCGTCGCAGAGCACCCCGAACGCATCCACCATCTCGGCCCCCTCGAGCAGCCAGCCTCCGCTTCCCGGTCGCGATCGAGCGCGAGCAGCTCCAGGCCGTCTACCGCGATGGCCTGCTCACCGTGACCGTGAAGGTGGAGGGCTGATGGCCGATCAGTGGCGCAGCGACTCGCAGGCCTCCCCGTCGCCGTTGCTGTCGAGATAGGTGTGGCCCTGGCGCAGCAGTTCCTGGGCGTGGGCATAGGAGCCGATCTCCTGGCAGTGGTAGCGGCGGCCCCCGGGGGTGGTGCCATCGGGGATTCGTGCGGCAGCGTTCTGGCGGCGGAACTCCCAGGGGAGGATGATGCCGCCTTCCACCTGCCAGACCCCGTAGCGATGCCGGCTGGCCCGGAACTCGGCATCGAGGTATTCCTTGGCATCACAGCCGCTGAGGTAGCGCCGGTAGGCAAAGGCCTGGCCGTCCTCCACCATCACAAGACCGATGTTGATGTCGCTGATCACCTCCGCCACCGTGCGGCCATAGCGGTCGGTGCTGTGGGGGTGGATGCTCACCTCACGGCCCCGCGGCAGGCGCTGCATCAGATAGGCGCGTGACTGCTGACCCCATGGGGCCTGGGCAGTCTCTGGGGCATCGATGCAGGCCAGGCGGATGGTGATGGATCGCCCCCCTGCCTGAACCCGGAGGGTGTCGCCGTCTCCCACCGAGAG